>NZ_CP092334.1:90000-390516 GCF_018595685.2 Flavihumibacter rivuli
TTGTGACTGAAGCCCCAGTAAACGGCGGCCGTAACTATAACGGTCCTAAGGTAGCGAAATTCCTTGTCGGGTAAGTTCCGACCTGCACGAATGGTCTAATGAGTTGAACACTGTCTCCTCCACGAGCCCGGTGAAATTGTAGTATCGGTGAAGATGCCGGTTACCCGTCACGGGACGGAAAGACCCCATGAACCTTCACTACAACTTTGCATTGATTTTGAGCCACAAGTGTGTAGGATAGTTGGGAGACTATGAAGCAGCATCGCCAGGTGTTGTGGAGTCATCGTTGAAATACCAACCTCTTGTTGCTTAGAACCTAACCCCTATCGGGGGACATTGCATGGTGGGTAGTTTGACTGGGGTGGTCGCCTCCTAAAAAGTAACGGAGGCTCGCAAAGGTACCCTCAGTACGGTTGGTAATCGTACGAAGAGCGCATTAGTATAAGGGTGCTTGACTGTGAGACATACAAGTCGATCAGGTGCGAAAGCAGGCTAAAGTGATCCGGTGGTTCTGTATGGAAGGGCCATCGCTCAAAGGATAAAAGGTACTCTGGGGATAACAGGCTGATCTCCCCCAAGAGCTCATATCGACGGGGAGGTTTGGCACCTCGATGTCGGTTCGTCACATCCTGGGGCTGGAGAAGGTCCCAAGGGTTCGGCTGTTCGCCGATTAAAGTGGCACGTGAACTGGGTTCAGAACGTCGCAAGACAGTTCGGTCCCTATCTGTGATGGGCGTTAGAAAATTGAGAGGACATGACCTTAGTACGAGAGGACCGGGTCGTACGTACCGCTGGTGTATCTGTTGTGCCGCCAGGTGCAATGCAGAGTAGCTATGTACGGAAAGGATAAACGCTGAAAGCATCTAAGCGTGAAACCTACCTCAAGATGAGTTTTCTTTTAAGGGTCGTCAGAGACTATGACGTTGATAGGCTACAGGTGTAAAGGTGGTAACATCAAAGCCGAGTAGTACTAATTGCCCGTAAGCTTTAATTTTTTTATTTCCTTGGAAATAAAATCCGATAGTTAGTCAAGGATTACAACTTCCCAATATGTTACCTTATTGATGAAGCAGAGCTGCTTCAACCTTCTTATGGTGCTTATGCCGAGGGTGTTCACCTCTTCCCATTCCGAACAGAGAAGTTAAGCCCCTCATGGCCGATGGTACTGCTATACCAGGCGGGAGAGTAGGTAGGTGCCATATTCATTAAAAAGCCTCATGACCACAATCGTGAGGCTTTTTTATTTATATTCCCTACCAGATTTGCATCCACCTAGTCATTCCAAAGCACCCTGCTTCCTCTTTTTTTCCTTACATACAACGACTCCCGGCTATTCGCGGTCATCCTATAAACCTTGTCATGAGAATCATAGCATTTTTATTTGTAGGTCTCATCGCTATAGCCTCCGGTTGTTCAAAGTCCGACACCTCGCCTGCCGCCGTTTACAACGGCTCCTATTCAGGTACCTTCCAAAGGATGAACTTACCTGGCGCCCCAATCGCAAACATTACCCTGAGTTTGAATTACCCCTCATTTACCGGCAGTTCCGATATAAGCCATTATCCCGCCATTGGCAAAGGACGGTTTACCCTTAAAAATGAAGCGCTCTTCTTTACCAATGAAAGCCCATGGACTGCCGACTTTGACTGGACCCTGATCCTGGACAAAGCTTACATTGACCAGGTAAAAGGGGACAGCCTGATCTTTACTAAAAGTTATGGTAATGGATGGGTGGATGTTTATAAGTTAAAAAAGGACTGACAGCTCCCAATATCAGTTATCCGCTTGATCATGATCATGCACTCTGAGGAAGAGTAGTATTAGTTTTATTATATTACTTCATTCATTAACCTATTCCTTTTGTATGGCTAAGAAAATACTCTTCCTCACCGGCGATTATGCCGAGGATTATGAAACCATGGTTCCGTTCCAAATGCTCCTGATGGTAGGGCATGAAGTCCATGCTGTTTGTCCTGGTAAGAAAAAAGGCGATAAGATCCATACTGCCATTCATGATTTCGAAGGCGCCCAGACGTACAGCGAAAAGCCGGGGCATATGTTCGAATTGAATTTTGCTTTTGATGAGGTGAGGTCTGAACATTACGATGCCTTATGCATTGCGGGAGGAAGGGCTCCTGAGTACCTTCGGTTATACCCCAGCGTGATTGACCTTGTTATTGAATTCGCGGCAGCGGATAAACCAATTGCTGCTGTTTGTCATGGCATCCAAATCCTTACAGCCGCCAATGTGGTCAAGGGCAGGAAATTGACGGCTTATCCTGCTGTTGGCCCTGAAGTTACGCTTGCAGGTGGAACATATGTCCAGGTACCGGTCACTGACGTTGTAGTGGATGATAACCTGGTCACTGCCCCTGCCTGGCCTGCGCATCCCAAATGGATAGCAGCTTTCTTAAAGGTATTAGGCACGCAGATCGTCCCTTGAGGAAGACTTCCATGCAATCTTTTTAGGCCAATCTTTGATTGGTCTTTTTATTTACGGATATTTAAGTCAAATAAGAAAAGGATTTGGTTAAAAGAGTAGCCCTGATCGCGAATCCCATTGCCGGTAACGGCAGGGGAATTAAGCTCGCAAGGAAGATCATCCAGTACTTGCAAAAGAGAAGTATCCAGTTTGAACTTTTTGACCAGCAATGGCCTGGATCATTTACCAATTTTAGTGAAGTATGGGTTTGTGGTGGTGATGGTACACTCAATTATTTTATCAACAGGTACCCGGAGATAAATATTCCAATTGCCTTGTTCAAGGGGGGGACCGGTAACGATTTCGCCTGGCAGCTATATGGTAATATCCCATTGGAGGGTCAAATTAGCCTGGTATTGAATGCCAGCCCTAAAGCGATCGATGCTGGGGTATGCAATGGACAGTTGTTCCTTAATACTTTCGGTGCGGGCTTTGACGGGTATACGCTTCAAATGATGAAAGCAATCCGGAGAATTGGCGGCTTTCTCGGGTATTACCTCGCTGTGATAAAGGGGATCCTTACGTTTAAAGAACCGGAATATGCCCTTTCGATCGATGGTGAAACCGAAGTGCATAAAAGGTATTTGATCTTAATGGTCAGTAATGCCCGCAGGACAGGTGGTGGTTTCATGGTCGCTCCTAAGGCCAGCATTACAGATGGCTACCTTGACCTCCTGACCTGTCTTCCCCTGCCCATAGTTAAACGATTATTGTTCCTGCCAAAAGTGGAAAATGGCAAACACCTCGGACTCCAGCCAGCGCGCCACCAATATATCAGGAGAATTACAATTTCCAGCAATCAACCAGTGCCTGCCCAAATAGATGGTGAGTTGGTGTGGTCAGACCGTTTTGAAGTAAGTGTTCTTCCCAGGAGGTTTTCTTTCCTTTATTGAGTAGTTGAATTTAGAGTGAAATATAACAGAGGATGTCTATGTATAAGAAGCATAAGTTGCTACTTCTTCAGCCATGGAAAATAAAAAAGGTCTGGATCGAGTCCAGACCTTATACTTAGGATTGTGTCGTTCAAATTAATAATCGCGACCGCCACCACCGTAACCACCGCGGCTTCCGCCACCGTAGCCACCGCGGCTTCCACCGCCATAGCCGCCACCACCGCGGTTGCCACCACCGTAGCCACCACGGCCACCGCCGCCACCGAAGCTCTTCTTCTTGAATCCACCACCACCACCACCTTCGCGGGGTTGTGATTCATTCACTACAATGTTACGGCCCATTACTTCTGTGCCATGAAGAGCAGCAATAGCCGCATTTCCAGCAGCACTGTCAGCCATCTCAACAAAACCAAAGCCTTTGCTACGGTTGTTGTTGAATTTGTCGGTTACGATTTTTGCGGAAACCACTTCGCCATAAGGGGCAAACATTTCCTGCAGATCCTGCTCAGTCAAATCCCAACTGAGGTTGCCAACGTAAATGTTCATTTTCTGATTTTTGTTTTTTTAAAAAAAATAAAGCCATAATGAACACAGTGAAACAAGAAACCAGAAATACATTTACTCGAAACGATCTGGGAAGCATGTGAAACTGTAAAGATCATTAAGGAACCAAAACGAAGGTAAGGAAACATTATGAAATGTGCAATTCCCATAATGTAAAAACCCTACCAAAAGGTAGGGCTTTTATAAGTATTTGAAAAACAATAACTTATTCAGCTACTACTTCAAATTCAACTTCTGTGCTGTGGCCATTACCGAAGTCAATTACTGCTTTGTACTGACCCAGTTCCTTCACCTCGTCAGCCAGTGTGATCCTTTTACGGTCAATTTCGTAACCCTTCTGCTCGCGGATAGCACGGGCAATTTGCAGGGCGGTAACGCTACCAAAGATTTTGCCGCTGGTACCGGTCTTGGCACCCAGTTTCAGGGCACCTTCCTTCAGCTTGGCAATAACCTGGTTGATCTCAGCCAGCATCTTCTCTTCCTTCTTGCGCTTAACCTTCAACTTTTCTTCCAGTTGCTTCAGGTTAGAGGGAGAAGCCTCAATAGCCAATTTCTTGGGGATGAGGTAATTACGAGCATAGCCATTCTTTACGGTTACCAGTTCATTGGCACCACCCAGATTGTCTACGTCTTGAATTAAAATTACTTGCATTGTTTTGTTTTTTAAGTTCCCAAGAGCCCAGTTAGTGGTTACTAACTGTCTCCCCGTGTAGGGGGTTAGGGAGTGGTTACTTTAAAAGATCGGTTACGGCAGGAAGGATAGCCATTTGACGGGCTTTCTTAACTGCTTCAGCCACTTTACGCTGGTATTTCAGGCTGTTACCTGTGATACGGCGGGGCAACAATTTACCCTGCTCGTTCAGGAACTTCTTGAGGAACTCAGCATCCTTGTAATCAACGTACTTGATACCGTACTTCTTGAAACGGCAGAATTTCTTCTGGCGCTTCTCGGTCTTAATGGCGGTCAGGTACTTAATTTCATTCTTTGCCATGATTAACCCTCCACTTTTTCAGTTCCTGTAGGTACGCCACTTCTCTTTTTTGCATTGTACTCAACGGCGTATTTGTCGAGCACAGTGAACATGTGACGAAGTACTGATTCGTCACGCAACAGCTGAATTTTCAGCTTCTCATTGAAGTCGGATGGCGCTTTGTATTCCATCACCCAGTAGATACCAGTGGTCTTCTTCTGGATGGGATACGCCAGTGATTTCAGTCCCCAGGGATTGGAGTAAACCAGTTCACCGCCGTTCTCGGTCAGCAAATCGGAGTACTTCTTCTGAGCAGCTTTGAAGTCTTCTTCGCTCAGAACAGGGGTAAAAATCACCATCAATTCGTAATTGTTCATGATCCCTGTATTTTTAAAAAAATGAATAATGGGCTGCAAAGGTAAGGCACTTTGGGCGAAAAGCCAACCCCAATCGGGGATTTTTTACGATCTGCCGGGGACAGGGAAGATGATGTCGGGGCTGATACTTCCCCTTATTCCGGGGATATATTACTATTGGATTGCAAATTAAGCTGTTAGGCCTGGAATTTCAAGGTGGGCATTATGGCAAGCCTAACTGACATTGATGGCATCTTCCACTGATTGCCTGTCAATATTTCCGTCCAGGGCCCCATGGCATCCACTTTGATTGACTTGCCCGGTGAAAATTGAATTGCCTGAATCATTAAACTAGGATTATGCAAAAAGGAAGTATTAGGGTCCAAACGGAAAATATCTTTCCGATCATCAAGAAGTTCCTCTACAGTGAACATGATATTTTTCTGAGGGAGTTGATCAGTAATGCAGTAGATGCTACCCAAAAACTCAAAACACTTTCCTCTATTGGCGAAGCGAAAGGAGAACTGGGCGACCTTTTCATTGAGGTTAAGATTGATGCTGCTGCCGGAACCCTGACCATTTCAGACCGGGGGGTGGGTATGACCGCTGAAGAAGTGGACAAGTATATCAACCAGGTTGCCTTTTCAGGAGCAGAAGAGTTTTTGCAAAAATACAAGGGGCAAAATGAGAATAATATCATCGGTCATTTTGGATTGGGATTCTATTCATCCTTCATGGTGAGTAACAAGGTCGAGATCCTCACACAGAGTTTCAAGGATTCCCCCGCCGTTCGCTGGGAGTGCGATGGCAGTCCGGAATACACCCTGGAAGAGACCCGGAAA
The DNA here is from genome assembly GCF_018595685.2 of Flavihumibacter rivuli. Lineage (NCBI taxonomy): Bacteria > Pseudomonadati > Bacteroidota > Chitinophagia > Chitinophagales > Chitinophagaceae > Flavihumibacter > Flavihumibacter rivuli. Next base: position 96,109 of record NZ_CP092334.1, read on the forward strand.
GCGGAAAGGGGAACCGATATCATCCTTCATATCAATGATGAAAGCAAGGAGTTCCTCGAGCCGGAAAGGATCAGGGAAATCCTGAAGCGTTTCTGCAGGTTCCTGCCCGTGGTGATCAGGTTCGAAGGTGAACTGGTAAACAATACCAACCCTGTTTGGACCAGGAAGCCTTCTGAATTGACCAGCCAGGATTACCAGGATTTTTACAAGGAACTGTATCCATTTAATGAACCACCCTTGTTCTGGATCCACCTGAATGTTGACTATCCGTTCAACCTTACCGGTGTATTGTACTTCCCCAAGATCAAGCAGTCTTACGAGATCCAGAAGGATAGGATCCAGCTATACAGTAACCAGGTTTTTGTTACGGATGAAGTGAAGGATATCGTACCGGAATTCCTGATGTTGTTGCATGGGGTGATCGATAGCCCTGATATTCCGCTTAACGTTAGCCGTAGCTATTTACAGGGTGACCCGAATGTGAAAAAGATCAATAGCCATATTACAAAGAAGGTCGCTGATAAACTCGAAGAGATTTTCAATAAGGACAGGAAAGAATATGAAGGAAAATGGGAGAGCCTGGGCTTGTTTGTGAAGTATGGCATGATGACAGATGACAAGTTCCTGGAGAAGGCCAACCGCTTCCATATTATGCAGGAAGCCGGAAATGAGAACTTTTTTACACTGGAGGAGTACAGGCTGGCGACAGAATCACTGCAAAAGAACAAGGAGGGAAAGTTGGTGGTGCTCTATACCACAGATCCCGTTCAACAGGATGCCTACATAAAGGCAGCAACAGATAAGGGATACAGGGTGGTAAGGATGGAGACGCTGGTGGATGCAGCCTTTATCAACCAGATGGAGTTGAAATGGAATGATGTACAATTTACCAGGGTGGATAGTGATATAGCCGACAACCTGATCGATAAACAGGAAGCAGGCGGCTCAGTATTGAGCAAGGAGCAAGAGGAGCAATTGAAGAAGCTGTTTGAAAAGAGCGAAGAAAAACTGAATGTTACAGTGGAGGTGAAAGGACTGAGCCCTGATGCCCCACCTGTAGTGGCAACACGCCCTGAGTTCATGAGAAGGATGAAGGATATGGCAGCCGTGAGTGGTCCCATGGGAAGTTTTTACGCCAACATGCCCGATGAAGTTATCCTCACTATTAATGGCAACCACAGCGTATTCGGGCAGATCCTTAAACAGGATGAAGTTCGCCAGCAGTTGCTGACCAAAAATCTTGCAGATCTTGCACTGCTTTCACAAGGCTTGTTGAAGGGAGCGGCATTGACCAGCTTTATTCAGCGGAGTGTGGAAATTATGGCTGGGGATAAGCAGGCGACAGTTGTTGAATAATTAATAAAAAAGGCCCAGGTAATGGGCCTTTTTTATTCGGAAGAACGTAGGTCGATCACCTTTATTTGGTACTGTGTTGTGTTGTTCCATTCATTTTCTTCAAGGGTAAAAACAATGTCGACCGGCTTTCCTGATTCAAGCAAATGGAATTTACCGGCCAGCCCAAAACCAATGCCGCTGGCATACGCATCTCCCTGCTTCAGGCTGAACTTGATATGCAGGTCTTTCACGACCTTGGACCTGCCGGTATCCCTAACCCCTTTTGCAAGAAATACAGGCCTGGCGTTGTCGGGTCCAAAGGGTTCCATCCTTTTGATGATATTGTAAAAACCAGGCCTAAGGTGCCTGAATTCCACTTCTGCATCTATCACAAGCTCTGGTATCAGTTGGTGGGGGGCAATGGTGGCAGCCACCACCTCTTCGAATTTCAGACTGAATGCGTCAACATTATCGGGATGCAATGTCATTCCTGCCGCAGCAAAATGACCGCCATAGCCTAACAGGTGTTCCCTGCAGGCATGGATGGCCTCATAAAGGTTAAAGCCAGGGACACTTCTCGCACTTCCGGCAACGATTTCCCCGCTTCTTGTCAGGACCACCGTGGGCCTGTAATATTGGTCGATCAACCTGGAGGCGACAATTCCCACCACCCCCTTGTGCCAATGAGGTTGGTAAACCACGGTTGATTTCCGGCCTTCCATTTCCTTTGAACTCCTGATAAGGTCCAGGGCTTCTTCGGTAATGCTAAAGTCTGCCTCTTTCCTATCGTCATTATGGGAATGGAGCACTTTGGCTAGTTCCATCGCTTTCCTGGGCTCATTTTCAATGAAGAGCTTTACAGCCAGCGAGGCGTCATCCATCCTGCCGGCAGCATTCACCCTGGGGGCGATCACGAAAACAAGGCTGTTGATGGTAAGCTGTTTGACCTTGATCTCGCTTTGCTCAATAAGGGCCTTGATCCCGGGTGAGGGATTTTCATTGACCTTCTTGATACCAAAATAGGCGAGAAGCCGGTTTTCCCCGGTGATGGGTACTATGTCTGCAGCAATGGCTGTTGCCACCAGGTCCAGGAAGCACAAATAGTTTTCCTTATCCAGGGCTAATCTCTCACTAAGGGCATTGATCAGCTTGAAGCCGACCCCGGCACCACAAAGTTCTTTATACGGATAGGGACATTCCGGTTGTTTGGGGTTGAGGATAGCTACCGCCGGGGGCAGTTCCTCGTCAGGCAGGTGGTGGTCACAAACGATGAATTCGATACCCAGCGAGGCCGCATAGCGTATCAGTTCTACAGATTTGATGCCGCAGTCAAGGGAAATAATCAACGTGACATTATTTTCCGAGGCGTGGTCGATGCCGGCCCTGGAAACCCCATAACCTTCCTTATAACGGTGTGGGATATAAAAGCTGACCAGTTCGGAAATATAGATCCTGGAAAGGAACTGGAACATGGAAGCTACTGCCGTTGTGCCATCCACATCATAATCACCGAAGACCATGATCCTTTCCTTCGATGCCATGGCAGCAATGATCCGGTCTACGGCTTTTTCCATATCCTTCATCAGCCAGGGGGAATGGAGTTCCCCAAGAGAGGGGTTGAAATAGGATTTCGCCGAGTCGAAGGTCCTTATCCCTCGCTGGACAAGGATCTTGCAGATCGCGGCATTGACCTTCAAGGCATCCTGGAGTGCGGTCACCTCATTCCCATCAGCACTCAACAACTTCCATCGCTTCTCCATCACTTAGTATTTTCTGTCTGTAGTAAATCTAACCAGTTCTTCCAGAGCCATCCTGGTGTCCGTTTCCGGGAATTGGTGCAAGATAGCCAGGGCTTCATCCCTGTACCTGAACATGGCTTCAGTAGCATAGCTGATACCACCTGCAGCCACTACAGCATCGATCACCTCTTTCACCTTCACCGGGTCATTGTTGTTGTTTTTGATGGTGTAGATCAGTTTCCTTCGTGTGGCCTTATCCGTATTATTTAGGGTATAAATTAAAGGTAGTGTAAGTTTCTTTTCCTTAATGTCATTGCCCGTTGGCTTGCCCACATTTTCTGACCCATAATCAAAGAGGTCGTCCTTGATCTGGAAGGCAATGCCTACTTTCTCCCCGAACTGCCTCATCAGGCTGGCGTGCTCCTCATTCCCCGCGGCGGAATAAGCTCCCGCTGAGCAGGCAGAAGCCAGTAATGAGGCTGTTTTATTGCTGATGATCTCATAATAGACCTTTTCTTCCAGGTTCAGGGTACGGGACTTTTCTATCTGGAGCAGTTCCCCTTCACTCATCCTCCTCACCGCATCGGTTAGGATCTGCAAAATCCTAAATTCATGGTTATCAAGAGATAAAAGAAGGCCTTTGGCCAATAAATAATCCCCCAGCAATACCGAAATCTTGGCTTTCCAAAGCGCATAGGTAGAGAAAAAGCCCCTTCTTTCCATGGATTCGTCCACCACATCATCGTGTACCAGGCTGGCGGTGTGGAGGAGTTCAACCAGGGAGGCTGCCCTGTAAGTGCTGTCGGTAATGCCCCCGCAAAGCCTTGCCGTCAAAAGCACAAACATGGGCCTGATCTGCTTGCCCTTGCGTTTGACGATGAACCGGGTGATCCGGTCGAGCATGCTCACCTGGCTCTTAACTGCATCTTTGAACCGGACTTCAAAAATGGCCAATTCTTCGGCTATTAGTGATTGTGATAACTTCATTATGGGTAATAAGCAGGGCAAATTACTATAAAGCGGACCATTTACAAAGCAGCGTTCCGGATTGGCAAATGTCTAATGACATATGGCAAGTGAATCAAATGTCTGATTGTTATTTTATTTGGTATTTAAAACGCAATTAATATTTTTGTCCTGATTTTATTTGTCGTATCCTGTCAATTCATTAACCATTTTTTATTAAACCTCCATTATGGCAAGCAAAAAAAACGCAGTTCTTTTTGGTTTACTGTGCTTGTTTTCGTCGGCTGGCTTCGCCCAAATCGGTGCCAGTTATGATGTAACAGATTCTTCCCTCATTCCACGGAAAAGACTTCCTCAGCACAATGAGTTCATGAATAATACCTACCCGTTCCCAGCTAAACCACGTAACCAGTGGGAAGTGGGTCTGAAAGTGGGGGCTTTTTCTATAAGTGGTGATGTGCCTGCCGTATTCCCAACTGCAGGGTTTGGTTTCAATGTCCGCAAGGCATTGGGCTATGTTTTCTCCCTCAGGATGGAATATGTTTATGGTATGGCCAAAGGCTTGCACTGGTCTTCTTCCGGTAATTACGGAAAGAACTCAGCCTGGGTAGATAACGGCTATGTACCAGCCAGGAGGCTTTCAACCGGACAGCTCCTCCCTGTGCAAGATGAGATTTATTATAACTACAAAACAAACGTACAAGACCTTCAGATTCAAGGTTTAGTAAGTCTTAATAATATCCTTTTCCACAAGGCCCAGCCCAAAACCAACCTGTATGCATTGGTAGGTATTGGTGGTATGATCTACGATACCAAGGTAAATGCCTTGAACGGGGATGAAAAGTATGACTTCAGTACCATTAACGGTAACGTATACAGCGATCGTAAAGACACCAAAAAGCAATTGAGGGATCTTTTGGATGACAGCTATGAAACTGATGGCGAGAAGCATGAAGAGCAAAAGGCTGAATTGTTTGGAAAGACCTTCAGGCCGGTTTATTCAGTTGGTCTTGGTTTCTCTTACCGTTTAGGTCAGCGCATCAGTCTCTCACTTGAAGATAGGTTCACCATTACAAAAGATGACCTCCTTGATGGCCAGCGCTGGCAGGAAGCTCCTGCGGGAGATGCCGTGTTGACCAGGGATTATGATACCTATAACTTCCTGAGCCTGGGTGTTAACTATGCTTTTGGAAAGAACAGGACAGCACCCCTTTATTGGATGAATCCCCTGGATTACGCCTACAACGAGCTGAACGCCCCCAAGCATATGAAGATGCCTAAGCCTGTATTGGATGATGCTGATGGTGATGGTGTAACTGACCAATTTGACCTGGAACCCAATACTCCACAAGGAGCACCTGTTGACAGCCATGGCGTAAGCAAGGATACTGATGGTGACGGCGTACCTGACTTCAAGGATAAGGAACTCATCACCCCAACCCAGTGCCAGCCTGTTGATGCTGATGGTGTAGGTAAGTGTCCTGAGCCAGAATGCTGTAAGAATATCGCCGCTAATATGGTGGCTAAGCCCCAGTGCGCTATCGGCGACCTGCCAAGCATCAGCTTTACCGGTCGTTCCGTTTCACTGAGTGCCGATGCTAAGGCTGTCCTGGCAAGTGTTGCTGAGAAGCTGCGCAACAACCCAACTTGTAAGGTATCTGTAATCGGTTACGGTGAATCCAGCAAGTCTGCACAGCAGCTTAGCTGGGATCGCGTAAACGCCGTGATCAACTACCTGATCGAGAAAGAAGGTATCAGCGCTGACCGCTTCATCTTCAAGTATGGCGAAGGTGGTGGAGACACCAATACAGTTGACCTCCGTGATGCTACAGGTGAAGAAGGACCCAATGCGGTTCCAGCGCCTCACCCGAACCTTCGCAAAAAGGGATAATGAATTGACAGACAATAACTAAGCCCCGAGAAATCGGGGCTTTTTATATTTTGCTTAACGCTAATGTTTTGGGCACACCATAATTATCTTCCATATTTGCCCAAATCTGTTAACTTTGCAGCCCTCTATGAGATTTATCGGAGTAATTTTATTGGTCGTAGTTTTTGGTACAGGCTGTTCCAACTTTGCCAAGGTGCAAAAAAGCACCGATTATGACTATAAGTTGAAAATGGCTGACCAGTATTATGCCAAGAAGAAGTACAATTACGCACAGCAATTGTATGAAGAGCTTTTCCCGCTACTGAAGGGGTCTGATAAGTTTGAGGATGTTTATTACAAATATGCATACTGTGCCTATAACCAAAAGGATTACCTGAATGCCGAGAATCTTTTTAAAGGCTTCGTTGAGGTATTCCCCACCAGTAAGCGCGCCGAAGAGATGGAATATATGAGGGCCTATACCTATTACAGGCAGTCCCCCAAGGTGGAGCTTGACCAAACCAATACCTCAAAGACTATTGGTTTCATGCAAACCTTCATTAATACCCATCCCGGCTCTGAAAAGAACAAGGAAGCATCCGACATCATCGATAAGTGCAGGGCCAAGTTGGAGGCAAAGGAGGCCATGAGTGCTGAGTTGTATTACAACCTCCGTCAATATAAGGCATCAGCAATCGCTTATACCAACCTGTTGAACAACTTTCCGGATTCTGAGAAAAGTGACGAATACAAATTGAAAGTCGTTCGTTCTTATTTCGAATATGCCAGCCTTAGTGTTGACGAGAAAAAGGAAGAGCGTTTTGAAAAAGTGATCGAGGAGTGTAATGAGTTTATCGACCGGTTCCCGGAAAGTAAACTTAGAAAAGATGCAGAAAGATTCTTAAATTTATCCCAGAACAATATTAAAGCCTTAAAAAATGAGCAAGTTAAGACGTCAGCTTAGTTCTAATACCAGCAATGTAGCGGAGGCAAAAAACCTTGCTGACATCAAATCAAGAACGGGAAACCTCTATGAATCCATAGCGGTTATTGCTAAAAGGGCAAACCAGATCAATGTGGCCTTGAAAGAGGAGCTGCACAACAAACTGGAAGAGTTTGCGACCCATACCGATAGCCTGGAAGAGATCCATGAGAACAAGGAGCAGATCGAGATATCCAGGGCTTATGAGCGCATGCCTAACCCTGCTTTATTGGCTACCCAGGAGTTCATGGAAGAGAAGGTTTATTATCGCAGGAACGAAGACAACCTGTTTAGCTAATATTTTGTCAATTAATTGGTAAAGCGACAGTTTTCTGTCGCTTTTTTTATGCACCCAACTAACAGTTGGTAGGTAAATGCTATAATTTTAGGGCATGTTGAAAGGCAAAAAGATTCTATTGGGGATATCAGGCAGCATCGCTGCATACAAATCCATCCTGCTGGTCAGGATGCTGGTTAAGGCTGGTGCAGAGGTTAGGGTTGTCATGACCCCGTCGGCAAAGGATTTTGTAAGCCCGCTTACCTTGTCTACTTTATCCAGGCATCCTGTGTTGGTAGATCTGTTTGATGAAGCGGCCTGGGCCAACCACGTCATGTTAGGACGCTGGGCCGACCTGATGCTGATCGCCCCATTGAGTTGTAATACCCTGGGCAAAATGGCTAATGGCCTATGTGACAATTTACTTCTGGCTGTTTACCTGTCCGCTACCTGCCCTGTCTGGGTAGCCCCGGCAATGGATGAGGATATGTGGCACCATCCAACTACAAAGAAGAACCTCCTCGCGCTGGAAGGTTATGGTAACAGGGTTTTGCCAGTTGGAAAGGGTGAACTGGCCAGCGGATTGGTGGGAGATGGGCGGATGGCTGAGCCTGAAGATATCCTGGACAATATTGAGCAGTTTTTTTCATCATCACAGGAGTTTGCAGGTAAAAAGGTCCTGATCACAGCAGGCCCAACCTATGAACCCCTGGATCCAGTGAGGTTCATCGGTAACCATTCTTCCGGAAAAATGGGCATCGCCCTGGCCCTCGAGATGGCCAACAGGGGCGCAGCGGTGGAATTGGTCCTGGGGCCCGGGGTACAGCATCTGGCCCATCCCGGTATCAATGTGACAAGGGTGAAGACCGCTGAAGAAATGTATGATGCAGCTGTTTCCAGGTTCAAAGACTCAAACGTTGCGATCATGGCTGCTGCGGTGGCTGATTATACGCCTGTAACGGTTGCTGAAGAGAAGATCAAGAAGCAGGAGGAAGGTCTTGTAATAGCATTAAAAAAGACCAGGGATATCCTGAAGTCTTTGGGGGAGTTGAAACAACCGGGACAGCTATTGGTAGGCTTTGCGCTGGAGACCAATAATGAAGAAGCTAACGCAATTGAAAAATTGCAAAAGAAGAATGCTGATATGATCGTCCTTAACTCCCTGAATGACCAGGGGGCAGGATTTGGAATAGATACCAACAAGGTTACTATTTTTGACAGGTCCGGTAACAGTAATGCCTATCCGGTAAAATCAAAATCGGCTGTGGCCAGGGACATCGTTGATGCTATCCTAAATCTGAATCATGCGTAAAGCCTTATTCCTTCTCCTTATTTTGACTTGTGCCCAATCCAGTGGCTTCTCCCAGGAGATCCAGGCGAAAGTGGCCGTGATGGCCAACCAGGTCAGCACCAAGATAGATCGGAAGGTTTTCAATACCCTTCAGTCTGCCTTGAATAATTTCCTGAATAACAGGAAGTGGACCAGGGATGCCTACCAGGCGCAGGAAAAAATATCCTGTAATTTCCTGCTTACCATCAGTGAAGCTGCTGAAGGGAATATTTATAAAGCCACCCTCACAGTTCAGGCTGGCCGACCGGTTTACAACAGTTCTTACCTGAGTCCTCTGATCAATTTCCTGGATGATAATGTGACCTTCCGTTATGTTGAGTTCCAGCAGCTGGATTTTAACGAGAACAGGGTTTCCGGCAGTGATCCCTTTGTGTCCAATCTAACCGCAGTACTTGCGTATTATGTTTATATCATCCTGGGCTTGGATGGTGATTCCTTTGCCCTGAGGGGAGGGGATCCCTGGTTTGTAAAAGCCCAAAACATAGTGAATAACTCGCCTGATAGCCGGGACTTGCTGGGGTGGAAAGCATTTGATGGGCAGCGTAACCGTTATTGGTTGATGGAGAACCTTACCAGCAGCAGGTATACCCTGGTACATGATGCCATATATAGTTATTTCAGGCAGGGACTTGACCAGTTTTACGAGAATGAGGCAGAGGCACGGAAATCTGTTTTGGTGGCTTTGCAGCAACTGAATACCCTGAATAGTGAGATCCCTAATACCATGGTGATCCCATTCTTTTTCCAGGGCCGTACGATGGAACTGGTGAAGATATTTAGGAAGGCTCCGCCTGAGGAAAGGTCACAGGCTTCCGAGATCCTCGCCAGGCTCGATATTACTAATGCCAATACCTACAAACAAGAATTGAAATGATGCGAATGGCAATGGCAGGCATTATGTTGATCATGATGTTTTCCTGCAAGGATGGGGATGGAAAGGATTTGCCCGAAGGAATCATGGGGCAGGAAGAAATCGTTCCCATAATTTATGACCTGATGCTTGCGGATGAATACCATAATGAGATCTTGGTAAAGGATTCATCACTTCCTGCAGGAGGCCGGTTGAAAAAGTATGAGCAGGTTTTCCTGTTGCATAAAACCAATTACGAAGCGTTTTCGACCAGTTACAAATACTATTTGTCCAGGCCTGACCTTTTGAAGCCTGTCTTTGATTCTGTAGAAAGTTATGCTGGAAAGGTTAGGGCAAGGATCTATAATTCGGCGAAAAAAACTGCGCCATAGGTAAAAGGTATCGCTTTTATGTCCACATAATTTAAAATCAAATTGTTTGCCGTATGAATAAGGTTGTTGCCAATGCCGATCAGGCTATTCACGACATACCTGATGGAGCCACTATCATGTTGGGGGGATTTGGGCTTTGTGGAATACCAGAGTTTTGTATCGACGCCCTGGCGAAAAAAGGGGTGAAGGACCTTACTTGCATTTCAAACAATGCAGGGGTGGATGATTTTGGCCTCGGGATCCTGTTGAAAAGCAGGCAGATAAGGAAGATGATGAGCTCCTATGTGGGCGAGAATGCCGAGTTTGAGCGGCAGTTACTGAGTGGGGAACTGGAAGTGGACCTCATTCCCCAGGGAACCCTGGCTACCCGAATCCAGATGGCAGGCATGGGAATACCTGCTTTTTTTACTCCTGCCGGTTTTGGTACCGAGATTGCCGAAGGCAAAGAGGTTAGGGAGTTCAATGGCAAACATTACCTGATGGAAGAGGCGCTTCATGCCGATTTCGCTATTGTAAAAGCGTGGAAGGGAGACCGTTATGGGAACCTCGTTTTCAGGAAGACCACCAGGAATTTTTCTACATCAATGGCCAAGGCCGGCAGGATCACTATCGCTGAGGTGGAAGAACTTGTTGAACCTGGGGAATTGGACCCGGATGGCATACATGTAGCAGGGGTTTATGTTCACCGTATATTCCAGGCCGGCCCTTACCAGAAAAGGATCGAGCGGCGTACAGTAAGGTTATAATTCTATTATCAGTATTTCATATTCATGTTTACGAGCAAACAGCAGCTTACGGTTGGAATGGGTGTGGACCCTGAGATCGCAGCTTTTTTTGTGGACCGTAAGGTGCCACAGGATAATTCATATTGGAAGGGTAGGCTTCTCTATGTTGCAAGGGGTACAGGTTACCTGTTCATTCCCTTGTATTATGACCTGAAACTCAAGCTTGGTTTGGATAAATCTATCCTGCTGGGTGAGGCTTATGTCGGGCTCATGGAAAAGATACTGCATGAAGCTGCGAGACAGGAACTGGGGGAATTGGGATTCCAGGAACATATCAGGAATATTGAAGCCTTCGTCCGGCCACAGGTGGTGAACCATGACCTGTTTGGACGCCTGCATGATTATTTTCAACAGCAATCAAGGGAGCCCCTTGGGAATATTGGTACGGATAAGCCGGCACTTAATCGTGGTGATGCCTTGCTCTACCAACTTTGTGTGTTGCCGGAAGGGAGCCCTTATGAGGAAGTGATCCGGCAATGGTGCCATTTGGTGCCCTCTTTCCTGCTGATGGACGACCTGATGGATATGAAGGAAGACCAGGAAAATAATGAGGAGAATGCATTGTCCCAATACGGGTTTGATGCCAATGGGGTAAAGGCAGCCATCAGGGACCTGGAAGGTAATTTCCAGGCGATAGGGGAGCTGAACCCCGCTCTTTCGGAATTTTTTAAAAGGGAGCTGGAGCGTAAAATGGCCAGTCCCTATTTTCAAACATTATTAAATCCTTGATCTATGGCTTTGGATAAGTTTGGTATCGCCAAAAGAATAGCCCAGGAACTTCAGGATGGCATGTACGTCAACCTGGGAATAGGCATTCCTACCCTTTGTGCTAACTATATTCCCCAGGGTATGCAGATCATGTTGCAAAGTGAGAACGGCATGCTGGGCATCGGTCCTTATCCCACGGATGAAGAAATAGACGCGGACCTTATCAATGCCGGTAAGGAAACGGTGACATTGATCCCGGGAGGGGTGTATTTTGACAGTGCCGAAAGCTTTGGTATGATCAGGGCAGGTAAGATCGACCTTACAGTATTGGGGGCCATGGAAGTGTCGGATAGTGGGGATATAGCCAACTGGAAGATCCCGGGCAAGATGGTGAAGGGTATGGGTGGGGCAATGGACCTGGTAGCCAGTGCCAGGAATATCATTGTGGCCATGATGCATACCAATCCTAAAGGGGAGTCGAAACTTTTGCCGGCTTGTACCTTGCCTTTGACAGGAGTGAAATGTGTCAGGAAGGTAGTTACCGAACTGGCTGTGCTGGATATTACCCCGGAAGGGTTCCGCTTACTGGAAAGGGCGCCGGGAGTAAGTGTGGAAGAGATCAGGGCGAAAACGGCAGGCCGGCTGGTCATTGACGGGGATATCCCGGAAATGAGGCTGGACTAAGGGGGGTTAGTCGATCAGGTTATTCTTTACTGCGTAAAATACCAGTCCGGCTGTATTCTTGGTACCAAAGCGCTCCATCAGCCGGTCTTTTATGGCTTCAACGGTACGCGTGCTCACCTCCATCTTTTGGGCAATCTCCTGCGCTGTAAATTCCATGCAGATGTATTTGATCACATCCCTTTCCCTGTCGGTAAGGGTAACCTCACTGTTCAGGCTCGGGATAGCTTTTTGTTTGGTATGTGATTTCTTGAGGAGGATCCGGTTAACGAAATTGTTGAGGTAATACCCTTTTTCGCTCACTTCCATTATTGCCCTTCGGATCTCAGAAGGATCTGCACTCTTGAGCAGGTATCCATTGGCGCCGATCTCCATGAGGTGGCTGACAAATCGCTCATCCTCAAACATGGTCAGTACAATGATATGAATATTAGGAAACTGTTTGGCTATCTGTTTGGTGGTCTCAATGCCGTCTTTCTGGGGCATGCGAAGGTCCATCAGGATGACTTCCGGGTCAGAATCCGCCAATCCATCAATAAGTTCCTGGCCATTTTCGGCTTCCTGCACAAACTTGATATTGGTGAAAGGTCTTAGGGAAAGGATCACGCCTTTCCGGAATATCTTATGGTCGTCAGCAATGGCTACTTTGATTACTCTCATAGGTGTTGGGTGCCTTGGAAGCCTAAAATTAAGGAATAGGTCTTAGAGGGCAAGAGGGATCAATGATTTTCCTCCCGGTTCAGTTCAATGGTCACCTTGTAATAGGTTTGGGAGGGATCCTTTTCGAAGAAGATCCTGCCTTGTAATACCTTTAAACGGCTTTGTATATTCTTGAGCCCGAGGCCTGCAGAGCTTTTATTCATCCTTTCAAAATCGGCCTGGGTAATGCCTTTTCCGTCATGGTGCAGGCGGAGGTAGAATTTATTGCCGTTGGTATTCTGGGTAAGGTGGATAAAGCTGGCGTTGCTGTGCTTCAGGATATTATTGACCAGTTCCTGCACGATCCGGAAGACGATCAGTTCATTATCGGTTTGCAGGCGTTCCCTGTAATCATGAAAACGACAGCTGGCATTGATGGAACCGGAGCCGCTGATCTTTTGGAAAAGGTCGTTCACAGCGGATTCCAGGCCGAAGTTTTTCAAGGTGGGTGGCATCAGGCTATGGGAAATATTCCTGATCAGCTGGATCGTGTCATCGATGATCTGCTTGGCATTGTAAATGCTTTGGAGCTGCGTGGTCTTGTCCAGGTTCACCAGGTTTTCATTCAGGTATAACCTGGCCGTAGCCAACAAGGGGCCGGCATCATCATGCAGGTCGGCCGCAATGCGCTGTCTTTCCTCTTCCTGCAGGCGGATGGAGGCGTTCAGCAACATTTTCTGCTGCTCCTGTTCCATGTGCTGCAAGGTCATCTGGTATTTAATTACCCGGCGTTGGTGGAATATGATGAACACGATCAGCCCAATGGTAAGAGCAAGCATTCCGATGGTACCGAAGAAAAGTACCATAGAAACATTCCCACCTTGAGAGGTTGCCTGTAATAAAAACATTTTATTGGAAGGGGTTAGTTGTGTAATTATTCTCCAATGTGGAATTGTTTTCAGTAAATAAACGATTTTTTGAATTTACTTGATTAGATAGCGATAAATAGCAAGCTATAAATAAACTAATGTTTTTCAATATGTTACAAATTAAGTTGATTATCCAAAAGTTGCTTTGTTCGTTTGGGGATAATTCATAGTATTGAAGGAAAAGAAAGAAAGTGCCCGAAAAGTATATCATTATTCCAATTACTATCCAGAATTCGTATTGGGAATATATAAACACTACCTCTTGCTTCTGAATTTGTTCAAAAAGGTAGATTATTGAACTAATGATAAGTATTATAGCACTCAGGGTAAGAGTATGAGAGTTGAAAGTTTCAAGAGATTCGGAAGATAACAATGTTCTTAGGAAGTAATAAAGAAAAAAAGTAATGTATACTATTATTAACCCAAGAAATATCCTCTTAGAAGTTCTTTTAAGGAGAATACTATAATAAATAATACCAAAAACACTAAACTCAACTAATGTAAATAAAGCAATAAGCAGAGAATCGGTTGAGATGTCTTTAAAAAAAACATATCTAGGTAAATAAAGAGAGGCTAGGTCATTTAAAAAGGAAAAAAATGCATAGAAAAATATTACCCTCACCAGTCCCGATAGTTTTTGTTTATGGAAAACTATCAGGAGTAGTAAGGGTAATAAAGAAGAGAAAATTGAAATTAAGGTTATTAATTTAAACACTTTTTAGGGTATATGACCCAAATATAATAAAGTGTTTAAATAATTCTAAATCAATCTTAATTATTGAAACCAGCTCCATGTAGTGCTAGTTTCTGTATCCCATTGCTTGGATCGATCAGCTACAATGGCGTTAACAGTTTCAAGTTGACCTTGATCATTAATTACTTTGTATTCAGAAATGATATTTTCATTAGAATCAATACCCACATAAACCAAAGTCTTTTGTCCGGCTTCATTAAGGGCATTATAAAACCTTATACCTACACAACCTGGTTGATTTAGAATCTGTTCGATAATATTTCTACCGATGAAGTAGGCTTTAGTTTCAATTGGATTTTGATCTTGGAAGTCCTTAACCATCTTGGCTCCCAATTCTGCGCCGATCTCTTCGCCTACGGCGGCCAGGTTTTGGGTCAAGAGTTCATTTTGCATCATAGTAGTAAGTTTTAGTAAGAAGAAATGGTTGGTTTTCAGAACGTGAATAACCCCCAAAAAAAAACCAGCATCAATGGGCCATTTCTTCCCGGAATTGTGTTAATTTGGCTATAATTCAGTTCTGTAGGGCATTTACGAGAAATTTCATCGTAAGTTTACGAACTAAAATCGAGTAAAAATACGTTTAAAATTTCGTATTTTCCACACGCTGTTTTCGTAAATTTTCAACCGTTTCCTCGTAGATTAACGGTAGTTTACCTGGTAGCTTTATGGGACTGCTTATGAGAAAGGCCTGGATCTATGGCTTCAAATTTGAGGGAGTTCTAATGTGTTCGCGTTTTTTCGTGGTTAAGGAGGGAAAATCCTGAATTATTTTTCGAAAAAGTACGATTTTGGCCAACCAAGACGTTTATCATCAACCCATTGGGACGATAACCCTATAATATTACCCAAACCTATGAGTGCTGAATTGACAATCAAAGTTTCCATTGCGGATGATCATAAGATATTCCGGGATGGCATTAAGATGGCCCTGAAAGGCAAGGACTACCTGAAGATCCTTTGGGAAGCCGAAGATGGTAAGGACCTGATGCATAAGATGCAGCTCAAGAAGCCGGATGTACTCCTGATGGATATCCGGATGCCGGAGGTGGACGGGGTGAATGCCATTGCCTTGCTGCGCAAGGAATATGATGATGTCCGGATCATTGTCCTGACCATGTATGACGACCAGGAGATGATCACCAAGATGATGGAAATGGGGGCCAATGCCTACCTGACCAAGACCACCGACCCCGAGGAGATCTACCAGGCCATCCTTACTTGCATGAACGATGACTTCTATTTCAATGACTTGGTCAATAAAGCCGTATTATCCAAACTCCAGACCAAAAGAACGGTTAGGCAGTTTTATCCCAATCCCGTAAAGTTTTCGGAAAAGGAGATCAAGATCCTGAAATTACTGGCAGAAGACAAGACCACGGAAGAGATTTCCAAGGAGGTTTTCTTGAGCCCAAGGACAATTGAAACCATCCGTCAAAACATGAAGACCAAAGTGGGAGCCAAAACAATTGCTGGTTTGATTATGTATGGGATGAGAAATAAGTTGATCGATTAAAATCCAATTGCCTAACTAGGTATTTCGAGTTTTATCAGAGTCCCTTCCTGTGGTTTGGAAAGTATTTCGATATGTGCACCAATTATTGAAGCTCTTTTTTTCATATTAATCAATCCTTGGTGTTGGGTTTTTGATTGATTTTTTGATACGCTTGTATCAAACCCCTTCCCGTTATCCGTGATTTCTATTGTTACGCCATGATGGTAGACTATTTGTATTGTTATTTGTTTAGCTTGGCCATGAGATATAGCATTTCTAATTGCCTCTTGGGTTATTCGGAATATTACAAGTTCTTTCTCAAAGGATAATTGAAAATGAGTGCCATTTATCTTAAGTACGGCTTTACATTCTTCCATCCTGTTTACTTTATCAACTTCCATTTCAAGGGCACTCACCAGGCCTATATCTTTCAAAAAGTCTGCATTCAAACTTTTTGAAAGGTTACTCAAAGATGAAATGGCTTCTGTTATCAAATCAGAAGTGTATGATATCTTTGTTTTAACCCCATTTAAATCTTGATAATTAAGGAGGTTCAAGTTTAATTTCGAGAAGGTTAATGCTTGATTAACATTGTCGTGAATTTCCTTGGCTACATTATTAATAGTTTCCTCCTGCACCTCTATCCTTGTCCTTAGAATTTGTGATTGAAATTCATTTTCAATCATTTGAAGATTAGTTTTGAACTCTAATTGTCGTTGCGAATAAAGCCTGACAATGTAGGCAATAAATACCAACATGCCTGCAATCAATAAGATGCAAGTCGATATGGTTAGAATAAGGGCTGATTCGTATGAGATTTGCATAAGAATCCTTTTATAAAAAGTATTTGCATAAACATACTGAGTATTAAATAGACCGAAAAAAACAACATTCCTATAGTGCCCTGCAATGGCCATCCTTTTTCAAATAAAATAAGGGTCCCAACAATCCACGTAGGCAGGGAGGCTGCATTGCACAAAAATATTCCCATGACAATCCAAAAATGTGAACATTGAGTTATTTCAAAATACTTTTTTGTGAAAAATAAGCCCTTGAAATATGCAATACCGAAATATATTAAAATGATGTTGATATAAAGACTAGGAAGATTGATAAAGTCATCAGTAAGAATATGGGAAATTATTCCAAGAATTGTTGAAGTAGAAACAATAAAAAGTAAGGAAATACTCTTGTTTACTAATTTGCCAATATAATTCGCTAATAAAAAGATTTCAGCTACATTGAACAAGAACCCTACAAGATAGAAGTATTTTCCGTAGTACCTTGAATAGTTGAAAATTACTATAAAGGTTGTTAATGTGACATCTATCAATAAGTAAGGCCTTATATACTTATATTCTATGGTAGTTTTATCCTTGCAATATTTAAGGCAAATCAATGCACTTAGCGTAATGAAAATTAGCTGAACAGCTTGTAAGTTATGAGCAAGTTGTATCATTTGGTTCCCAAAGTACAATCAAATCTAATTAGATAAGATAGGTGTTTTAACCCATTTTAAGATTTAAGGGTAAGCCAAAGATTACAATTGTATTTTAATCATTCAACTTACATAGTATTTTAATTTTTTCAATCACGCCCTCAACCCTGGCATCCGGGCAGGAAGCGCCACTGGTGATCAGGATGGTAATATTCTCCTTTTTGGGGAGAAAGTCCAAGGAAACTAATTCTTCTTTTGTATGGTAGTTAAAATGATGGATCTCGCTGGCGGAGAGGATCCTGTCTTCGTGGTCAATAAAGAAGGTGGGTAACTTTGTTTCGCACAATTCCACCAGGTGGGTGGTATTGGAGGAATTATAGCCGCCAATGACAATGGCCAGGTCGGCAGGGGTTTCCAGCATTCCAATCACAGCGGTCTGGTTGTCGCTGGTGGCGTAACAGAGGGTGTCCCTGGTGTCGGCAAAACGTTCTGCAATCGTGGTGTTGTCGAGACCGTAATGTTCCATCACAACTTGCTTGAGGTAATCGGCAATGGCCTGGGTGTCTGAAGCCAGTTGGGTAGTTTGGTTTACTACCCCGAAACGGTCCAGGTCTTTGTTGATGTCAAAGCCATGGGAATGCCTGCCCTTGAATTCATCATAGAATTGTTCCGCAGGTTTTTGCTTCCTGATATAGGCGGCCAGTTCCACGGCCTCGGTCATATCATTCACCACAACGGACGGGGCATGTGCGCTGGCGTGGGAGAAGGTGGCCCTTGTCTCTTCATGCCTGGGTTTGCCATGTATAACGATGCTATAACCCTTCCGGGCGATCTGCTCACTCCTGTTCCAAACCTTTTCAACGAAAGGACAGGTGGTGTTGTATTTTTCAATGGTGATTCCCTTGTCTCGCAGTACCTGCTCAATATCAAGTGTAGTGCCAAAGGCCGGTATCAAAACGATATCGTCCTTGCCCACTGATTCAAAGGGGATGAGTTGGTTGCCGTAGGTATCCTGCAGGAACTTAACCCCATAGGCCTGCAGGTCAGCGTTTACCTGGGGGTTATGGATCATTTCACTCAGCAGGTAGATATTCTTGCCGGGATTTTCCTCAACCGTCCTGAAAGCGATCTCAATGGCGTTCTCTACTCCATAGCAAAAACCGAAATGCCTGGCGAGGTAAATCTTTAAGGTCCCAAAATCGATCAGGGTGGGGGAGAAGTCCTTTTTCAGGCGGTCTTCCTGTTTGCGCTTTTGCTTGATGGCACTGATCAATGGGCTTCTGTAAAAGGCGGGTACCTCAAATTGCTTCATTTCGATCTTTTTTTCTTTCCGGAACTAACAACTGCAAAGGTAGTTAGTTTGGACTTCAGGCTTGCAAAGCAGTTTTTCGGTATTTTCACAGAAATAGCTACTGCATGTTTCAGCCTTTGAAAGTTTTTTCCCTTGCCCTTGCCTTGGGGGCATCTTTATCACAAGTTTCGGCCCAGGGACCGATTCAACAACCCCCATCAAGCATGGAACAGGATCAATTCAAACCCGTTGATTGGAGTTATTCAACAAACATCTATGAGGTCAACCTCAGGCAATATACCCGTGAAGGCAATTTCAAGGCCTTTACCAGGGAGATGCCCAGGTTGAGGAAGATGGGGGTGGAAGTGCTATGGTTCATGCCCATTACCCCTATCGCTACTGAGAAACGCAAGGGTACCCTCGGCAGCTATTATGCTTGTTCAGATTATACCTCCACCAACCCAGAATACGGAACGGTTGCCGACTTCAAGGCATTGGTTGAGGAAGCCCATCAATTGGGGTTCAAGGTCATTATTGACTGGGTGGCTAACCATACCGGCTGGGGCCATACCTGGACCAGGACCCATCCTGATTATTTCAAGAAGAATGAGAAAGGGGAGTTCTATGACCGGAATGGCTGGGATGATGTGATCGACCTGGATTATTCCAACCCCAATATGAGAAGTGACATGATCGAGGCCATGCGTTTTTGGGTGAAGGAGTGTGATATTGATGGATTCCGGTGTGATATGGCTATGCTGGTGCCCCTGGATTTCTGGAAAACAGCCCGGTCCAGTTTGGATAAGGAGAAGAAATTGTTCTGGCTGGCTGAATGTGAAGAGGCCAACTACCATGAGGCTTTTGATGCCACCTATACCTGGGAATGGATGCATAAGACCGCTGATTACTACAAAAAGAAAACGACCATTGCCGGCCTGGATAGTTTGCTGGATAAGTATGAAACCAGCTTTTTGCCCAGTTCTTTCCGCACTTTCTTTACCAGCAACCATGATGAAAACAGTTGGAATGGCACAGAATATGAAAAGTATGGTGATATGGCCAGGTCCCTTGCTGTTTTTAGCTGCACCTGGAACGGTATACCCATGCTTTATTCCGGACAGGAATTACCCAATAAGAAGCGCCTGAAGTTTTTTGAGAAGGACCCGATTGAATGGAACGGGACCTATGCCCTGGAAGGATTTTATAGGACCCTACTGACCCTGCATAAGACCCATCCCGCACTCAGGGCAGGCGATCCTGCTGCCCGTACCTACAGGTTAAAAACATCGGCTAATGACCGGATATTCGCCTTCCTCCGCAAGAATGGGGATGCCGAGGTATTGGTGCTGCTAAACCTTTCGCCGGAAGATGGGGTCAATTTTACCATCCAGGACGACCTGGTAAAAGGGCAATACCGTAATGCATTTGGGGACTCCCCCCAGGACTTCTCCGGGCACATGAATTACCGTTTGGGCGCCTGGGATTTCAGGGTCTTCGTAAAGAAGTAAACTTGCAGGTAAACCGAAATAAAAAAGCTGCCCAAAAAGGCAGCTTTTTCTATTGTAAGCATCTGTAATATTATTCAGTGAGTCGCATGGGGTAGCGGAAAACGCCTTCATAGCCGGGATACATACCATCGAGGGTAACCGAAGATCCCGCCTTTTCCAATTCAGCGCGGAATTGTTCAACGGTGGAAACATCCTTGCCATTCACCTTCAGGATCACAAAGCCTTCTTCCATCCTTGTTTTGCTGAAGGCACCTTTGTCGTCAATGCCCCTCACGATCACACCGCCTTTTACTCCCAGTTCCTTGGCCAGTTTTCCATCGATGGTCGCCAGGTCGGCTCCTAACTTATCCAGGACACTTGATTTTACCACTTCTGTGGTTCCACTGCTGTTACGCAATACCACTTCACTGATAAAGTCCTTTCCATCGCGCCTGTAACCGATCTTCACCTTATCGCCGGGGCGGTAAGTAGCAATCTGCCCTACCATCTCAGCACCGCTCTTTACGGGCACATTGTTGATGCGGGTAATGAAGTCGCCTTTCTTGATGCCACCGGCTGCTGCAGCACCGTCCTTGGTAACATCCAAAACAAACACGCCTTCCCCCTCCTTGATGCCTTGTTCTTTTTTGATCTCATCGCTAAGGTTATCGGGGGCGTAATTAATGCCCAGGTATGCCCTTTGTACGGTGCCGAATTTCATCAGGTCGGCCACGATCTTCTTTACGATGTTCACCGGGATGGTGAAGGAATACCCCGCGTAGGAACCGGTGGGAGAAGCGATGGCTGAGTTGATACCGATCAGTTGACCAGCTGTGTTGACCAGCGGTCCGCCGCTATTGCCAGGGTTCACTGCTGCATCGGTTTGGATAAATGACTCAATGGGGGTTCGGCTTTGCCTTTTATTGATCTCGAGGGTCCGTCCTTTGGCACTAACAATACCTGCAGTAACGGTGGTTTCCAGGTTAAGGGGATAACCAATGGCCAGTACCCATTGACCTACTTGTACCTCATCGGAGTTGCCGTAAAGCAGGAAGGGCAAGTCTTTGGCTTCGATCTTAATAACGGCCAGGTCACTGCTGGGGTCGGCCCCTACCAGTTTGGCCTTGTAGGACTTCTTATCGCTCATGGTAACGGTGATCTCATCCGCACCATCCACTACGTGGTTATTGGTAACGATATAGCCATCATCACTAATGATCGCACCGGAGCCGGAGGCCATTTGGGGCAGGGTCCTGGGGGACATGTCCTCATCCCAGTCGAACCCAAACAGATCAAACAACGGACTTCTCCTGGGCAGGTTATTGCTGGCAGTCCTGGTTGCCTTGGTCTTAATGTGTACGGTAGCGGGAATGGAGGATGCTGCTGCCTGCTGGAAATCGGTTGGGGACCCATTAACACCATCAAAAAGCCCTGCATAGTTTGCCGGTATCTTACTACCTGCCTCTGCATTGGTATAAGGGGTCAGATTATTTCCTGCAAACTTGTTATAGGCCCACATGCTACCTACGGATGTAGCTGCGCTGATCAGGATAACGGGAACAATCTGTTGTAGTTTCATATTCCTGTTCTTTTTCTTTTTGTAATTTCTGTCAAAGCTTATGCCTTACCACCACAATTTAATAAAGGCGACAAGTTTTCAGTTTCTACTGATCCCAGTTTAACATATGTTTTACTAAGGTCTTCGTAGATGCTAAGCTAAAGTTAATGATTATTAGCAAGTTGTCAGCCATCCTTAGAGCGACTGCAAAAATGCCATGGTGTCTACCCCATCAGCAAAATCACCCAGTTCGGGACACTGTGCCCCGCCGAAGGGGATCTGTCCATGGCCTACGATACATTGAACAGTTTCATTGCCTTTAAGGTTTACTTCCACTGCTTTCCTGTCTTCATAAAACTCATAATGGATCTGCCCGATAGCAGAAAAGATCGCCGGGTTCTCTATCAATAACACGGACCCATTGGTCATGTAGAACTGGTTGTTCAACAGGTGAATGGCCAATTGGTAATCGTAATTGTTCTTATACTTATTGTGTTCGAAGAAATGGAGGTATTTCTTCATGGCCTCCAATAGGGGAACAAAATCATAGTTTTTGGGCACGTATAGCTTGGTCACATTCCTGCAGCCCAGGCCAAAATACTGGTGGGTGTCATCTGCCAGGAGCTCCAGTTCCTTACTTGTTTCGGTGCCATCCAAAATTGCCACCGAGCTCCTGTTGCGACGGATGATGGAGGGATATTTGCTAAAGTAGTAATCGAAATACCGGGCCGTATTGTCGCTGCCGGTGGCAATATAGGCCTCACAGCCTTTGAGGGAATCGGCAAATGAAACCAGGTTTTGGAGGGTTACTTCCTTTTGGTAGAGGTACCTGATCAGGTATTTGAAAAGTACATCGTCCTTGGAGGAAAGCTTGACGGTTGCCCGGTGGCCACTGAGGAACACGCAAAGCCAATCGTGAAAACCAACCAGGGGGATATTTCCGGCCATTACGATCCCGACGTTTCGGGGTTCCGAAGGGGTGTCCGGGACATTATAGGCTTTGGCGAAACCGGCCAGCTTGTCTGCCTGCAGGAAATTACGGACGATATTGTTGGCCGCAAGGTCAATGAATTCGGGGGTGAACCAGCCATTGGCCGCCTGGGCCTTCAGTTTGGTTTCCTGCCATTCAATAGGATTATTTTCAATATGTTCGCCCAGTTGAACCAATAAATCGATCCGGTGTTGTAAATTCAACATGTCCCTATAAATTTGCGTGCAAAGTTAACTTATATCATACCCATTAAAAATTTGCATCCATGGCAATCAAAATAACCGAAGAATGTATCAATTGCGGTGCCTGCGAGCCCGAATGTCCCAATAATGCTATTTATGAAGGTGGGGTTGAGTGGGCCCTCAGTGATGGCACTTCTGTAAAGGGAGGCTTTACCCTGATGGATGGAACGGTGATTGATGCAGACCAGCGCAATTCCCCTATCAGTGTAGATACCTATTACATTGTACCGAATAAGTGTACCGAGTGCCAGGGCTTTCATGAGGAACCCCAGTGTGCGGCTGTATGCCCGGTAGACTGCTGTGTACCGGATGAAATGTACCAGGAAACCGTTGAAGAACTGATGGCCAAGAAAGAGAAATTGCACCTGTAATGGCCATAAAAAATTGTTGGGCATAAGGATTTATTCCTTAACTTAACAACACAGAAAAGTTTTACTAGTAGCGTAAGCTACTTCTAGCAGGCGGGTGATATTTCCCGTCGGATAACGGGTGAAGGAAGCCAATCCTTCACCTTTTTTTATGAATTATTTTGAGCCTTGGGTCTATACCTTGAAATTTGATGACCCAAATCAACAAAGTACAGTTTTACGATGAGCAAAAAACCTGTTATCGCCTTCCTAACCGGCGGGTACTCCGGGGAAGCGGAGATCTCCTACAAGAGTGCTATTACGATCGAGAATAATATTGACAAGGACAAGTATGAGGTGTATAAGATCGATATCAGGAAGGATGGCTGGTGGCATACTACCGGTGATGGTCAAACGACAGGGGTAGACCGTAATGACTTTTCGCTTACTGTTGCTGGCAATAAGGTGACTTTTGATGCAGTATTGATCGGGATCCATGGTACGCCGGGAGAAGACGGGAAACTGCAAGGCTATTTCGATATGTTGGGTATCCCCTATACCAGTTGCGATGCCGCCACTTCCGCACTAACTTTCAATAAGCGTTATACGGTAGCAGTAGCTGCTTTTTCAGGAATCAATGTGGCACGTTCCCTCCACCTTTTCCGCCATACACCGGTCGATCCCTTGCAAGTTGCGTCACAATTGCAATTGCCGGTGTTTGTAAAGCCCAATAATGGGGGTAGCAGCATTGGTATGAGCAAGGTGAATAAGGCCGAAGATATGGCAGAAGCCCTGCGCAAGGCCTTTAATGAAGATGACCAGGTTTTGGTGGAAGAGTTCATTTCCGGCAGGGAATTTACGATCGGGGTATTCAAAACAGGAGGCAAGATCATGACCCTTCCGTTCACGGAGGTGATCAGTAAGAAGGAGTTCTTTGATTTCGAAGCCAAATACCAGGGATTGAGTGAAGAGATCA
This sequence comes from Flavihumibacter rivuli, assembly GCF_018595685.2. Classification (NCBI taxonomy): domain Bacteria; kingdom Pseudomonadati; phylum Bacteroidota; class Chitinophagia; order Chitinophagales; family Chitinophagaceae; genus Flavihumibacter; species Flavihumibacter rivuli. The sequence goes on from NZ_CP092334.1 coordinate 120,189, forward strand.
CCCCCGCCGTGGTGGATGAGTCCATCGCGGAGAAAGTCAGGTCTGCCGCAAAAAGAGTTTATGAGGTATTCAATTGCCGGGGTGTGGTAAGGATCGACTTTATTTACAATGAGGCTAAAGGGGAGCCTTATATGCTGGAAATAAACACTGTACCCGGACAAAGTGAAGCCAGCATTGTGCCCCAGCAGGTGAGGGCAATGGGCTGGACCCTAAAGGACTTCTATTCGGCTTTGATAGATGAGGCCTTGGCCCTTAAATAATTTTTGTTTTCTTTGGAATCCATATCCTTACCATAAAAATCTGATACGTGTTTGCATTTATCACAAAAAAGCCACTTTGGGTCAATATCCTTTTCGCCTTCGGGTTAATGGCCGCATTGATCCTGATCTTTTTCGGGTCACTCGAATTCCTTACCAAACACGGGGATGTAGTGGTGGTGCCCAGTGTTACCGGGAAGTCCCTGGAAGAAGCCCGGAAAACGCTGGAAGAAAAAGGGTTTGAAGTGGTGATCCAGGATTCAGTTTACCGCGATACCCTTGCTCCCCTGGCGATCATCAAGCAGTTTCCAGAATCTGATGCATCGGTGAAGGTTAACCGTACGGTTTACCTTACGGTGAACAGGGCTGTGCCTCCGGATGTGGTGATGCCCAACCTGGTGGGTATGAGCGTGAGGAATGCGGCCATTGTACTGAAACAATTTGGTTTGAAAATGGGGGACACTACTTATCGCCCTGATTTTGCGAAGAATTCTGTGCTTACACAGTTGTATAATGGCCAGGATGTAAAGCCAGGAACCAAATTGCCTATGGGAAGTTCCATTGCGTTGGTCCTGGGAAGTGGACTGGCAAATGTTGATATGTCGGTTCCGGATCTTTTTGGAATGACCCATGCGGAAGCGAAAGTCTTATTGGAATCCACCGGTATTAGTTTTGGGGCACAGGTACTGGATGCCGATGTAAGGGATACGGCAACTGCTTATATTTACCGGCAGAGCCCGGAGAGGTTTACTTCAGACAGGACCGTAAACCGGATCAGGCCTGGACAAATGATCGATGTTTGGCTCAGTACACAAAAGCCAACCCGGATCGATTCCCTTGCCACCCCAGTTCAGGAAAACAATTATTAATAATAAACCACCCAGCTAATGGAAAATATTACTGTTGAAGAACTTAAGGCAAGGATGGATGCCGGAGAAAAATTGAATGTAATTGATGTTCGCGAGCCGGAAGAGTATGCCGAGTTCAATATTGGCGCTAAATTGATACCCCTGGGAAAGATCCAGGCCATGCAGATTGATGATCTGGAAGACCTTAAGAATGAGGAGTTAATCATCCATTGCAGGAGTGGTAAGCGTAGCCTTACCGCTTGCCTGTTCCTTGAGGCGATGGGTTTCACCAACACCAAGAACCTGGAGGGAGGTATGCTTGCCTGGCAGGATAAGTTTGGTGCCGCAAAATAAATATTACACGCTTGTGATGAAGTGACCGGCCCGCCTGGCTTGTTCTGCTTCTTCTTATTGTAAAGAAAAACCCGCTGGAGCAAAGCCAGCGGGTTTTTATCTTATAACCTGATGTTCAAACCTGCCATCCAGTTGATACCTGCCATGGGATAAACATAGTTTTCGGTTGTCATTAGGTTGTTATAGATGTAGCTGAAAGTATAACCGTTCGGTTCGTAGAGTTTGTTGAAGAGGTTGTTCACCTGGAAGATGAAATTGACCTCCCTTGCCAGTTTGCGGCTAAGGGTATAGCTGAGGCGCAAATCTTGTACGTAATACGGGTCCAGGCTTCGCTCTGCCTTTCCTGTATTGTCAAGATATTGACGGCCTACATATTTGCTGATCACGGCAATTTCTGCATTGGAGACCGGGTAAATGTAAAGTGTTGCCCCTCCTACTACAGCCGGAGAGAATGCTATATCCGATTTGTTATAGTTGACTTCTTTTTGCCCACCGTTGTCATAATCGTCCAGGAATTCTGTGAAATCGATCACCTTATTTTCGCTTAACGTGAGGTTGGCTGCCAGTTTCATCCAACTGGTGAGTTTGGCTGATGCCTGTAGCTCTACGCCCAATCTGTAGCTCTTGGGGATATTGGTGCGGGTATAGGCCCCAACATCATTCACTTTGCCTGTTAATACCAGTTGATCACGGTAATGCATGTAGAAAAGATTGGCGCCAAGGGTATAGGTTGAGGTCTTCTTTTCCAATCCTAGTTCAACATCATAGAGGGTTTCATGCCTTGGCTGCTGGGTGGCGCCCGCTTCAAAATCATCCCTGTTGGGTTCCTTGTTCGCAACGCCAAATGAGGCGTAGGCACTCCAGTTCTTATGGCGGTAGCTGATGCCCAATTTGGGATTGAAGAAATTGTACCTGTTGTCCGTGGCAAGGGTAGGGTTATCACGGAATCCTTCAATATCATAGCGGACATTGCGTAGTTGGAGGTCAACAAAACTTTCCCATTTTTCACCAAGTTGCTGTTGCCATTTCCCATACACCGAGAAATCAGTCTTCAGGGCATCAAGATCATACCATTTGTGGTTGTCAGGTACCCCGATCTTTCCCCAGATCACTTTGCCGTAATGCTGCCCATCATACCTGTTGTAGCCACCCCCAAAGGTCAGCTGTGTTTTTTTGTGCTTGTACTGCAGGCTATAAATTGTTCCGTAATAGTAGTTATCAAGCCATAGTTGCCGGATCAGGTCTGTACTGGTTATGGTCTCATTTCCTACTGTAACAGGCTGCAGGCCGTATTTCCCAAAGCCCTCATCGGCCTTGTATTGCTCATAATAACCCCTTCCCCTGGTGAGGAATGTGGCAATATTAAAACTAAGCTTCTCGGATGCGCTATGGTTAAAGAACAGTTGGTAATGGTCCTGCTGGTAGTTGTCTGTTTCATTATCGTAGGGCTCACCAGGCCTTTCGGTGCCTGCGATATTGCAGGTGCGGCAATTGCCCACTTCAGACTGGGGAATACCATACCAGGCCTGGTAGGTCTTTTCCTTCCCGGAGAAAACATTCAGTCTTAAGGAAGACTTGCCTGAAAGATAGGCAGTAGAAAGGTAAAAGGATTTGAGGTCGCTGCTGGCCCTGTCAATGTACCCGTCACTACTGATGCGGGAAAGCCTTGCATCAATGGTGAAATGATCGCTGATGAGCCCGCTTCCAGCCTTTATGGTGTTTTTCCAGGTGTTGAAAGAGCCATAGCTATTGTTGAATTCTGCATAGGCTTCTTCCCTGAACTCGTTAGTGCTCATGGAAAGGGTGGCCCCGAACGCCCCTGCGCCATTACTGGAGGTGCCAACGCCCCTCTGGACCTGGACACTGCTAACGGAGGAAGCAAAATCTGGAAGGTTAACAAAGAAAACACCCTGGCTTTCGGCATCATTGTAGGGTATCCCGTTCAAGGTGACATTGATGCGGGTTGCGTCTGTTCCCCTGATCCTGATACCGGTATAGCCCACCCCATTACCTGCATCCGAACTCACTACCACACTAGGCGTCTGGTTAAGCAGGAAGGGGATATCCTGACCAAGGTTTTGTTTGCTGATCTCCTTCTGGCTGATATTGGTCTTGGCAAAAGGGGCCTGTTCACTGGCCCTTGTTGCTTTCACCTCCACTGGCTGAAGGAATAGGTTTTGCCTTTCTAACTGGATGGCGGTCAGGTCTGCCGTCGACCTGCCCTGGGTTGACTTATAGCCAATTGCTGTCAGGATAAAGCTTGGGGTCTTTTCAGGAATGGAAGCCAGGCCGTTTTTGTCGGTGAGTACCACCTGTCCATTGGGGAGTTCAATACTTACACCTTCCAGTGGCTGGCCATTGGATTTGTCGGTTACCTTAACCTGGCGGGTTTGCGCCAATAATGGGGAAATCAATAAAGAGAAGCAGATCCCCAAAAGCAATTTTTTCATGTTTACACCTTGTTGAATTGAAAAAAATGATTTGAGAGAAATGCTGCGAAAGCAAAAGGAGAGCAATAAAAAGTCCACCTTCCCTGCGCAGGCATTACCCTGTTCAGGTTCTACGGGTATCATCTCAGCCTGGGCGGTTTTACCCGCTTTCAGCACCCCGAGGAATCTGATTGTTGATTACGGCCGTAATAAGGGAACGAAATTAAGGGCATTTTTAAAAATTCCTGTAACATTCTTGTATCCTCATCCGTCACACCTTAAAACAAACTGAATTTTATGAAAAAAGTGTTTTTGGCGATAGCGGCCATCATCGTTTCAACAGGGGTCTTTGCCCAGGCAACTACAGTAAAGGATGCCAATGCGGTAGAACGCAAGGTAGGTGGGTTTACAGGTGTGAAGGTGTCTAGTGGGATCGAACTGTTGATCCAGCAGGGGGATAATGATGCCGTTGCGGTTAGCTGTAACAAGCCCGAGCATCTCGGTAAGATCAAGACCGAGGTTGAAGGGGGCGTATTGAAGATCTACATAGATAACAATGGATGGGATTGGAAGTGGAGAAATAATACCAAGTTCAAGGCCTATGTGTCGGTTAAGGAGATCAATAAACTGGTTGCTAGTTCCGGTGCGGACGTGAAGGTGAGCGGGGTGATCAATTTCAACCAGCTTGATGTGGATGTGAGTTCAGGTGCTATCCTTACCGGTAGTTTCAAGGGTAAGGTAATGAAGGTGGATAACAGTAGTGGTGCTATTTCCGATTTATCCGGCAGTGTGGATGACTTGACCGTAGATGCAAGCAGCGGGGCTATCTTCAGGGGATATGACCTGTCGAGTGTAAATTGCAAGGCTGATGCCAGCAGTGGGGGCTCAGTGAAGATCACCGTAACGAAGGAGTTGAGTGCCGATGCCAGCAGTGGCGGATTGGTTCAATACAAGGGAGGTGGCGTGATCAGGAACCTGAAAACCAGCAGTGGTGGTAGTGTCAAATCATCCAGTAAGTAAAAGAGTATTCAACAATAAGCGAATAGCAATGAAAAAGATTATTGTACTAGGGCTGTCGCTGTTAGTGGCAGTGTCCATGCAGGCGCAAAAGTTCATCATTAACGATAGCAATGCAAAGCTGAGGCAGGTTGGGAGTTTTACAGGGGTAAAGGTCTCCAGTGCCATTGATACCTATATATCACAGGGGGAGGAGAATGCCGTTGCGGTAAGTGCTTCGGATGAATCCAGCAGGGACCGGATAAGGACAGAGGTGAAGGATGGTGTATTGCATGTATGGTTTGATGCCAAGGGCTGGACAGATTGGAGGGGAAACAAGCGATTGAAGGCATATATTTCCGTACGGGAGATAAACCTTATCAAGGCAGATGGCGCCTGTGATGTAAAACTGATGGGGAAGGTCAAGACGGACAAGCTGGTTGTTGACCTGAGCGGAGCCAGTGATATTGAAGGGGAGCTGGAATGCAAGGAGCTTAATGTAGATGTATCGGGTGCCAGTGATATCAAGTTGAAGGGCAGCGTTGGGAATATCAACCTTAGTGCCAGTGGGGCAAGCTCCCTGAAAGGATATGACCTGGTTACGGATTATCTTGATGTTGATGCCAGTGGTGCTTCTTCCGTGTACATTACCGTGAACAAGGAGATGAAAGTAAAGGCCAGCGGGGCCAGTGATATCAAGTACAAAGGACCGGGCGTGATCAGGGATATGAAGTCGAGTGGCGCCAGCAGTATTTCCAGGAAGGACGGATAGTCATATAGGCAAATAAAAAATATGCAAGCCCAAAGCCCCGCCAATCGGGGCTTTGGGCTTTCCTTAACGAAATAGTTCAAAATTTTTTTGGGAGGGAAAGTATAGCGTATTACCTTTGCAATCCAAATCGCGAAGTAGAGCAGCGGTAGCTCGTCGGGCTCATAACCCGAAGGTCGGAGGTTCGATCCCTCCCTTCGCAACAAGCAAGGGGGACCCAAAAAAGTCCCCTTTTTTTATTCTCATGCAGGCAGCCGTTCTGCGCATTGGAATCTGATTACCTCCTGTATTTCTTTGGCGTAAACCGTGTTGCCTTAAATTGATAAGCGATGAAGGTAGGTTTCGTCAATATTTTCGGTAAGCCCAATGCTGGTAAAAGCACTTTGCTGAACGCCTTTTTAGGTGAGAAACTGGCCATTGTATCACCGAAAGTGCAAACCACCCGCCACAGGATCAAGGGTATCCTTTCTGAACCCGGTTACCAGGTCATTTTTTCTGATACTCCCGGAATCATCGAACCCAAATACAAGTTGCACGAGCGTATGATGCAGGCCGTTAAGAGTGCCCTGGAAGACGCCGACCTTGCCCTTTTATTGGTGGATGTGAATGATAACCTGGAGGAGAGTGATGGCATTTTCAGCTCCCTTCGCCTGAAAGTTCCGGCAGTATTGGTGATCAATAAGATCGATAGCGCTACAAGTGCCCGCCTGGAAGAAGTAAAGGCCTACTTTACCGGAAAGGCCTATGTGAAGGATATGGTAGCGGTCTCTGCACTTAACAAGCATGGGCTTGATGAGCTTTTGCAAAAAGTGCTGTCTTACCTTCCGGAAGGGGAGCCCTTCTTTGATGAAGAAAACCTAACGGACCTGCCTACCCGATTTTTTGTGGGTGAGTTGATCAGGGAGCAGGTTTACCAGCTTTACCAGGATGAGATCCCCTACCATACGGCAGTGCTGGTTCAGGAGTTCAAGGAAAAGTCGACCCTGATCAAGATCCAGGCTGATATAATAGTACAGCGGGATACCCAGAAGGGTATCATCCTGGGGGAACGGGGCAAAATGATCAAGGAATTGGGAACGAGGGCAAGGAAGGAAATTGAGAAATTCCTTGGCCAGAAGGTTTTCCTGGAACTCTTTGTGAAAGTGCGTCCCAAGTGGAGGGATAATGACCTGCACCTCAAGGAGTATGGTTACAATGGTTGATGGGGGCAGGTGAGGGAAATAGAAACAGGGATATTTAATAAAACAAGCTCAGGCTTTTACGGGTAATACCGGATTTAATTCTAAAATATTTTGTTATGGCAGGATATACCGTTGCGATAGTGGGAAGGCCCAATGTGGGGAAGAGTACTTTTTTCAATCGTTTGCTGGAACAAAGGAAGGCAATTGTTGATGATGTCAGTGGGGTGACGCGAGACCGCCAATATGGTGTGGCCGAGTGGGGTGGAAAGACCTTCAACGTTATTGACACAGGTGGATTTGTGCCAAAGAGTGATGATATTTTTGAGCAGGAGATCAAGAAGCAGGTGTTGATCGCCCTGGATGAAGCCGATGCCCTGATATTTATGACGGATACCGCCACGGGGGTTACCGATCTGGATGAATCGATGGCAGATGTGCTCAGGCGCACTACCAAGCCTGTATACCTTGCCGTGAACAAGGTAGATAACCATGAGCGGCTTTTAGAGGCAGCTGAATTCTATAGCCTTGGTTTTGAGAAGGTATTCTTTATTTCCGCGATCAGTGGAAGTGGTTCAGGTGAACTTTTGGATGCCGTTATTGAGCCCATTACAGATGAGCAGGAAGCAAAGGAAGGCGATAAGGCCATTCCCAAATTCGCGATCATCGGCCAGCCTAATGTTGGAAAATCGTCCTTATTGAATGCCCTGGTGGGGCAGGAGCGTACCATCGTCAGTGATATCGCCGGTACTACCAGGGATACCATCCATACCCATTACAATCTTTTCCAGAAGGAATTTGTGTTGATCGATACTGCTGGTATCAGGAGGAAACAAAAGGTGCATGAAGACCTGGAGTTTTACTCCGTGATCCGTGCCATCAAGGCTATGGATGAGGCCGATGTTTGTTTGCTGATACTGGATGCGGAAAAGGGAATAACAGCCCAGGACCTCAGCATCTTCAGCCTAGCAGCCCGAAAAGGGAAAGGGGTGGTAATCCTGGTGAACAAATGGGACCTGGTGGAGAAGGAAACCAATACTGCCAGGGACTATGAGAAGATATTGAAGACCCGGTTGGCCCCCTTTACGGACGTTCCGGTAATTTTTATCTCTGCTAAAGAAAAGCTCAGGATATTCAAGGCCATTGAAATTGCCCTGGAAGTGTATGATAACCGCCAACAAAAGATACCGACCTCGCAGCTGAATGAGACCATGTTGAAGGCCATCGCTGCATACCATCCCCCGGTAGTTCGGGGTAATCCTGTGAGTATCAAATATGTAACCCAGTTGCCTACCGTGGTGCCGTCTTTTGCCTTTTTCTGTAATTACCCGGATGATATCAAGACCCCATACCGTAACTACCTGGAAAACAAGCTCAGGGAGCAGTTCAATTTCAGTGGGGTGCCGGTTAGGATATTCTTCCGAAAGAAATAGAAATTGTTAAAAAAAAGCAGCTGGTTACTTGCATATTTCAAATAAGCTTATACCTTTGCACCCGTCTAAAAAACATCAAAACAATTCGAACAATGAAAAAGGTATTCGCTATCATGGCTATTGCTGCCATCTTCGCTGCTTGTAACAATGCTGCTGAAACTACTGAAGCTGCTGTTGATTCTGCTGCTGTTGCTGTTGATTCTGCTGCTGCTGCTGTAGACACTGCTGCTGCTAAAGTTGATTCTGCTGTTTCTGCTGTTGTAGATTCAGCTGCTGCTAAAGTTGATAGCCTGAAGAAGTAATCCTTCTTTAACAATATCACTTCTTGCAAGAAGGCCCCTTTCCATCCGAAAGGGGTTTTTTATTTGCTTTTATCTCTCTTGTCATAAGAACTGGCTTTCAACCTACCAACCGTTCTTTCACTGTCTTTTCTTCCGTTTATTCACCTGAATCAATGGTGTCCCTTGTCCACTAACCCTTTCCGTTCTAGTTTAGGCAACAAATAGGAGTGTATGAAATGGGGTGTGGGATTGTTGGGCTTGCTTATCTTCCAGATGGCAATAGCCCAAAAGAGGTGGACAGGCCTTTCTGGTAATAACTCCTGGGCTGACCCAGGCAACTGGGAATCGGGCCTGGTACCTGTTCCCGGGGAGCAGGTTATCCTGGATAATGCTTATGTGCCTGTAGGGTTTGTGGTTGTGCTTCCGAATACAGCAGTCAGTATTGCTTCACTTACCATTGCCCCGTCTCAGGGTAATGTAATTGAGTTGGTTTTGCCTGCTTCCAATACGATCAGTAGCGCAACCGGCAGCCTGGAGCCAAGGGGCTTTTCAGTTACGGGAAGTGGTTACTCATTGGTATTGGAAAACGGGGCTGTTTTCAGGAATGCTTCCGGTAGCGCATCGGGTTATTCCATTAGGATCGGTGATTCTATCCGGATCAATGATGGGGGGAGGTATATTCACCAAAGCCGTACAGGGCACGCGGAGTTGGTTTCCAGGTTGAGCCGCCTTCCCGGTACTGAAATGGGAGTATTTACCATGGCGAATACAGATGCGGCTTCCACCATTTCCCTTAGTGGCCGGGTATTTGGCTCCCTTGAACTCATTGCAGGAGGAGCTACAGGTATTACCAGTTATTCTTCAACAGGAACCAACCAGGCATTGGTCAGGGGAAATTTTATATTAGGGGAGGGCGTTAGTTTCTCCCTCCATTTCAGCGATACCTTGTTCGTCGGGGGTAATATGGAATTGTCTGGTCCGGTCCTCAACCTGGCTAGCGGTAACCGGTCTTCTGTGATCAGTCTTAAGGGAAACCTGCTGCAGTATAAGGGCTCCTTGAATGAGACCAATCAACTGGGTCAAACAGGTACCATTTTCCTTAGTGGGGTTAAGCCGCAACTATTGGATTGCAGGGGGGAGTGGAAGGATAGTGTGATCCTGAAGGTTAGGAACATGGCTGGTGTAAGGTTGGTTTCTCCTCTTAGCCTGCCCTATCAGTTACACCTGGAAAGGGGAGTGGTAACTACTTCACAGGGTGCGATCCTGGCCCTGGAGGCCAATGCCAAAGTGTTGGTGGATTCTGCCAGTGACCAGTCCTATATTGAGGGGCCGCTGCAAAAGAAAGGATTGAACAAAGATGCTTTTTTGTTTCCGGTGGGTAAGGATGGAAAGCAACGTTGGCTGATGGTAAAGGAGGCCATGGGTGATTTCTCGGTTACCTATTGGCGTAAGGATCCGGATGGTTTGGGAGGTAGTATAGGTCCGGGGCTAGACCACATATCAAGTAATGAGTATTGGGAGATAAAGGGAAGTGCAGGAGCAGATGCGGTAGTTGCCCTTTCATTTGATCATGAATGGAGTGGTGGTGTAAACGAACTGGCCAGTTTAAGGGTAGCAGGATTGCAATCCGGTATTTGGTCTGACCTGGGGAATATTGCCGTCACCGGCGCTGCCCTTGCTTCAGGTTCAGTTACAAGCCAATGGCGCACCACTATCCCCATTCCTTCAGGATATTATACTCTGGCCAGTTCAACATTGTTTGCCAATCCATTACCCGTGGTATTCCATGGTTATTCCTGGCAAAAGCGCAGCGGACGATGGTGGTTAAGGGTTGAACTTGAAGCTGAAATGGGTGACATGGTCTTCCTGGAAGAAATGTTTCAGTCAGTTGTAAGGGGGAGCCTGGATAGTATGGTGGCTTCGGGTGGTAAGCGCATATATGAGTTCCTTTTACCTGAGGGACTGGGTAATATCCGCTTAAGGGTAGGCATCCGGCAGGAAAATGGGAATAATGTATACGGCCCCATTATTCCTGTACCAATGGAATATCAAAGATATGGCAAGGCCTGGCTGGTGGATGAACCATCAGGCAAGCAACTTGTCATTGCAGGTAGGTACAGGGAGTTGGTACAGGTGTGCGTGTATGATAGTTATGGCCGATTATTAGCGAAGCAGCAAATGTCATTGGGGGAAGGGGTGACGAGATTTCCCTTACCGGCTGCCGGCAGGACTGGTTCCCTGAAGTTTATAATAGTGTTGTGGGGATCCGGGGATCGTTTGTGGCTGCAATACTTTTAATGAGCCTGCCCATTTAAGTTTGAAAAGGGAATAGCTGGATTACCTGCTATTCCCTTTCTACTGGCAGCTGCCTATTTTTTCAACAAGGCATTGATGGCTCTTTTGTATTGCTGGGTCGCTTTCTGGTCTTCCTGGATGAAGCCATTGTCTTCAAGTTTCCCGATCACTGTTTCCATTTCCTGGTCATTGTCGTAAACCATTTTCCGGAAAGCGTTTTGGTAATCCTTTTTCCTGGATAAAACAATATTGTCGCTTAGTTGCTGGCGAATGGCCGTGCTTTCTTTCAAAAGGTCAACCAGTTCACTTGCACTACCTGAAAGATCAATGCCATATACCTCCTTAAAGGTGGCCAGGGCATGGTTGAATTTTGCTGAATGATATTGTTCTCCTTGTTTCTGGTAGAATTGGTGTAACTGTTCCCAGTTGCGGATCTTGCCTTGTTTTACCTGTTGAAGGCAATGCTCGATAACCGATTTTTCGATCAGCTGACCACCAATGTTTTCAAATGACTTCCTTACACCAGCTTTGGGCAGGGCGGATTTGATTCCTGAGAGGGTAGTGATCTTGTTTTGTTGTGCAAAAAGGAGGATCTCGCGGGCTGTATAGTAGCGGATCAGTTTATGGTACCATTGATAGGCCATCCCTGCCTTAATGATCACCGCTGGCCTCTGGCTGTTTTCTGCCTTATCCAGAAGGATGGTTAGTGTTCTTAACTCCGGGCTATCCTTTTCCAATAGCTCCCTGCCCTTTGCGATTACGGCTTCCTCACCCGGCAGGATCTGCTTGTTGGCGCTATACCATGCTTTACCAGCGGCTTTTGCAATCAGTTGAAGGGCCACTACTATTTCATTTACGCTATCTGGTGCCAGGTAGTCATACTCGATCAACTGGGTCTTATCTGTCCTCTTGTCCCTGTCGATATATTTCCAGGAATTCCTTGCAAGGGCGTACATGTTGTATTGAAACCAATAGCCAGGCATGATGACCAGCCTGTCATTGGTAACATCATTGCTGATCAGGGAGAAGGGAAGGTTGATATTCAGTTCAGCCGGGAAATCTCCTTTGGCCAGGATGCTGTAGGTGGCAAACCTGGAGTTGTGCTTAAGGCTCACACATAGTCCTGGCCAAAATCCCCTGCCAGCAATAAGCTCCCCATCCGCTCCCCTTGAGTTATGGTTGGAGCCAATGGTTGCCCCTGCTGCCATATTGCTCTGGCCCATTACGAGTGCGGCACAAAGAAAGGAGTTGTTGTGGTGTTGTTCGTGGGCCGGAAAGATCAGGGAGTTCAATACTTCACAGCAGGAAATGGTGGCATTGTTTCCCAGGTAAGAGTTGATCAGCCTGGCCCCATATTTCAGCTGCGAGTGCGAAGCCATGAAGAATCGAACTGCCTTCACACCATAAAAAATCCTACACCCTATGCCTATAATGCCATTCACCAATTCACACCCTTCCCCTATCTGTGTTTTGGCATCGGGGTTGGAGTTGATGGTGAGGTTCTTTAACTTGTTTGCCCCTTTGATATAGGCGTCGGAACCAATCCAGACATCCTTGATGATCCTGGAGTTTTTAATGACGGTCCTGTCACCGATATTGCCATAATACCCGCGTCGATTGTCGAAGCGTTCCTGGGTAAATTCTACAAATTTCTGCTGTAGTTCTGAGTCCTGCCGGTGGCGTGTCCATAGGTAGGCATCACCCGGCAGCATGCCATCGAATGGCAGGATCTTTCTTCCCCCGTTCTCATTGCATACTTCCAGCCAGATCCTGATATTTTCCTGTTCGCCTTCTTTCAGGATACCATTCCCGAACTTGGAATGGTTGGTGGTGGCCAGCTCATTGATATTGACGAGTATCACCTCGCTGCCAATGATGTAATGGGAGAGGTAGTTAACATTGTCGATCACTACATTGTCCCCGAAATCACAGCTGATAATGGTGCTGTTGTAAAGTCCAACGGGCATTCGGAGGTTGTTGAACTCAATACAATAGGGTTCCAGTTTGCCGATCCTGACAAGCCCAAAGAACTTACAGTTCTTGACCAGTTCCGGATTGAAAGCATCGGATACCAGCAACTTATTCCAATCATCGCTTTGGTTCCGGTTGCGTACCAATACTTCTATCTCATAGGCGGTAAGTTGGCGGTAACTGATGCCGCTTTTATTCTGTTTGTTGCGGAGGTAGTATTCGTCCTTACCCTTGGGAAGGAAGTTGGATGGGATAAAGTCATAACCCAGTGCGGACAGCGGGCTCTTCTTGATAATGTTCATGATGCAATTATCTGGTAATATACTTGATCACAAAAACCAAAAAGGCACCTGCCATTTTCAAAAGATGCGGGACAAGTGCCTTTTTTCATATTTTTTCCTTTGTTATTCTACTGTTACACTCTTGGCCAGGTTGCGGGGTTTGTCAACATCCAAACCTTTTGCCACGCCAATGTGGTAAGCAAGCAACTGCATAGGGATCACATTGATCATTGGGGCGATCAATTCATCTGCAAAGGGGACGGTAATGATATCATCTGCGAGTCCTTTTGCTGATTCATCCCCTTCACTAACCACGGCAATGACCTTTCCTTTCCTTGCCTTGATCTCCTGCATATTGCTGATCACTTTTTCGTGGTAGGCATCCTTGGTGGCTACGAATACTACCGGGAGTTTCTCATCAACCAGCGCAATTGGCCCGTGTTTCATTTCAGCAGCCGGGTAGCCTTCAGCATGGATATAGGAGATCTCTTTGAGTTTAAGCGCTCCTTCGAGGGCAACAGGGAAGTTGTAGCCCCTTCCCAGGTAGAGGAAGTCGCTGGCGTCCTTATATTTTTCAGCAATGGCCTTCAATTGCTCGTCCTGTTGTAGTACCAGTGATACCTTTTCAGGTACATCGTTGAGTTCATTCAACAGGTGCATGAAGCGCTTGTCATCTATCGTACCCTTCATTTGTCCGATCTTGAGGGCGATCATGGTCAGTACCGCAAGTTGGGCGGTAAATGCTTTCGTACTGGCAACGCCGATCTCCGGTCCGGCGTGCGTATAGGCGCCGCCGTGGGATGTCCTGGCAATGGAGGACCCCACTACGTTCACCACACCCAGGATGATCGCGCCTTTTTCCTTGGCACTTTCGATAGCTACCAGGGTATCCGCTGTTTCCCCGCTTTGGGAAATGGCGATGATGACATCCCCTTTATGGACAATGGGGTTCCGGTACCTGAATTCAGAGGCGTATTCCACTTCTACCGGTATCCTGGTCAGTTCTTCGAAGATGTACTCTGCTACCAGTCCGGCATGCCAGCTTGTTCCGCAAGCGATCATGATGATGCGGTTGGCGTTCACCAGTTGGTCGGCATATTGCTGGATACCACTCATGGTAATGGAGCCAACAGTGGCATCCATTCTTCCACGCAAGCAGTCAAAAATGGTATGGGGTTGTTCGAAGATCTCTTTCAGCATGAAATGATCGTAACCGCCTTTCTCAATAGCCGCAAGTTCCATATCCAGCTTGGTGATGAAGGGGGTTACTTTCTCATTACCAAGGTTCTTCAGGACCAACTCATCTGCTTTGATGATGGCGAGTTCATAGTCATTGACATAAACCACTTCCTTGGTGTATTCGATGATCGGGGAGGCATCGCTGGCTAGGAAATGTTCACCTTTGCCAATGCCAATGACGAGGGGAGAACCTTTGCGGGCGGCAATAAGCGTTTCCGGGTCATCTTCGTCCATCAATACGATCACATAGGCGCCAACCACGCGCTTCAGGGCAATACGAACAGCCTCTTCCAGAGGGCAGCCATTGTTGATACGGATGTCTTCAATGAAATTGAGCAGGACCTCAGTATCTGTGTCGCTCGTAAAATGATAGCCCTTATTCACCAGTTCCTGTTTGATGGAAGCGTAATTCTCGATGATGCCATTATGGATCATGGCGAGTTTGCCGCTTTGGGACCGATGGGGGTGGGCATTGCGGTCACTGGGTTCGCCATGGGTCGCCCAGCGTGTATGGCCAATGCCGATATTCGAGTGAAGGTCTTTTCCAACCAGGGTCTCTTCCAGGTCGGCTACCTTTCCCTTCTTCTTGTAAACTTTAAGCCCGTTATTCAACAGTGCCACACCAGCACTGTCATAACCGCGGTATTCCAATCTTTTCAATCCTTTGAGGATAACAGGATAAGCTTCTTTGTGCCCTATATAGGCTACTATTCCACACATAAATCTTTCTTAGTGGTTTAGATTAAGTTGAATGATATTTTGCGCGACAATATTAATCAAAATTCAGCGATAGCGGTTTTTTGCGGGGTGATATGTCTTATATAGCTATAAAAGCAGTCCCTGCAGGAAGAAATATGCAACAGAAAAATAGATAATAAGCCCTGTTACATCAACCAGGGTGGCTACAAATGGCGCTGAAGAAACGGCTGGGTCGGCCCCCGCTTTTTTCAGTGCCATCGGAAGCATGGAACCGCTCAGGGTACCCCAAAGTACTACACCAATCAGTGACACTCCCACAGCTGCCCCGATTTCTACATAATGCTGGCCGTAAACATCAGGAAAGAACTGGGACCATACCAGTACCCTCAGGAAGCCAATGCATCCCAGCACCGTGCCCAATAACAAGCCTGAAAGAATTTCCCTTCTCATCACCCGCCACCAGTCACTGACGGTGATCTCGCCTACTGCCATCGCCTGGATAATGAGGGTGGACGCCTGTGAGCCGCTATTGCCTCCACTGGAGATGATCAATGGCACAAATAATGCCAGTACTACCGCCTTCGCTATCTCATCTTCAAAATATCCCATGGCCGTGGCTGTTAGCATTTCCCCAAGGAACAAGACCACCAGCCAAACGATCCTCTTCTTAAACAACTTGAGAAGGGGCATTTCCAGGTAGGGCTCGTCAAGGGCTTCTGTACCACCGATCTTCTGGATGTCCTCGCTGAACTCTTCATTCGCCACCCAAAGCACATCGTCGATGGTGACAATGCCCAGCAAGATATTGTTGTCGTCCACCACCGGAAGGGCAACCCTGTTATTCATCTTGAATGTCTGGTTGGCAACTTCCTGGTCGTCATTTACATTAAGGGCGATATAACGGTTATCAATGATCTCACTGACCTTCTTTTCCGGGTTGGTCAGGATAACCTCCCTTATCCGCATATCGTCAACGAACTCACCTTTGTCATTCACCACATAGATCACATCGATGGTTTCGCTATCCTTGCCAACCTCCCTTACATGTTCCAATACTTCCCCCATGGTCCAGTCGGCATTTACTGCTATATAGTCCGGGGTCATCAATCGGCCAACACTGCCTTCCTTGTACCCCAGTAGTGACAGGGTTACTTTTCTTTCTTCCGGATCAAGGGTTTTGATCAGTTCTTTCACCACTTCGCTGGGCAGCTCTTCGAGAAAGTCGGTACGGTCATCGGCAGGCAGTTCGTTTAGAAGTTCTGCAGTGGTGAAAGGAGGCAGTTCCTGGATAATTGCCTTCTGGAGGGTGATGTCCAGGATCTTGAACACACTTGCCGCCCGGTGGGTGCTCATGTTCCCAATGATCTGGCTGGCATAGTCAGAGTATTCACTGACCAGTTCTGCCACATCGCTGATGTTCTGGTTGTTCAGGAAGTCCCGGATACGTAGCTTGTCTTCGACCTTGATCAAGGATTCAAACTGCTCACTCATTGAAGGTTTTTCCAATTCAACTGACATGACGCAAAACTAGTTGAAATGGCGGATTGGGGCGGTTTGAAATTTATGGGCATCTTCCCTTTACAAGTAATATAGGCAAGGTTTGACTTGGCTGGCAGGCAGGAACCGGGGTATTTTTGTGCCATGATTCTACCATTCCTGTTCATTGCCCCGACTGAGCATATGGGGCGAGGTGTCTTTACTGCTGAAGATATTGCGCCTGGTACCCTTGTGGAGATCAGCCCTGTTATTGTCATGGGCCCGGAAGACAGGCAGCATCTTGACCAGACCCTCCTGCATGATTACATTTTTGAATGGGGGGAGGACAGGAAATCATGTTGCATGGCCCTGGGTTATGTACCCATTTACAACCACAGCTATAACAGTAACTGTGAATATGAAATGGATTTTGAACATGACCTCATCAGGATCAAAACCATGAGGGCGGTCAAAGCTGGTGAAGAACTGTTCATTAACTACAATGGGGACTGGGATGACCAGCAACCTGTATGGTTTGATGTGAGGTAGAAAGCCTGGAAGGATGCCATCGGCCAATTGAAAGACCCGGACGAATCAATCAATTTCCTCCGGACCATGTTAGTTTAGCCTGCCAATGATAAGGGTGGCTTTTCCAGTGGCATTCGCCTGTACACTCACATGATCCTTGTCTATCACCAGCGCATTCAATCTCAGGTCAGATGTGTTGCCTTTTATTTGAACGCCCTGTACAACAGTACGGTTGAGCGAACTGTCCAGCATGGCTTTGTTCTTGCGGTACATGTCCGCCACATTGACCCTTGCCTTTTCCCTCAGTAAAGCGATGATCTTCTTGTTAAAGAAGGTTTTGCCCAGGGTAAGGGAGAGGTTGGAAGAGTTCAGGTCATAGTCCAGGTCGGGTACCAATAATACCTGGTTCGAGCGGTCAAGAATGGGTGTGCCTTTCAGGTAGATCGTGCCTTTTTTTGTGCCTTTAAAATCGATCCTGAATTCGACCTGGTGGTGATCCAGTCCTTTAACTGACACTTTCTCAATCGCTATCTTTTCTCCATTCGTTTCAACAACGCGGTTGCGGAGTGTTGTGGTCAGGATGGAGTCAATGGTCCCGTAGTCATAAACAGCGTTAACGGTTAGGTTTATGCCTTCGGGAATAGTGCCGTTTTTCAGGGGAGGCAAACTGGTTGTACGGGTATGGTTGGTACTATCGGAACTCAATGCCGGATAGCAGGCAAGGGATGCTACAAAGTTGAGCGTATCGTTGCTGTAATTGATAGGGCTAACACTAACCGCCGCTGGATTTAGATTCATGTATCCATAACCTGCCATAGGTATCTTCTTGCCCACCTTTTCGGCTATTGGTAACAGTAGATTGTCGAATCGCATTGTGGCAATCCTCTGGTCCAATGACTGCCCGAAAGCCCTGGAGGAAGCAGCAATGGAGTCTATGATCATGGCGGTTATGTCTGTATTGAGGATGGTTACCAAACAGCGGTCTGCAGGTGTTACCTTGTTTACCCTGGTGATGGTCCTAATGGTATAGTCGGGTTGAAATACGAGGTCGGTACGCATGCTGATGGTAACCTTGCGTAAAGCTTCGTTTCCAAAGCCACAACTACCGCTAACCCATGGTGAAACGGGTTGTCCCATCACACAAACGGTTTTACTGCCGGCAACCTGGTAGGCCCCATTGATAGTCAAAGTAATGCTGTTGTTCGTGCAGTTGAACTGCATATTGTTGCGGACAAACCTGCACTTGTAACGGAAATCGCAGCCGGATGGGTAGTAGTTGGGCCAGCCTTCGGAAAGGATTTCCCTTGGGGCCATTTGGTCGGCCATTACCATGAATGGTTTTACATAGGCCCTCACAGGGATATTAAACTGTGAAACCGGTACCGGGGGAAGTGACTTCCCGATCATGGTTTCATCAACAAGGGGCTTCTTTACTGCACATCCCGCAAGCATCAGGGACAGGCCTATCATGACGATCGCTATGATTGCGGTAGCGGGTTTCATATGGGACTTAAAAAGAATTGGCATGGTGGGTAACAAATGGTCAATGAAGGAGCTCACATACGTGGACGCGGATATTGTCTGCTATTTTTGAAGTAGGGACATCGTTTGCGTCATTTCCAAAAGGGTCTTCTATCTCTTCCCCAACCATTTCTAAACTGGCAAGGACATAGAAAATAAAAGCCACTACTGGTATTACAATATACCCCAGGCTGAATACGAAGCCCAGGGGCAGGGTCATCACATAAAAGAAGATGAATTTTTTAAGGAATGAACTATAGGAAAAAGGAATGGGAGTGTTCTTTATCCTTTCGCAGGCGCCACAGATATCAGTGAAAGCGGTCAGTTCGTTGTTCAATATGATCAATTGGTCGCCGGAGATTGAGCCGTTCTTATATAACTCATGGGTTCTTTTGAAGAGCATGTTGGCCACCTGGTTAGGCAGGTGCCTGGAATGGTCAAGGTCAAGGTCCTCATGGGGCGATTCATCCAGGGCAAGCCTGGTAGATTCACTCTGCAGGTGGTTTCTAAGTACCTGGGCATACAAGGGAATCGATTTGCGGAAAAAAGACCTGTTTACCACATCGTCTGGGGCAAGGATATTATTGATCTTGATGGCAAGGTTCCTGCTGTTATTGGTGAGGGCACCCCAAAGTTTCCTTCCTTCCCACCAGCGGTCATATGCGGTATTGGTGCGGAAAACCAATAACATGGAAATGACAAATCCCAACATGTTGTGCATGAGGGAAATGTTCTTGATATGACTTTGTTCTGATAGCTGGAGTACTTCAACTTCAAGAAAGGCTACCAATGCCGAATAAGCTGAAATGGCAAGGATGAGGGGGAATAATTTCCTTACCGTATCGGCTTTGTGAAAGCGGAAGATGAAGGTGAACCAGTCTTTGGTATCGTAGCTGATCATGTTTTACGCTTGTTGAAAACGGTACCCCCTCAGGAAGTCCCCGATTGGCATTCGCTTCTTGCCTTGTAACTGTATCTCGGACAAATGGAGATAGCCATCCTTGCCTGCAAATTTCAGGTAGGTCTTGCCATCCGTTTTAAACTGTCCGGGGGAGATATCGGGTCGCGTATGCTCCTTGCTCGCTGCGAACACTTTAAGGATTTTGCCTTCCAATTGGGTGAAAGCAGCTGGGTAGGGAGAAAGACCGCGAATGAGGTTATTGATTTTGTCTATTTCCTGCTCCCAATTGATGGTGCAGGTTTCTGTAAAGATCTTAGGGGCATGGTGGGGCTCCCTTCCCAGTCGGTTGATCAGGTCATCCTGTGGAACAGGCTTTACTTCCCCGGTTGCCAGGCCTTTGATGGTCTTTACCAGTAAGTTGGCGCCCAGGATCTTCATGCGGTCATGCACGGACCCTGCGTTTTCTTCCGGACCGATGGCCATGGATTCCTGTAAGAGGATATTCCCTGTGTCAATGGCGTGCTGCAACTGGAAAGTGGTTACCCCGGTTTGTGATTCACCATTGATGACAGCCCAATTGATGGGAGCTGCCCCTCGATAGTCCGGTAATAAGGAACCGTGGACATTGATGGTGCCCATAGGCGGCATATCCCAAACGATCTCAGGCAGCATCCTGAATGCCACCACAACCTGCAGGTCTGCCTGCAACGCCCTGAGCTCTTCTATAAATAGAGGGTCTTTCAGTTTAACGGGCTGCAATATGCGAAAACCTTTCTCCACTGCATACTGCTTTACAGCACTTTGCTGGAGTTGCATGCCCCTTCCCGCAGGTTTGTCAGGGGCAGTTGCCACTCCCGCGATAGTGCATCCAGCCTGGACAAGGGCATCCAGCGAAGCAACGGCGAACTCTGGGGTGCCCATGAAAACGATCTTCAATGATTGGTAATCCATTTGGTCAATAGAAGTCAGGGTACAATAAATATTTTTTCCTAATAGCCTTGAATTGGTTTAACCCGGGTTCCCAGCTTTTACGGATCTCCGATTCACTCTTGCCGGTCCTGATCTGCTCCATCAGGGAGGCGTTGCCCACCAACTTATTGAAGAAATAGTCTTCTTCCTTGCCGGATTTAGCTGCCAGGAAGAAATTGGCCTTATCAGGAAACAGGCGATAGGCTTCCAGCAGGTACTTCAGTTGAAGCTGGCCATTGATCCCGTTGAGCGCTGCTTCAGGGGAACTATAAAGGTTCCAGCCAAAGCATTGCTGGTCTTTAAGTTTAGGTTCCTTTGCCCCGGCCCTGGAGGTTGGGGTAAAGGAATAAAGGTTTTTGGGAAGGTTCGGATGGCCGAATATGAGGAAAGGATGATCCGTTCCCCTGCCTTCGCTCAGTACAGTGCCCTCAAAATAGCAGGTGGAAGGATACCAATAGATGGCGGTCATGTCCGGCAGGTTGGGAGAAGGTTTGACGGGCAGGGTGTACTTGCTTTTATGGGTGTAATTACCGCAGCTGATAATGGTAAGGCTGAAACCATTGCTTTTGCGTCTTTTTGCCTGCTTGGGTGTGGCATTGAGTTTGTTGTTGATTTCCTGGCTGAACCATTTTTCACCTACCAGCATTTGGGCATATTCGCCCATGGTCATTCCATAAACTACCGGTACAGGCTGCATGCCAACAAAGGAGCGGAATTTCCTGTCAAGTACTGGTCCGTCTATGTAGAAGCCATTAGGATTGGGGCGGTCCAGCACCACTACCGGCTTATTGTGCAGGATGGCCGATTCAACGAACTCTTCCAATGATGAAATGTAAGTATAGAACCTTACACCCACATCCTGTACATCAAACACCATCACATCCACATCCTTTAGTTCGTCAGCCCCGGCTTTTCGCTTTTTGCCATAGAGGGACACAACGGGGATGCCTGTACGAGAATCCACCGCGTTATCCACTTTTTCACCGGCATCGGCTGTTCCCCTGAACCCGTGTTCCGGGGCGAAGATCTTTTGCAGTTTAACGCCCTTGCTGGTCAGGACATCAACAAGGTGTACGGTATCATGAACAACAGTGGTCTGGTTGGCGAATAGCCCGACCCGCTTGCCTTTCAGCAGGGGAAGGTATTGGTCGAACCTTTCAGCGCCGGGTTGGATGCGCTGCGCATTGGTGAACAATCCTGACAGGGTTATGGCCAGGAAAAAGATGAAGGAGAGGAAACTTTTCATTTGCCAAAGATAATTGATTAGCCAGCCTTTAAACAGGCGGTTAAACGTTAAGTTCTTGTTGATGTTTTAACAACTACCTGATTAACAGTGCCTGAAGAAGCAGTCCTGGTAGGTGGTTGAAGGAATTGCCTTCAATTGCCATTATTGCCGTAACTTTCCGGCCTGTTTCGCTTCTTCCGCTTCCTGTCATCGTTGCTTAAGCAATATACTTGTTGCAAGGCATTTTGATCTAAGGTGGTTTCGGTAGGGTGAAGATTGATTTATTATTTTAAAATTGAATTGTATGCAACAAGTAAAATCAGGCGATACCGTTCGTGTTCATTATCATGGTCGCCTAACTGATGGAACAACCTTCGATAGTTCTGAAGGTCGTGATCCGCTCGAGTTTGAAGTTGGAAGTGGAATGGTTATCGCAGGTTTTGACAATGGCGTGATGGGCATGGCGATCGGCGACAAGAAAACTGTTCATATCGCGGTTGATGATGCCTATGGTCCCAAGAATCCTGAAATGGTGATCGAATTTCCCCGTAACCAGGTTCCCGAAGGAATGCCGCTGGAGAAGGGAATGCGCCTGAACCTCAACAACAGCGCTGGCCAGGTTGTGCCAGTAGTGATCACTGAGATCGGTGAAGAGTCTATCCTGCTGGATGCTAACCATCCACTTGCCGGTGAAGACCTCGTCTTCGATATTGAACTGGTAGAGATCATTGGAGCCCCTTCAAGGATCATCATGCCTTAAGGAAATCCCCAAAGTTTTATAAGGGCGCCGGTTAACGGCGCTTTTTTTATGACTGTAACGCAAGAGTTATCGGGTGCTTAATCCTTATTCTCCTGTCTTTTCCTGAATAGCAGTTGGATGTCTTTTTCAAAAAGCCTGCTGTAGATGAATGCAAGTATGCCTATTGATAGAAGGTCTAGAACGGTATTCAGGATGCTTCCTTCGAAGCCAAAGGATCCGCCCGTGAGAAATGGGGGCCCATCCAGGTAAGTATTCAGAAGGGAAGGAAGTCCTAGTCCACTTACCGAATAACCTAGAATCGGCCCCTGCAGGAAATTCCACCAAAAATGAAGTCCAATGCCAAACCACAGGCTGCCGGTGAAAAGGTAATTGAGTCCGAGTAAAATTCCTGCCAGGAAAACATTGGCAAGTGCCAGCCAGTTACTGCCAGGGTTGGCACCATGGAAAAGGGCGAATACCAGTGCGCTTATCGCCAATGAAAAGGCAGGTGGAAAAGAGTCAATGAGGTTGCGGAGAATATATCCCCTGAATACCAGTTCTTCGGTAAAGGAAACGATCAGCATCAATGCAAATGACAGGGCCAGTGCTGGTCCATTAGCGGTAACATCCATCCATTTTAGGTTGTTATTGGCAACCAGTATAATTGTGCCGGTTCCCAGGATAGCCATGGCTAAAGCAGATCCGGTAAGGGTGTTTCGAAGCCGGTCTTCATCTTGCCATCCCAGCTCCAGGAATGGCCTTTTGTCCAATGCCTTGCAAAAGACCTTGACCAGTAAGAAGCTAAAGGCGCCAAGGACCAGGAAGGTCAGGAGTGCATAGCCTGCAGGGTTGATCCCTGAAATGTTTCGGGTAAGGGACTGTATGATAAAGTTAACGGCCACCATGGTAGCCAGGTAGGTGCCGGTAAAGATCAATACCCTCAGCCAACCAGTGGTGATGGGCTTTGGGTAATCAGCAGGCTTTGCCATCAAATACATTAATTTGCCCAAAATTATTCATTTCATGGCCAATGCATATGCATATACCGTCAAGGATAGGTTTTTACGCTATGTTAAGGTAGATACGCAGAGTGACCCGCAAGCTACCTGTTTCCCTTCTACTGAAAAGCAAAAGGACCTGGGAAGGATGCTGGTAGAGGAGTTGAAAGCAATAGGGCTGCAGGATGCCGAAATGGATGAGAACGGGTATGTATATGCGACAATACCTTCCAATTCGCCCAGAAATGTTCCTGTAATTTGTTTCTGTTCCCATATGGATACGGCTCCTGACTGCAGTGGAGCCGGCGTGAAGCCCATAGTACATCATAGGTACGATGGCAGTGATATCGTTTTGCCGGATGACCCAACCCAGGTGATCAGTGTGAAAGATCATCCTTATCTCGCGGAAAAGGTAGGGGATGATATCATTACTGCTTCCGGTACTACATTGCTGGGTGCCGACGATAAAGCTGGTGTGGCCATTATAATGGACCTGGCTAATTACCTGGTGCAGCATCCGGAAATAAAGCATGGGAAGATCAGGATATTGTTCACCCCTGACGAGGAGGTGGGAAGGGGAGTGGAGAAACTTGACCTGGCAAAGCTTGGGGCTGATATTGGCTATACACTGGATGCAGGGGAATTGGGTAGTCTGGAAGAAGAAAATTTTTCAGCCGATGGTGTTACGGTTACCTTTCATGGTGTAAGTGCCCATCCGGGATATGCCAAGGGGAAGATGGTAAATGCCTTAAAAGTAGCAGCTGCATTTTTAGATGCCTTGCCGAAAGAAGGGTTGTCGCCGGAAACCACTTCAGGAAGGGACGGATTCGTTCATCCTGTCTACCTGTCCGGTATAGCCGAAAAAGCCACCCTGCAGTTTATCATTCGTGACTTTATTACTGAGCGTTTGGGGGAATATGAATATTTACTGCAGCATACCCTGGATGAAGTGTTGAAGCAGTTTCCCGGGGCAAAGGCAGAATTTGAAGTGAAGGAACAATACCGGAATATGAGGGAGGTGCTGGATCGGCATCCCGCTGTAGTAGCCAATGCAGAAGAGGCTATGCGCAGGTTGGGGATCACTGCCAGGAAGCATCCGATCAGGGGCGGAACCGATGGGTCAAGGCTGTCCTATATGGGCCTTCCTTGTCCAAACATCTTCACTGGTGAGATGGCGTTACATAGCAAGCATGAATACGTAAGCGTACAGGATATGCAGAAGAGCGTAGATGTGCTGGTGGAACTGGTGCAGATCTGGGAGCAGCAAGCATGAAAAATTTAACCATATTGCAACCCCTGTGAAGGGGGATGCGTCTTCATCACACTAACCAATAAAACCAACTGTTTATGCCAGAGTTTATCTTATCCAATTTATGGGTGCTCATTGTTATCCTGCTTCTTTTTGCGGGTCTAAAAACCATTAACCAGGGTACTGTGGGCGTAGTGACCATGTTCGGTAAGTACCGCCGGGTGTTACATCCCGGTTTGAATTTCATCATCCCTTTTATTGAACAGATATCCAAGCGGGTATCTATCCAGAACCGTTCAGTGGAAATGGAGTTCCAGGCTGTTACAGCCGACCAGGCCAATGTTTACTTTAAAAGCATGCTGTTGTATGCGGTGCAGAATGAAGATGAGGGAACCATTAAGAAGGTAGCTTTCAAGTTCATCAGTGACCGAGACCTGATGCAGGCATTATCACGGACCATTGAGGGTACCATACGATCCTTTGTTGCGACCAAAAGGCAGGCAGAGATCCTGGCTTTGAGGAAAGAGATCGTGGAGTATGTGAAGGACCAGATCGACCAGTTGCTGGAGGAATGGGGGTACCACCTGCTGGACCTGCAGATCAATGATATCACCTTTGACCAGGCGATCATGGACTCCATGAGTAAGGTAGTGGCTTCCAATAACCTCAAGGCTGCGGCAGAAAATGAAGGCCAGGCATTATTGATCACCAAGACCAAGGCTGCAGAAGCGGAAGGTAATGCTATTAAGATCGCTGCTGAAGCAGAAAGGGAGGCCGCCAGGCTGCGTGGCCAGGGTGTGGCGCTGTTCCGTGAGGAAGTTGCAAAAGGTATGACGGAAGCGGCCGAAAGAATGAAGCAGGCCAACCTGGATACCAACGTGATCCTTTTCAGTATGTGGACAGAAGCCATCAAGAACTTTGCAGAATATGGAAAGGGCAATGTGATCTTCCTGGATGGAAGCGCGGATGGTATGGAAAAGACCATGAAGCAGATCCAGGGAATGATGATGAAGCAGATTGGTGAGAAGTAAGGCCTGATAAGGGATTTGCCTGATAATATGAGTCAGCCTCATCGAAAGGGTGGTGACATTTGCCGGGAGTAGCTCCATGCTTCTCCCGGTTTTCTCTTTAGGAAATGTTAATAGCTGGCCAATCCCTGCCGGCTAAGAAATAATCACATAATTTTCACGTTGGCAGCATAATTGTCTTAAAAACTGCATATCCCATTACATTTGTCAAAATAAAAATTGCATGAATCTATTCCTGTTGCAGATCGCCGATACTGCCAGAAGGCTGGCAGATAGTACCCAAGCGGCGTTAGGTGCGAGTCCTGCCCCTAAGATGAACCTGATAGACCTGCTGATGCAAGGTGGTGTATTGATGATACCGCTTGCCCTGCTTTTTGTGCTTGCAGTTTATTTTTTCTTTGAACGCTTTATTGCCATCAATAAGGCTGGAAAGATCGATGCCAATTTCATGAGCATTATCCGTGACCATATCCTGAGTGGAAATGTAAGTGCGGCCCGCTCCCTGGCAAAGAATACCAATAACCCGGTAGCCCGGATGATCGATAAAGGTATCCAGCGTATCGGCAAGCCGATTGATGCGATCGAGAAGAGTATGGAAAACGTAGGAAAACTGGAGATGTATAAAATGGAACGCAACCTTTCGGTATTGTCCCTGATTTCAGGTGTGGCACCGATGTTTGGCTTTCTCGGTACCATTGTGGGGATGGTGCAGTTATTCTTTGGAATTTCCTCTACCGGAGAATATACCCTCAGTACCATTGCCAGTGGTATCTATGTAAAGATGATCACCTCCGCAACAGGTTTGATCATCGGATTGCTGGCCTATGTGGGGCATAGTTTCCTCAATGCGCAGATCGATAAGACGGTGAACAAAATGGAGGCTGCGAGTGCAGAGTTTATCGATACCCTGCAGGAACCAACAAGGTAGTGCCACCTATAAGGGTTCTGCCGTAAAAACCCTGCAGGATTAACATGTATAATTCACCAGAATCATTACCATGAATTTAAGAAAGCGAATAAGGGGGCATGCAGAAGTGCACACGGGGGCATTGAACGATATCCTGTTCATTCTGTTGTTGTTCTTCCTCATTGTGTCCACCCTTGCCAACCCCAATGTGATCAAGCTTTCCCAGCCCAAGGCCAAGAGTGATACCAAGGCTAAACAGACCGTGGTGGTGAGTATTGACGCCAATAACCAATTCTATGTGGGGACCTCAAAGGTTTCGCTGGAGGAGCTGAAAGCAAAATTGCAGCCCATATTAGCCAGGGAAACCGATCAGCCTTCTGTGGTGATCAATGCGGACAAACAGGTGCCAGTTGAGAATGTTGTTGCGGTGATGCGGGTGGCCAGGGAATTGGGGGCCAGGTCCGTTTTGGCCGTTGATAAGAATGGCGCACAGTAAGTAATAATGAAAATATTGGGAAAGCACGGAGGTGAATCATTTGCCTTCGTGCTTTTATTTTGGGCATAGGGCTTTGATCATCCGGTCCTTTCCCTGAAGATCCTTCCTGGTTTGGATGTCGACCAGGCCAGCAGTCTCAAAAGCCTCCCTTACCTGGCCAGCCAGGTTTTCATGAATCTCAACATAGATCCTTGCTCCGGGTTTTACGTTTTGCATGGCAAATCCTGCGATGGCTGCATAAAAAACAACGGCATCGTTATCCGGTACAAAAAGTGCTATGCCGGGTTCGAATTTCACAACATGCGGATCCATCTGGTGGCTTTCTGCCTTTGGGATATAAGGTGGGTTGCTGATGATGATGTCTGGCCGGGGTAGCTGCCCCCAGCTTGCGTTGTCAAGGAAGTCCAGATGGTGGAAGCTGATATTTGCCCCCAGGCTGCTGGCATTCTCAGTAGCTAAGGCAATTGCTCCTTCACTGATATCGCAGGTGTGGACCCTGGCATTGGGCAGTTCCAGGGAGAGTGTAATGGGGATACAACCACTTCCGGTGCCAATGTCAAGGATACAGGGATTGGGATGGGCTCCTTTTTCATCTTTTATAACCCATTCTACCAATTCTTCCGTTTCTGGTCTTGGGATCAAAACCCGTTCATCTACTTTAAAAGGATATTTCCAGAACCAGGCTTCGTTTAATACATATTGAATTGGCCTATGGTTGGTGAGTTCCGATTGCCAGGTTTGGAAACGGATAATCTGGGGGTTTGTAAGGGCTTTTGAAGCATTTTTTCGCATATCCATTTCTGTTAACCCGGTGATTTTTTCCATCAACATGCCTGTAATAAGCATTGATTCCTTCTCAGGGTATATCTTATCCAGCGAAAACCTCAATTGATCATATGCTTCCTTAATGTTCATACACAAATTTAGGAGTAATCTATGGGGTGGTAATAGTGATTATGATGAGATTTTTATATGTGATTAAATAATGATCTGAATATATTTTTTTTCACACACTTGCATAGCTCGGCGAGGCGATTATCTTCGCCCCATTATCCTATTTTAACTAGCACTTTTTATGAGAGTACTATTCATTAGTATACTTAACCTTATCTTATTTACCGGAAAAGTTTTCTCCCAGTACCAGAATTCAGATGAAGAAGGTCTTAATTATTCCAGCTCCCTTAAGAAATTAAACAAGAAAGCCAGGTATGGTGCCTATTCCATCCAAAAGGAAGTGGATTTTGGAACAGGCAAAGGTATCCAGGGTATCCCTATTGTTACTGCCGAAGAGAAAGGTGTTGTAGAGATGGCCTCTATACAAGACAAGTCCTTTGTTGGATATATGCTGGAGTACAACCAGTTTGTTAAAGTGATGGACTATGATTTTGAGATCTTTTACAAGGATAAGTTCAGGAGCCAGAGATATCCGCCCGCACGTGTTTCCCTGACTGATGATGAAATATTCCTTGACGATAGTTATGGGATGGTGTATGGGTTTGAAGCCAGTGAAGCCGGCCAGCGAAGCAGGTTCAAGTATAAGTACCAATATACTGACGCTAAATATTTCACCAGGGTATTCTTTCATCAGGGTATTCCAGTATTAAAGAATTCGATCAGCCTTAAAGTTCCTGCTTGGCTGGAATTGGATATAGCTGAAAAGAACTTCAAAGGGTTCAAGATCAAAAAAGAGGTGAAGAAGGAAAAGAACTATACTGTATACACGTATACAGCTGAGAATCTTGTTGGCTATAAGCAGGAGCCGTCATCGCTTGCCAGGCCTTATTTCCTTCCACACCTGATCCTCACCGTAAGGGGGTATACAGTTGACCAGAAGAAGTACAATGGATTCAGGTCCCTCGATGATATGTACAGCTGGTATAATTTCCTTTATAAGAAAGCAGAGAACAAACCTGAAGTGCTGAAAGACCAGGTGCAACAACTTACAGCCGGGAAGAAAACCGACGAAGAAAAGATAAAATCCATTTATTATTGGGTTCAGGACAATATCCGTTACATAGCATTTGAAGAAGGTTATTCAGGTTTCATACCGCATACCGTGCAGGATGTATTCAAGAACAAGTATGGTGATTGTAAGGGAATGGCAAACCTGGTAACTGAAATGCTTAAACTGGCTGGTTACGAAGCCCATTTTGCCTGGGTAGGCACCAGGGATATTCCGTATGACCGGCGTGAAGTACAGTCAATGTGTGTGGATAACCATGCTATTTCTGTATTGTATTACAAGGGTAAGCCCTACTTCATTGATGGAACGGAGAAATATGCTTCATTTGGGACCAATGCCTATCGCATCCAGGGAAAGAGTGTATTGGTTGAGTTTGGTGACCAGTATAAGGTTGAGGATGTGCCTGCGGCTTCCATGTCAGATAATCAGATGAGCACTAAAGTTCGTTTGAAACTACAGGGTGATAAAATAGTAGGCCATGTGACTATGACCTATGATGGTGCTTCCCGAAACCTCTTCCATTATTATTACAATAGCATACCGGTCAACAGGAGAAAGGAATTTATGAATGAAGTGGTGAAACTAAGCAACCGAAATACGGAGGTCGCCAATGTCAAAACTTCGGATTTCAAGAACCGTGATATCCCCATTGTGATCGAGGGAGATGTGGTATTGAGTAATCAAATCACTAAGGTCAACGACCAGTATTATGTTGGTATTGACTTTTTCCCTGGGTCCATAACCAGGTTCATACCGGATGAAGAGCGGATAAATCCGATCAATATCAACGATGTTTTCCTTACCGCCGATGAGGTTGTGCTGGAGCTGCCTAAGGGGGCAATGGTGAAATCATTACCAGCTGCTTTTAACGCGAGTTATCTGGGCAATGAGATGGAGGGCAGCTATACCGTGAATGGCAATACGGTTACCTTGAAAAAGGTGATGAAGTTAAATTCTCCAGTTATTCACAATGCAGACTTTGCTGGTTGGAAGTCCTTTGTTAACCAGATCAAATCATTCAATAGAAACAACATTACTGTTCAAATTCCCTGATCAATCTTATCCAGATGAAAATGAAATGCCTGGCCTTTGCAGTGGCCATAACCTTTGCTTTGCCAATTGCAGCGCAGCAACGAATTGACAAGAAGGAATTACAATTGTTAAAAGAAGCTTCCGATCGTTCCCCCTTGCTGCTCAGCAGCGATAAGGATTTCGAGGTTGGCTCCGTGTCATCCAAATGGAATGAAGAAAGTGCCGTAATACTTTGCCAGAAAACAAATTTTGTTTTTGATAAGAAGGGTGTAAGTGTCGGTAAGCGGGTTGGCCGAAATATCTTTGGGTTGTTATTTGCCATTCCTTCCATGGGGTTCACAGTAGTGGCTGCTAATATGTACAATGAAACAAAGGTCATTGTAGAAGAGTCTGAACGCCGGAAGATATTGCTCAAGGATAAGTTTGCATTAGAGCAGTTTTCTGTGTTGTATTTCCGACTGGCTGTTGAGGGTGATGCTTTTGCTGCAAGGGTTATCAAGAAAAATGGCACTGAGGTGCCGGTTGACCTGAAAGATGCTGTTAAGGTTGAAGACCCCCGTTCAGTGCCAGACCTTTTCAGGAGTTATTCTGACAAGAGGATCAGTGCCGGTTACCGACCTAATTTCTTCAAGGTGGCTATCCCTGATTTAGAGGAAGGCGATATTATTGATTATGAATTCAGGAATATCAATACCCAGCAATATTCCCAGAATCCCAAATACAAGGAGTTCAATCCTGTATACTATGTATGTAATAAAGAGGTGCCAGTAAAGAAACAAATCATTGAGGTTGCGGCAGAGGATGATAAGTATTTCATCGGGTACAGGAGTGCAAAAGGTGCCCCTGAATTCAAGGAGGTAAATGCAAATGGTAAGCGTTTATACCGATGGGAAGACGGTGATAGGGACAGGAAACCGGATGTAAGGTATGTGAATGATCTGCTTGAGCAGCCCTCCATTAAATTCCAGGTGGTTTACGCACGTAAGGGCAATACGGATTTTGTTTGGTTTAAGGATAAGCCTGATATGCAGAAAGACATGTCCAGCGAGGAGTTTGGGACCAAAGTGAGGCATTATTGGTTCTCTAATGAAGAGCTGAAAACAAGTGATGACATGTCCATTAATGAGGATGAGGTTACTGCATGGGTCAAGTACTTTTACAAGAAGTTAAAGAAGAACGGAGTGACCAATTCAAGTGATGATGATTACATGGTCAAGGCTTACTATTATATCAGGGCGCGTACCATGTTTGAAAACTTTTCAAGCTTTGAGTTTGCCAAGATATTCTCTGGTTTGCTGGCATTAAAGAAGATCGATCATGAGATCGTGGTGTCAGCTTCTAATTTCCGCACAACGATTGGGCAGGTTGCATTTCGACAGGAGTTGGAGTGGTTGGTGAGGTGTAAGAATAACTACTTTGTGAATCCTGGTGAGCATACCAACCCCTTCGAAGTTCCTGTTTACCTCGCAGGAAACAATGCGGTGAAGTTTAATTATTCAAATCCAAAGGGTAACGCAACCACGGAAATCTTACCTCTTGGAGATTCCAGCCTGAATGCCTTATCAGTTTCCATAAAGGCCACCCTTGATGCAGCTACTAAAGTTAACCTTAATGTGGAAAGGGGAACAGAAGTTAAGGGAGTTGCCAAGGATGAGGTTATAGATGATATTCTCTCCCTGACCCCTTTTATTGAAACCGATTACCGCAACTACGATGGTTTGGGCTTATTTGAGGGGATGTCTGCCTCTGAAGAGGAAAAAGCAAGGGAAGAGTTGGAGATCCAAAAAAAGGAATGGAAGGAGGAAAAGCCTAAAATGATGAAGGCGTATACTGAACAACAGTATGGGGTAACCATCGAGAAATACAATAGTTTTAAGGTTATCCAGGATGGAAGAAACTACAAGAAAAGAAACCTAAAGTATTTTGAGCAGTTTGTGTTGGGCGATATGACCTCTAATGCCGGTGAAGACCTTGTGCTGGCTTTACCATTGCTGGTAGGGGGGCAGTCAAAGATCAAATCTGAGGAAGTGCAAAGGTCCCTCCCCGTGGATGTTGGCTTCCCGCGAACTTTGCAATGGAATATCATTTTTGTGATCCCTGATGGGTACACGCCCGCAGGACTTGAAAGTTTGAACAAATCTGTTAGTAATGAATATGCGGCATTTGCCAGCACTGCCAAAATTGAAGGGAATAACCTGGTACTGGAAGTAAGGAAGGTGTATAAGATGAAACACGTTTCTGTTTCCCAGTGGCCTATGTTGCTGGAGGTGTTGGAGGCGGCACATAATTTCTCCCAATCTAAAGTGGTGCTCAGGAAAAAATAGGATGAATCTTTTTTCACTCAATCCAAAAACCCGCAGAAATGCGGGTTTTTTTTGTGGGCGAATATTGATTAAATAAAAAATTAATATGTTTGCTTTTTCAGGCGCTTCACCTGGCAGCACAGGGGAGCCTTGATCAAACCATTTTATGCCATTCCATTAAACCAAACCATTAAAATTTTACTATGAAATTGCTTTCATCGCTCATTACCAGCATTGCTGTATTGGCCTTCTATTCCGCTTGTAAGCCTCCCGAAAACACCGGAACTAACAAACCGGCAGGCGATAATAGCCAGACATCTCTTGATTGGGATGGTGTTTATACAGGTGTTTTGCCTTGCGCCGATTGTGAGGGCCTGGAGACCGTGGTCATGTTGAATAAGGACAATACCTATTCCATTCAGCGCCGTTACAAGGGCAAATCAACAGATATTGTTTCAAAAACCGGGAAATTCAGCTGGAATAAGGAGGGCGGTAAAGTGATATTGGAAGGGGAGAACCCCGGTACTTTCCAGGTGGGGGAGAATGCACTTATCCAGCTGGATATGGATGGAAACAAGATCACCGGTGAGCTGGCCAGTAAATATGTTTTATCAAAGGTTCAACCCGGCATAACAGAAAAGTACTGGAAGCTGGTGGAAATAAACGGCAAGCCTGTTGTCAAAAATGAGCAGATGCGCCGGGAACCTTTTATCATCCTGAAAGCAGAAGGTAATAAGGTAAATGGCAACGGGGGATGCAACAATATCATGGGGACATATGAAATAAAAGAAGGCAATCGCATCAGTTTTGGTAAGATGGCCAGTACCATGATGGCCTGTCCCGATATGACCATTGAAGATGCATTCAAAAAAGTCCTGGAATCGGCAGATAATTTTAGCCTCAATGGCGATAAGATGAGCCTGAATAAGGCGCGTATGGCGCCGTTGGCCCGGTTTGAAGCGGTCTATTTGTATTGAGTTTTTCAAAATAGGAAATAGCGATAGCCGGGCATTGGTCCGGCTATTGTTGTTTTGGACTTTTCCATTACTGGTAAAAGCTGTTTGTTATTAATCCCTACCTTGAGGGGAAATGATCCTTATGGATAGAATTAAGCGCCTAGTCATTATGTTGCTCATTTTAATAACGGCTGTCCTTAGTGGTTATTCGCAGGGGACAATAACATCTAAGTATACTCCGGTGGATCCTGAATTGTATGCAGAAATCACTCGGGCTGATAGCCTGATGTTTGCTGCATTCAATGCCCATGACCTGGATGGACTGATGGCATATTTTGATGAAGGCCTGGAGTTCTTTCATGATAAAGGCGGATTGTCTGATTATCGCCAGACAAAAGAGGGGTTTAGTGCCTTATTCAGGAATAACCAGCATACAGGATTGCGCCGGGACCTGGTTGTTGGAACGATGGAGGTTTATCCCATCAATAATTATGGGGCAGTTGCCACTTCCCAGCATCGGTTTTGCCATCGTGAAGGAGGTAAAATGGATTGCGGGACATTCAAGAATATCATGATCTGGAAGAAAGGCAATAATGGTTGGAAGGTAACAAGAGTGATCAGCTATGATCATTGATTCAATGAAATGCTAATTGGGAAACATGGAGTTTACATTAAGACCCTTCAACCCGGGGGATGTGAAGAGCCTGGTGAAGTATGGCAATAATGAAAAGATCGCCCGGAATATGGCGGACAGGTTTCCGCATCCATATCTCGAGGAAAATGCAGTTGCATTTATCAATCATGTTATGAATGAGAACCCTGTTTGCATTTTCGCTATAGACATTAACGGTGAAGCAGTAGGAGGGATTGGTTTACATCCCCAAGCGGATATCATGCGGAAGAATGCGGAGCTGGGATATTGGTTGGGGGAACCGTTTTGGGGTAAGGGGATCGTTACCAGGGCTGTGGTGCAGATGGTGGAATATGGTTTCCAAAACCTTCCCATTGACCGGATCTTCGCCCGTCCCTTTGGGGTGAATAAGGCTTCCCAAAAGGTTTTGGAGAAGGCTGGTTTTGTACTCGAGGGAAAATTTGAACGGACCTTTTATAAGAATGGCATCTACCATGACGAGTTGGTATATGCGATAAGGAAGGGATGAGAATGGTCAGAAGTTGAATCAATAGTTGAAGGAAGGTTGTTAGGCTTATTGTATCAAAAAATGTAAATTGGGATCATCTTTCGTAACTGTGCGCCGCTTTGCTACCCTTCAAAAACCGGCCAATGATGATTATTTCGAAGCGAAAAGCAAAGTACCATTTGCTTTCCTTCCTTAAGTTTGACCTTAAGGCAAGCATAACAGTATTCTTTGTAGCCCTGCCCCTATGCCTGGGGGTCGCCCTTGCATCCAATGCTCCCGTTTATTCCGGCTTGATCTCTGGCGTTATCGGAGGATTGGTGGTAACCTTTTTTAGTCGTTCCCCTTTGAGTGTGAGTGGGCCAGCAGCCGGACTTACCGCTATTTGCGCCACCGCTATTGCCAGCATGGGGTCGCTTGAGCATTTTTTTCTTTCAGTAGCAGTCGCCGGCTTAATCCAGGTGGGGTTAGGGTTATTCAGGCTAGGTGGATTCACACATTTCATTCCATCGGCTGTGATCAAGGGGATGCTTGCAGCCATTGGGGTAATCCTGATCTCCAAGCAATTTCCATTGTTCCTTGGTTATGATAAACCCGATTTCTGGCGGAACGAGTTCTTCAATATCCTTACGTTGAGCCATGGGTTCCAGTCGTTAGAAAGCCTTACCAATAGTGTTTCTGCAGGGGTGATCCTGATCGGTTTGTTGTCGCTTTTGCTTATTAGTACCTGGAATAAATATGTTGGTCCGCAACTCCCTTTTCTTCCTTCATCCTTCGTTGTGGTCTTGTTTGGCGCGTTGGTAGCCTTATTCTTTAACAGGTGGGTGCAACGCTTATCCCTTTCGCCGGAACAGTACATTAGTATTCCAGCCGATGTATTCTCTCAAGTCCGTATTCCTTCCATGTCGCTGTTGTTCAGCAATCCCGGGATTTGGCGTAATGCGATCGTTATTGGGCTAGTGGCTAGTCTTGAAACCCTATTGAGTATTGAAGCCATTGATAAACTTGATCCGTATAATCGTATAACTCCACAGAACAGGGAATTGGTAGCCCAGGGGGTGGGAAATTGCATAAGTGGTATGTTGGGGGGATTGCCCATTACCGCGGTAATTGTTCGTAGCTCAGCAAATGCAGAAGCGGGCGCAAGGACGAGGGCTTCTGCTATGACCCATGGAATTTGGCTGTTGCTCGCCATAATAGTTGCGATACCCTTACTGAACTTTATACCCTATGCGGTTTTAGCAGTGATCCTCATGCGGACGGGCTTCAACCTGGTCAAACCTTCGATGGTTAAAGGGGTATACCGGCAGGGAAGGGAGCAATTCCTGCCTTTCCTGGTAACGGTGATTGCCATCCTATTCACTGACCTACTGATAGGGGTGTTGATCGGAATTGGTTTTGCTATCTATTTTATCATCAAGCATACCTACAGGGCAGGGTTCACAATAAAGGAAACTATGCAGGAGGGCAGGCCTCACTACGAAATAGTGCTGGCCCTTAACGTGAGTTTCCTGAACAAGAAGCGGATAATGGAAATGTTAGACCGGTTACCGCCCCATGCTGTGGTGGAGATCAATGGTACTAAAAGCGTTTATATTGACCATGATATCCTTGAGGTATTCCAGGAGTTTCGCTCAAAAGCGATTGCGAAGAATATAGAACTTACCCTGCTTGATATACCTGAGGTAGAAACCATTGAGTTGCACTGACAGGCCCCTGGTTCATGCTAAGCATCCTGCTTGCCGGTGATGGGAAATCTATTGATCCAGTCTATCATTTTTTCTATGGCTGCCGTCCGGACTGGTGCCGGTGAAAGAAAGAGGTCATGCATGCCGTCCTTTATTTCAATTGTGTCAACATTATTGCCCAATTTCTTGCCTATCCTGGCTATGTCGTCCTTGTTCAGGACTGTGTCCGCTTTTAATGTCTCCGGGGTGAAGGTTTTGGGTTTAAAGGAGTTGCTGGAATGCATCAGCAGGATGGGTTGACCGATTGCCGAATGTTTTTGTAAAAAGGACTGGGACTTGGCTACGGCCCTTGCCCATGCAAAATAGGCAGGGAAACCTTCTATAGGTTTCCATTCCAGGTTGAAATCCCATTCGCCATAATGATCCTTATGAACAGACTGGGCATAAACAGGTGAGAGTGCATTGTCTTTTTTCGCGAAAGGGGAGATAGAAGATATGAGTCCTGCGACCAGGGGGATCATCTGTCTGGCGAGGAATGGTTCATTGAATGCCAGGAAGGGGGAATTGAGGATCAAAGCTTCTATGGAATCGCGTTCCCTCCCCTTGTTCATGTAATAACTGGTAAGCAAGCCCCCCGTGCTATGGCCTAAAAGTAATATGCTGCTTGCCTTACCTTGAGTTCTTATAGTTTGGATGGCGAGGTCCAGTTCTTCAAAATATTCCTTCATATCCCTGCAATAGTTGGGGTGTTGGTGGGAGAGGAGGGAATGGCCGTATTTCCGCAGCTCAAGTGCATAAAAGTCTATGTCACTGTTAAGGAATGCTTCTGCCAGATGGGGATGGAAAAAATAGTCGATAAACCCATGTACATACAGTATGGACCTTCGGCTACCCCTGTTTGCTTTTGCAGCGATCAATGTTGCCGTAACGGCGCCTTCATAATCGTCTTTCAGTTGAAGTGTTTGATAGTGGAAGTCTTGACCGAGTTGCATGGGTGAATTTTTAGATTATAGAAGATAAGGTAAATTGGCTTGTTTCCTTTAAGGCTGGTCAACTTATCGTGATTAACAGTCGTAAGGGCAGAGTGGTTTAATTTGAAGAGTAATCAACTGAGTCAGATAAATTATTTGTATTTTTTATCGGTATAAAACTTGTTATGAAAAGAATAATCCTAGTGGCAGTAGCCGCTGCTACCTGTCTTGTCAGTCAAGCCCAGACTGAAACTGAAAAGGTCAGGTCAACTGTTTCAAAAGCTAATATTGAAGGGCATGTGTATTTCCTGGCGTCTGATGAGTTAAGGGGGCGTGAAACCGGAAAGCCCGAAATTGATATTGCGGCTGCCTACCTGGCCAATACACTTCGTCGTTATAGTGTAAAGCCTGTTCCCGGATTGGGAGGTGGTTATTACCAGGAAGTGCCGTTTGTGAAGACCAGTGCGGCTACGCGGAGATCCTTTTCCCTTGAGCAGTTTAGTACTGATAAGATCGTCACTGTGGAGGCGGCCAATATCAACTATGATGGTCCTGTAGTTTTCCTTAACTATGGGACAGAGGCAGATTTTAAAGCAGCCGATGTTAAGGGAAAACTGGTATTGACAAAGGCCGGGATGGAAGGCAAGACCGATCCAAATGCTGCTATCATGGCGGGAGTTGAAAAGCGTAAACTGGCCAGTCAATATGGTGCGGTTGGTTTGGTGGAATGGTATACCGCATCCGAGAATTTGTGGTCGCAGTTGGCTCACTATTTCAACGAAGACAAACTAGCACTTAAGAATGAATCACAACAGTCCAGCCTGTTCCCGCATTGTTGGGTGCTGGATGCTGATGGTAATCAAGCCAAAGCCAGTGAAGGCCAGAAAGCACTTAAGGGTAGCATGCAGGTGGAAGGGGTGAATGTTTCTACCCTGTATTCCAGGAATGTTATTGGCATGGTTGAAGGAACTGACCCGGTACTGAAGAATGAATTTGTCATCTATTCTGCGCATTATGACCATGTTGGGGTAGGAAAGCCCAATGCTGATGGCGATTCTATTTACAATGGAGCCAGGGATAATGCCATAGGTTCGGTAACCGTTCTTAGCGCTGCGGAGAATATTGCCAGGTATCCAACCAAGCGATCAGCGTTGTTCATTTTCTTTACTGCTGAGGAAAAAGGCCTGTTGGGTAGCAAGTGGTATGTTGAGCATCCTGTCCTGCCTTTGAAGCAAATGGTGTATTGCTTCAATAGTGATAATGCATCCTATAATGATACAACCAAGATAAGTGTTGTTGGACTCGGCAGGACAACAGCAAAGGATCATATCCATTCAGCGGCAAAAGAGTTTGGCCTGCAGGCGATCGATGACCCGGCACCTGAGCAAGGCTTATTCGATCGTTCTGACAACGTGCATTTTGCCAGGAAAGGGGTGCCGGCCCCGACCTTCTCCCTGGGCTTTACTTCCTTTAATGAAGAAGTGCTGAAGTATTACCACCAGGTTACGGACAATCCTGATAACCTGAATTATGACTACCTGACCAAATTTTTCAGGGCTTACGTACTGGCCTGCCGAAAGATCGCCAATGATCCCAAGACCCCTGTCTGGATCAAAGGGGATAAATATGAGCCTGCTGCCCAGAAGCTTTATGGAAAGTAATAAAATAAAATTGGTTTGCTTTTTTACGATCAATCCCGGGTCTTCTGACCCGGGATTGATCGTTATTGGTAATACTTAGATGTTGATGATCCCAGCTTTTACAATCGCAACAAACCTGCCTTAAATAAAGTATTCATGGGCTTGTTGTCCCAGAATAATTCAAAGTCATCGAGTCCACTTGCTTCATAATCCGCTTTTACTTCCTGCAATGTCCATTGCTTTGGCCTGTCCACAGAAAGTGACGGTAAGACCTTCGTCAACCATTTTCCTTCTTCTTCTTGTAAGCGAATGGTATGTGTGCCCCTTTTATTCTGGAAGCTGATCTCGGCCATCTCCCACTGCTGACCCTTCTTGGATTTCGTGACCATTTGGAGGTCCGGTAAGTTACCGATGAAAACGATCTTTGAGTTAGGGTTGATGCCAGAATATTCTTCTTCCTCCAGGGCTTTCCTGATATGGTCAGGCGCTATGCTGGTTTTGGGAACCTTGAAATCGAACCATTTCTGTAATGGGAAGTCAAGGCAGGCGCCATGCATGTAATTCAGTAAGGACTTCTTCAATCCATAACCGAATGATTCATGCACTGCACCAGTAGGGTCAATGTGTTCTAGGTCATTATTGGCAAAGCTTCCTGCCAGTTCCGAAACCCTTTTTACCTTGAACTTTTCCGGTTCAAGGCCAACAGGGCTATGCGCCGTCATGGTAAACTGGTGCCAGAATGCGGATTGCAAGATGCCGGCTTCAAACATTTGACGCACCATTTCCAGTGAGTCGATGGTCTCCTGTGCTGTTTGGGTAGGGAACCCGTACATAAGGTAAGCGTGAACCATAATGCCTGCTTCGGTAAAGTTGCGGTTGACTTTAGCGACCTGGGCAACAGTTATACCTTTTTTGATCAGGGCCAGCAGCCTGTCGGAGGCAACTTCCAGTCCACCTGATACACCGATACAACCGGATGCTTTCAGTAACAGGCAAAGATCCCTGGTGAAACTTTTTTCGAACCTGATATTGGTCCACCAACTGACCACCAGTTTCCGTCGGAGTATCTCCAATGCCAATGCCCTCATCAGTGCAGGTGGTGCGGCTTCATCTACGAAATGGAAACCATTCTGCCCGGTCTGGGCGATCAGTTCTTCCATCCTGTCGCAGATCAGGGAAGCAGTAACTGGTTCGTACAACCGAATATAGTCGAGGGAGATATCGCAGAATGTACACTTGCCCCAGTAGCAACCATGCGCCATGGTCAGTTTGTTCCACCTGCCGTCGCTCCAAAGGCTGTGCATAGGATTGATAATCTCGATAGCATTTATATATTGGTCAAGCAGGAAGTCGCTATAGTCCGGAGTGCCGACCTGTCCCTGTTTATAATCGGCACATGCCTGGTTATTGATATACCTCACCTCTCCATCTTTCAGGAGGAAGGTTCGCTTCAGTTCAGATTCGGCCAGGCGTCCTTCAACATGGGCAACCAGGTTTTCCAATGGAGCTTCTCCATCATCAAGGGTGATGAAATCATAAAACTCAAACACCCTTGGATCAGATAATGACCTGAGTTCCGTATTGGCAAATCCCCCGCCCATGGCCACTTTAACTTCAGGATAGTTCTTTTTTATCCATTGCCCGCAGCGGAGGGAAGTGTAAAGGTTTCCCGGGAAGGGAACGGAAAGGGCCACCAGCCGGGGTTGAACGCTTTCCATTCGCTCCCTGAGCAAACTGATCAGGATAGTGTCTATATAGGTGTATTCCTGTTGCAGGCTCTCATACAATTCATCAAAACTATTGGCTGACCTGCCCAGTTTCTCTGCATATCTGCTAAAGCCAAAGTGTTCGTCCACGCATTCCTTAATGAGGTCGGAAAGGTCTTCCAGGTACATGGTTGCCAGGTGCTTGGCTTTATCCTGGGTCCCCATATTGCCAAATGCCCAAACCAGGTCATCCAGTTGTTCAAACCTGCTTGCTTCTGGAAGGAAATCCCTTTTACTGATCAGGTGCGCCAGTGTTGGATTCCTGCCCTGCAGGAACCCGATCACATCATCTATGGTTTGGATATAGTTATCCCTGAGTGTGATCATCCGACGGGCATTTTCTGAATGGTCGGCATGGCCAGGCCCAATCGTATTGAACAACTCAGTGAGGCCTTTTTTGCAAAAGATCCTAATGGTCACTTCAATGCCAAAATCGGCCTGGAACGCGCTGATGCCCTTCGTGTTGAGAAAACCCTTGAGGTAGGCTGTTGCCGGATAAGGGGTATTCAACTGGGTGAAAGGGGGAGTGATCAGGAAAACAGATACGCTCAATACATGTGATTTATGCAGCAAAAATAGGCTAAAGTCCCGTTGATTCGGCTTTGGGGGAATCTCAGGTAATGTAGCCTGTTTCCTGGTCAGTGAAGAAAAGCAGGTTGGGAATGCTTAGTGATATTTGTTAACTTTATAGTTATGGACTACCCCGATCCTGGAGCTATTCCTTCCCAGGAATTGTTTGGGGCTTCACCAGTGGAGTTAATGCAATCATACCACACCAGTGAAGATGGACTTTCTATTGAAGAGGCTGAAAAACGGTTAACCTTTTATGGCCCTAACGTGGTAGCAAGTGAACAGCCTCCTGGACCGTTAAGGCGTTTTTTTCAGAATGTAAAGAATCCCCTTGTCATATTGTTACTTATTCTGGCAATTGTGTCACTCCTGACAGGTGATAAAAGGGCAGCAATTGTTATAATGGTGATGGTGGTGCTCGGTGTGGTATTGCGTTATATACAGGAATCAAGGGCCACTAACGCTGCGGAATCGTTAAAATCCCTGGTACGCACGCATGCAACTGTGATCAGGAAAGGAAAAGAATCGGAAGTTCCAATTGATCGCCTTGTGCCAGGTGATATTGTGAAACTGGCTGCAGGAGATATGGTTCCAGCTGACTTGAAATTGTTATCAGCAAAGGACCTTTTCATTAGCCAGTCAACCCTTACAGGTGAATCCATGCCAGTGGAAAGGAAAATTGGAGAAGTGAAAAAGGATGTAACGATTCTGGAAAGGGAGGATGCGTGTTTTATGGGTACAAACGTGGTGAGTGGTACTGGTCATGCATTGGTATTGGCCACCGGAAAGGATACCTTCCTTGGTGGTTTGGCGGAAAGGGTTACTGAACGTGGAGAGGATTCCGCGTTTGACAAGGGGGTCAATGGTTTTACCTGGTTGATGATCCGGCTCATATTGGTTTTAGTGCCTTTGGTATTTTTTATCAATGGTCTGGGGAAACATAATTGGGTGGAAGCATTTTTGTTTGCGCTGGCTGTTGCGGTAGGATTAACGCCTGAAATGTTGCCAATGATCGTAACGGTAAACCTTTCAAAAGGTGCCCTTCAGATGGCAAAGAAAAAGGTGATCGTTAAGCGGTTGAATGCGATCCAGAATATTGGGGCAATGGATGTGTTGTGTACTGATAAAACGGGAACCATAACTGAAGGAAGGATCATTCTTGAAAAGCATGTTGACCTGATGGGAAGGCCAAGTGAGAAGGTCTTGAGTTTTGGCTACCTCAACAGCTTTTACCAAACGGGAATGAGAAACCTGATGGATGATGCGGTGCTGGAGCATGGTGAGTTGGAGCTCCACCTCGGGGCGAATAATCAATTCAGGAAGATTGATGAGATTCCCTTTGATTTTGTGCGTAAAAGAATGTCGGTAATCGTGGAAGATACAAGTGGGCTCAATTGGCTTATTTGTAAAGGTGCAGTAGAGGGAGTGCTGTCGATTTGTTCCTTTGTTGAAGTAGAAGGGGAGGTCAAAGCGTTGTCACCTGACTTAAAACAACAAAGTGATACCCTTATGAAGGCCCTTAGTGAAGAAGGATTCAGGGTGGTCGCCATAGCCTACAAAAAAATGCCTGGGGCAACGGATGAACCTGTCTATAAGGCTGTGGAAGAGTCCGGACTGGTATTGCTGGGGTTTCTCTCCTTTCTTGATCCGCCTAAACAAACAGCAAGGGAGGGGCTTGAACAACTGTCGAAGTTGAAAGTGAACGTAAAGGTGTTGACGGGTGATAATGAATTGGTTACTACCTATATCTGTTCCCGGGTAGGGATATCTGTTCAGGGCCTGGTACTGGGTGCTGATATTGAGGCGATGACGGATACCCAACTGGATGAATGTGTAGAGCGTACCAATATTTTCGCGAAGTTGGTTCCAATGCATAAGGAAAGGATTATTAAAGCATTGCAAAGAAATGGGCATGTTACTGGATTTATGGGTGATGGGATCAACGATGCGCCGGCCTTGAAAGCTGCTGATGTGGGGATCTCGGTGGATGGGGCGGTAGATATTGCCAAGGAATCCTCCGATATCATCCTGCTGGAGAATAACCTGTTGGTGCTTCAACAGGGGGTTTTGGAAGGCAGACGGGTGTTCGGTAATATCGTAAAGTATATTAAGATGGCAGCCAGTTCAAACTTTGGCAATATGCTGAGTGTGGTAGGGGCCAGTGTTTTCCTGCCTTTCCTGCCCATGCTTCCCATCCAGGTATTGACCAATAATCTCCTTTATGATTTTTCGCAAGCCGCCATTCCGACCGATGATGTTGACCAGGATTGGCTAACAGAACCAAGGAAGTGGTCGCTACATGCTATTGGCAGGTTTATTTTTTATTTTGGCCCCATCAGTTCGTTGTTTGATTACATTACCTTTTTCATCCTGATGCATGTTTTCAATGCAGGAAGGAATCCTGAATTGTTCCATACTGGTTGGTTTATCGAGTCTCTTATTACGCAGTCCCTCATCATACATGTGATTCGTACGGATAAGATACCCTTTGTGCAGAGTCGGGCGAGTTGGCCCCTGATCCTCTCCACACTCATTATTATAGTTGTTGGAATTTGGTTGATCCATTCACCACTTGCTGCTTTCCTGGGTTTTGTTTCCTTGCCTTTTGCCTATTGGGGATACATGGTTGCGGTGGTTGCAGGGTATTTCATTTTTACCCAATTGGTGAAGACCTGGATCCTAAAAGCAAGTTCTTGACAGGCTACCGGTTGTTTTTCTTACAGATGGTATATTTGCTGACCAATGACAGGAACTCACAATAGTTTTATGTGGCGCTGCCTTCAACTTGCCAAGCTGGGAGAAGGGTTGGTTGCGCCTAACCCTATCGTAGGCGCCGTCCTTGTTCATGAAGGACGGATCATAGGGGAAGGCTATCACCGTGAGTATGGCAAGGCCCATGCGGAGGTAAACTGCCTGAATGCTGTATTGCCGGAGGATAGGCATCTTATTCCTTCAAGTACATTGTATGTTTCCCTTGAACCTTGCGCGCATTTTGGGAAAACCCCGCCTTGTGCAGACCTGGTTATCCGCGAGCAGATACCAAGGGTGGTTGTAGGATGCCGCGACCCTTTTGAAGCGGTGAATGGGAAGGGGATCGAAAAACTGAAGGCTGCCGGCTTAGAGGTGATAGCAGGGTTTTTAGAGCGCGAATGCATCGCAGCCAATGCCAGGTTTTTCACCTTCCACCAGAAGAAGCGGCCTTATATTATCCTGAAATGGGCGCAATCCAGGGATGGCTGTATTGCCGGTCCTGGAAAGACCCGGGTGAATATCAGTAATGAACTAACCAACCGTCTGGTCCATAGGTGGAGGGCCGAAGAATCGGCCATAATGGTGGCCAGTAATACGGTGCAGGCCGACAATCCATCCCTCACGGTCAGGCATTGGAAGGGAAAGCATCCCGTCAGGATACTACTTGACAAAAAACTGGCGGTCAAGGAATCTTTTGCCATATTTTCCGGGGAGGCGCCAACCATCGTTTACCATGAGCAGGAGAATGCCCTTCCTGCCTACGGGGAAAGGGTGCTGCTCCAGCCGGGTTCAGGAATAATTGGACAGATTTTGGCAGACCAATACCAGCGGGGTATCCAGTCCATACTGGTGGAAGGGGGTACTATCCTATTGCAATCCTTCCTCGATGCCGGGTTATGGGATGAGGCCAGGGTGATCACCAACCTGGGATTGGTCTTGCCCGGTG
The DNA here is from genome assembly GCF_018595685.2 of Flavihumibacter rivuli. Taxonomy (NCBI): domain Bacteria; kingdom Pseudomonadati; phylum Bacteroidota; class Chitinophagia; order Chitinophagales; family Chitinophagaceae; genus Flavihumibacter; species Flavihumibacter rivuli. The sequence goes on from NZ_CP092334.1 coordinate 164,978, forward strand.
GGTATCCGGGACCAAGACTCACACCAGAAGCCCAATTGTTCTCGGAACAAGTATTGATGAAAGACCAAATCCAGGTATTTCTTCATAAAAATCAGGCGGATAACTGATTCCACTGCATGTTTAGGCTGCAGCCCCTACCTTTGCACACCCGGAATTCGCTACAGTTGGCGGTTTTCATAGGCAGGAAATATGGAAGCAAAGACCTTTTATACTACAATAGAAAAGATGGGCACAGCCGAGTTCCGTGACAGGGGCTCCAAATTCCTTGGCTTTGCGTTTCCTATCCATTCAGTTGAATCATTCAAGGAGCGGCTTAATGAAATCAAGAAGGAGCATCCCAAGGCCAACCATCACTGCTTTGCCTATCGGCTTGGACTGGATGGAAATAACTTCCGCGTCAATGACGATGGGGAGCCTTCAGGTTCAGCCGGAAAGCCTATCCTGGGCCAGATCGACAGTAAGGAACTCACGAACGTCGGGGTAGTGGTGGTCAGGTACTTTGGCGGAACCCTGCTAGGAGTCCCGGGATTAATCAATGCTTATAAGACCACGGCTGTATTGGCCCTGCAAACCGTTCCCTTTGTTCAGAAGCCCATTGAAGTCATCTATCGCGTTCAGTTCGATTATACCAGCATGAACGAAGTGATGATGATCATTAAGCAATTCAACTGCTCCATCATTCAACAGGACATCCAACTGTTTTGCCTGTTTACCATCGGTGTCCCGGTCAACCGGCTCGAAGAGGTACTCTACAAATTAAAGGAGTTGCATACCGTAGAAACAGTAAGGGCCTGAGGTTTTATTTTTTATTAATCAATTGATTATCAGTTTTCTAAATTTTTCCCTTCTGCTTTTTTTGTTAAAATATTCTTAATGAGCCAAAAATGACCCAACGGTTTTTTCCTGTCCGGGGGTATAGATAGGTGTAAAGCATTTCTAAGAAAATTCAAAACAGGAAAAATGAAACAGTTTGTAACAAAGATGGTGTCGTTTGCAGTAGCCATCGCCTTATCCTTAACCGCATGTGACAAAAAAGATGATGTTGTCCTTCCCGGCGAAGGCGGTAAGCCAGGAGGTGACAAGACCTCAATTGCCCTCCAACTGGAAGGCTCCCTCAACCTTGATATTAATTCCGTGGAGGCAATCATTGACCTCCAGGATAATGCTGGTAGGCTTATTGCCAAAGGCCAGAAGCTGGGACTGCTGATGAAGGAAGGAAAGCTCCAGACCAGCAATTTCGAACTGGCGCCCGGAACATATAAGTTGACCAGGCTGGTAGTACAATCAAGGGATGGCCAGCCCAAGGCGGCAGCTGCTATGACAGGCTCCGAGAAAGCTGCCATCACAGCGATCGACCTTCCCGTAAACCTTGCCATTGAAAAGGCTCCGGTAGTTGCTGCAGCCGAGGTAACGCCAATTACCGGGCAAGACCTTCCTTTTTCCTTTGGTTATGACAGGGATGGTTTCCAGGTTCAGCAGGCTGAAGTGTTCATTAAAGGTGCAATCAAAGTAGGTGATGTACTGTATGATAATATTCCCGGCGAATTGAGGCTGATCGGTTTCGACTCAAAAGGAAATGTTGTGGAAGACCAGCGTATCCAGTTGGTGCCTGGCGCTAATAAGATCAGTCTTACCCTTGCCTATTCAAAGTACCAATTGGTGTACAGCCAATGGAATGTGCGTGATGAAGAAGTGTTGGAAAGTGGTAAATTCAAATCAGGAGATACGATCGTACTGGGAGGGGAGAAGGCAATGAAGCGTTTGAAACTGATGGAAGATTTTACAGAGATCATGGGAACCTACAAGCCTAACGCCAGAACCGTTTATACTTACCAGGCCAACGGCAAACTGAGCCAGACTACCTATTTCCAAAAGAAGCCCCAGAGCGAAGAATTACAGCTTACCTTTATCAGGAAGGGTTTTTACCAGGATGGTAAACTGGATCATGTTGACTTACTGGATGCGAATAATGTAAAAGTGGGTTACACCAACTACTTCTATGACGCCAATGGAAAGCTGTCCAATATGATGAACAAAACCTATGATACGGAAATCACGGCTGCTGTTGATTATAGCGTTTCATCAGAAGGACAGGTGATTGACATCAGCTACCTTTTCGATAACGGCAATACCATGGCCTACCAGATGACCTTCAGTAATGGTAATAAAATTGCTGACAGGGCTCAGTCTTCAACCGGAAGTACAGAAGGTGGTACCTATTCCTATGACAACAGCATCAACCCATTCCACAACGTGCTTTTTGAGGATATTTACCTCTCCAATGCATCCAGGAATAACAAGGTTGACATGAATAAAGGATATGGTGGAAATATCCCCAGCGCAGTAGAGTATAAAACAGAATATACTTACGATGCAGATGGTTATCCGGTTACCCTTATCCGTTATTATAAATCACCAGCTACCGGTCAGTTCCTCTATAAGACCAAAACGGTGTTCACTTATTAAGGAAATCCAAGCTGCGGTGCCAGGAACTTTTCCCTGGTGCTGCAGTTTGGATTCCAATTCAAGCAATAAAACCTTTAATTTGTAATAAGTCTTTTATGAGAATTCAATTTTTGATAATAGGTATTGGGTTAGTGTTCGGCCTGTTCGCCTGCACAACTGTTAAGGTTGCTGTACCGCAACAGTTCAGTTCTCAAGCGACAGCCATGAAGGTGAAGGGGCTGCAGGGGATGATGATCAACCAGAAGATCAGTTTTGGGGAATATGCAAGCTCCAACGTTAAGCGGGGCTGGGATTTCAGTTCTTCCATGCAGGCAAGCCGTATCAGTTTCCGTTGGCAGGACCAGTTGGTAAAGATCTTCAATATTCAAACCGACAACAAGACCCTGAACGAGAGCAATAAGTTCCAGTTTACCCTGGGTGACGGCAAGCAGGAGACCGCGGTATTTGCCATGGAGAAATTCAATGAGAAACAGTTGGTATATAAGTCTGGTCTTCCTGTTATTGGTGATGTTGCCCAGACAAAGAATTATCAATACTCTTTTTCAGCAGCCATCATGTTGTTGTCCGGACAGGTGAGGGAGCCATGGCAACTGGTATTGGTTAACCGTTATGACGCGAAGGCTGATACTGCCAAAGGGCTTTTTGATCGTCCATATGTTGAGGAGCATGGCTATGCATCAAATGGGGATGTAACCTTCACTATCCATCCGCTTAGGATTAGCAGTTATGAGAACCCCAAAGGGAAGGATGTAAAAGTGTTAGGCGGGCCAATGTTTACCGGCTATGAGTTGAAAGTGGATAATGGGGTAGTTGCCGTAGTGGATATTATAGGTGAACAGGTATGGCTGCTCAATGATATGGACCCCACCTATAGGATAGTGGCGGCTTCAGTGGCTTCAGCACTCATGTTAAAAAGAAAACAGGATATCAATAGCTTAAATGAACAGCGGGATTGAAAGAGCATGCTGACATACAAATTCTGATCGATGGTTGTGCGGCCAATAACCGTAAAGCCCAGGAATTGTTATACCGGCAATATTATTCATTTGCCATGGTGGTGGCACAGCGGTATTCCCGTGACGATCTGGATGCTGCAGATATATTGAGCCAGGCTTTTGTCAAGGTCTTTAAGAGTATAAAGTCGTTCGATCCTTCCAAGGGTAGTTTCAAGTCATGGCTGAAGAGAATTGTTATCAATGAAGGCCTGGACCATATCAAGGGTAGGAGTAAGTTCGGCGAGGAGATCGAACTGGAAATGGAAACGGCAGCCGCCCCAAATGTTGACAATGCAGCGATAGCCCAGTTAAGCGCCAAGGAATTGATGACTATGATCCAAAAACTCCCTCCTGCCACGCACGCTGTTTTTATCATGTATGCTGTAGAAGGGTATAACCACCGCGAGATCGCTGAGGAGCTGAAGATAAGTGAGGGAACCTCTAAATGGCATTTAAGCGAAGCAAGAAAATTTCTTCAAAACGAGATAATGAATAAATATTAATTGAAAAATGAGTCAGGCCCTGCCATACGAACAATTGATAGCAGAGAAGCTGGAACAGCTGCCTCCTTTGCCTGAAATGGCTGATGCCATCTGGGCAAGGATTGAGAAGCAGTTGGATGACGAAATGCCTACTGATGATACGTTACCGGACAATGGGCCTTCAGGTCCCATAAGTGGTTCAGGCGGTCTGTCATCTTTGGGAAGATTAGGATTGTTGGCAATAGGGGCCATTATTTTGATATATTGGTTGAATTACAGGAAGGCTGATTTGTTCTCGCCCTGGGTGAATCCGCAGGAACAGTTGGATAAGCCGGTTGCCCCGGAAAATAAAGCGGTTTCCCCGGGGGTAAAAGATGCACCAGGGACTACTGCGCCGACTGGGAATCCCGGGCCAACGGTCAACCCTTCCCTCCCGGTAGCGCCGGGTAGGTCGGACAGTGTAGCAACCCCAGATTCCTCGCTTCAGGTTTCGGGTGATTCCCAGGAAGCTCTGTCTACTGAGCCTGTTTTGCCTGGTAATGTTGATGACTCCAAAAAGCCGGAGATCCAACAGGGTGATGTAAAAGAAGCGCCCCTTAACCCTGGCAGGATTCCCGATAGTTCAAGAATACGGAAGAAACCTGCCGGCATTAAAGGAATCGGTCCTGAGGACTATAAGATTGTACCCCAGAAAAAGGATAGCAGTGGCCTTTAATCCTGCTGCAGAAAGGTTAATTGTCCAGCCATTTCTTGAAGGCTGGAGCTTTTTCCCTGCTGATATCCACCTGTAATTTTGAAGGGGCCTTCAGGAATACAGTAAGTTTTTGATTGTCGTTAGGTTGTACTTTTTCAATGGCGTCAATATTGATAATGAACTGCCTGTTGGCCCTGAAAAATTTTGAGGGATCTATGATCTCCTCTACTTCATCCAGTGATTGGAAGTCTACAATGTATTTATCCCCTTTGAAAGTGTGCAGGTAGTTCAGGTTGTCACGCATAAAATAGGCGATCTCTGAAGTGTTGATGGGGATCCAGTTATTGCGGATATTCACGATTATCCTTTCCTTATATTGGCTGGTGCCTGTAACACCTTTTCCCGCGATCTGGAGAATGATTGCGTTCAGGTCAATGGGCTGGTTCTTCCCTGCGCCAATGAACATTCTTCCCTTTTCGATAGCAATTTTTAATTCCTCTTCTGCTATAGGTTTAAGGAGGTAATCGATGCCGTTGGTCTTGAAAGCCTTTATGGCATATTCATTATAGGCAGTTGTAAAGATCACCGGGCATTTGAAGTTGAACTCTTCAAACAGGTCGAAACTTACCCCGTCACTCAGTTGTACATCCATGAACATAAGGTCCGGTTCGGCGTTTTGCATGAACCATTTCCTCGCTGTCTTCAGGCTGGGAAGTATTTCCTCAACCTGGACATCAGGAGCTACGCTGGCTATCTTGTACTTTAATTCCTGGGCAATCAGGTGCTCGTCCTCAATAATTACTGCTTTCATATCAAGGGGATTTTAATGGTAAAATACCCGTTAGATTCATCAATTATTATTTTGTCATTGGTCAGGTAACGATAGAGTGACTGAAGGTTGTTCAGGCCTTGCTTGTTGCTGGTCTCCACAAAGTTTTTCTTTTGAAGGTTATTCCTGATGACAAGGTAGTTGTTCTCGGTAAAAATATCAACCACCAGTGGGGAATCTATGTCAATAATATTGTGCTTGATCACATTGTCTATCAGGTTTTGTAAGGTTACCGGTACGATGTTTTTAGACAAATGCTGTTTGTCGACATTGTAATTAATGACCAGGCCTTCGCCGAATCTTGTCTGGATCAACTTGGTATAGGACTGCGCGAATTTCACTTCTTCTTCCAGTGAGATCAGGTCGTGGTCCCGGCTTTGGAGCAGATAGCGATAGGTTTTGCTGAGGTTCTCCAGGAAGGTCTGGGCCATTGCCTGGTCTGTGCGTATGAGGCTGCCCAGCGAGGAAAGGGAATTGAAGAGAAAATGAGGGTTTAGTTGTTGCTTCAGGCTTTCGTACATCACCACAGTTTTTTCTTTTTCAAGGTTTTGGGCTTTGGCCTTTAAGGCATAAATATTTCTTTGCTCCTTCAGCCGGTAAAGGTACCAGGCATAAATCAGACCGGCGATTAGGACCATGCAAAGTATAAGGAAGGCTAATGTCTTATAGAAGACAGTGCCTATTTTTATTTGAAGTTGTTTTTCGGGTACGTTCCAATTATTAGGGTCACTGCTTGCCTTATACCTGAAAGTGTAAGTGCCACCAGGTACGTTAGTGTAATTGATGTCATTGGCTTTTGTGATCACCCAGTTCGCTTCCAGTCCATCGAGTTTATACGCGTACCAGGTTTGCTGTGGATTATTGTAATTCAGGGCGACAAGTTGCAAGCTGAAGAAGTTTTGGTCAGGCTTCAGGTAAATGCTCTTTAGTGATTCCACATTGGTGCTTGATGAGAAAGGCTGGTTGAATACTTTGATGGATGACAGATAGGTGGTATAGGATTTGACCTTTGAGGAATAGTTGTTTGGGTTAAAAAGGATGAAGCCATTGATGGTAGGGAAAATGAATTCGCCGCTTTTCAATGCGGTTGCCGGCATGTCACTAAACTCCATTGTAGGTAAGCCATCGGAAAGGTCAAATATTGAAAAGTTTTGGCGGTTGCTGTCCAGTATGGCTAAGCCAGCGGTCGTGCCCACCCAGAGGCGGTCTTGGTCGTCAACCAGCAAGCCTGATGTTTTGATCGATGGTAAACCGTTTTCCCTCGAAAATTGGCTGAAGCGATCCTTGGCAGGGTCATAGGCAACGAGGCCAACAAATGAACTCATCCAGATTATTCCTTTCTTATCCTCCCTGATGGCGGTTATTACATTGCCTAAAAGTCCCGAATTGTCCTTTTCGGTTCTTTCCCATTTTTTTATCCTGCCATTGACCGGATCGTATAGGAGAAGTCCCTGGCCGTTCAGCCCGAACCATTTCCTTCCTTTGCTATCCTCGTATAAAGTTCGTACACCTCCTTTAATATGGTCTTTAAGTATGGGGTGCGACCTGATGCTATAAATCTTTTTTGTTGACGGTACCCGGTAGAATAATCCGACATCTGCCCCAAACCAGATCGTATCTTTCCCGTCTTGCATGATGGACCAATAAAAAGCTTCGGGGAGGGAGTCTTTGGCGAAAAAGAACTTGAGTTTTGAACTTCCGGGCACCTTGCAATTCACCCCCCTGGAGGTTCCAATCCAGATATTACCTTCCTTGTCGGCTATGATTGACCTTACTGAATTGTTATGAAGTTGCTTGGCTTCAGTCGGCAGGTTCTCATACGTTTCTATATACTTCCTATCCTTGGAGAAAACGGTCAGTCCTCCTGCCCAGGTCATCCAAATATTGCCATTGCGGTCTTCACAAGACATCCTGGCCCAAGGAGTGGTGACCTTGAATCCTAGCTCAGTATTAGGATTGATGATCTGGAAAAGGTTGTTGTCCGGATGGAAATAATCCACTCCATAACCTTCTGTGCCCAGCCAGATGAAACCATTCTTGTCCTGGAATATTTCATTGGCATGAAATACACCAAGTGAGCGGAACTGTCCGGGTTGGTTATAAAATATCCTTGTCGTGCCCGTACTGGGGTCAAAGCTGGTTATTCCCCTGGAGTTGGATGTTGCCCAGAGTTTTCCTTGGGCATCCACCAGTAAACCCATGATATTGTTATTGACGGCTTCATCGTCATTGGTTTCGAGGGCGTTGAACTCCTTTGTTGCAGTGTATTCCGGGTATTGGAAATACATGATCCTGGCACCTATCCTTCCATGGGAGATCCAGAATGTACCATTCTTACTGATCGCCAATTTTCTATAGGGAGGGGGAAAGGCAAGTTGAATAGTGGTAGGGGGAGCCCCAATCCTATTTAGTGAATATTCATAGAAACCATCCCTGGTCGTAAGGTAAACTTTGTCCTTATAGATGCCCAGGTCATTAAAGTAATTATTGTCTATTGAACTTTGGTTAATGCCTTTCGGTAATTTGAAATCCCGGGTTACCAAGGACTTCAGGTCCAGCAGTTTCACACCGGCCGATGTCAGGATAAGGGCATGGGTGCTATTCAGGGGAATAATCTTGGTCACTGCAAGGTCGGCTGTTTGCGGTACCAACTGAAACTGGTCTGTTGGATAATCGAACCTGTATAAGCCTTTATTGAAACCTATCCATAGGTTTCCCGAGCTGTCACTGGTGATGCACCTGGGTACGGTAAAGGGGACTTCCTTATGTTTGCCAGCACCCGTTTGGTATAGTTTTATGTTTCTGCCATCAAACCTGCTTAGTCCGCTTACTGTACCGATCCAGATAAATCCATAGGCGTCTTGCCCGATTGCCCTTACCACACCATCCCCAAGACCTTCCGCAGTGGAAAGGTGATGGACGTTGAGGGTGGGCGATTGTCCAACGGTAATGGTGGCAACCAGGCAATGCAGTACCAGGAGAATAATTTGGCTTATCCTACGCATGGGGATGAATTTACAAATACTGGGGTGAAAATGGCACTAATATATAAGGAGAAAGGGCTTACCTGTATACAAGAAACAGGTTAAGCCCTTCGATGTAATATAGGGTTTAGTCAATTAAAGCCGGGAGGGGTCACATTACTGCCAATGCTTTGTTGAGTGAACCATTTAGTTTGCTAACGAATTCCTGCCAGGCGGATTGAAGATTGCTGTTCCATTCCGCGCCATATCCTTGTTCAATGGTCCAGATAAAGGCATTTCCCATCCATTGGTAATGCTCTGGCTTCAGGCCGATCTTCTTATGTTCTTCAATGATGTAAATGAATTCCAGGTCCAATTCGTCGATCTTTTCCAATCGGGTGATCAATAGATTAATGAGGGCATAGGTCCTTTCGTAATGATTTTCCATGGGCCCCTTGAAAATTCTTTTTGCTGATGGATGGTCAGCGAAGAGTTTACTGTAGAAGGTGTCCCCAAGTAAATGAGGATCAATGTTTTTTAGTTTTCTCCAGGATGCTTTTACCAATCTGATCTTTTCTTCCTGCATAATCTTTAGAATCGTTTAATTTTCCAACAACCTGAATTGTCAGTATAAGGTGAATTAATAGGGTAGGGAAAGGGGTAAGCTCAGGCCGGTTGTTCACTCAGGATAGCAGTTCGTAAAATAAAATCGTGTAATTCCATCCAGGCTTGTATTACTTCATCTGTCCATCTTTTGCCCAAGGTCGTTTCTAATGTTTTGATCAGCGCCTTGCCAATGGCCGCGTATTGGGAGGGGCCTAATTCAAGTTCGGCAAGATTCCCTGCCAATATTTGAATCTCCTTCTCCAGTATTTCTGGGCGGTCGGCCAGGTTTATGGCAGTGCCGGTCATTTGCATTAAGCGCATGGTTTGCTCTGAAACGGGAGTGCGGAAAATAGAACGCAGTCCTGGTTCCAGTTGGTACAGGTTGTCAAAGAAAAGTATTCCTGCCGCCAGGGGTTCTTCCCCTACAAGCCTCCATGTCTCACGTATCAGCTTAATTTGGTCAGCTCTCATTAATGGGTGTTTTCTGGAATGCGAATTACATTTGGATCGATGTGGCCATATTGGTATGGGCATTGGACCTGATGATCCTGTAATGCTCCCTTTGAAGGGAAATGAAACGAATATTCTTTTCCTTCACCGGACTGCAAACCATTTGCCTGCCAGTTTTCGTTAAGCAGCAACCAGTCCTTTTCATGCTGTATAAGCGGGAATTACGACTGGCAAGACTGTTACAGTTAGTGGAATAATTGCATTTCGCCAGATCAGCGGAAGTACACTCGACTTTCTTTGGTATAAAATAAAATCCAGCAAATTCCTCTTTGTCAGGTTGGATGATAAGGCTTGAGGAGGAAGATTCTGGTTGGGGTAATACCCACTTGTTAAACCTTACTCCCAAGAAGATGCCCACCAGAAGGGAGGCACCCATGGAGAGTAAAAAAAGTCGCATTTGGAAAGGTTAATGGTTACTGGTATTTGTAATACGATACAAATTTCCAACACTTCTGATCGCCCTACAATTTTAGTTGAGTAAACTGCAGTAACTGTTGCCTGAAGCGTGGCAAAATGAGGATTAAGCGTTCAGTGTTTCCCCTTATAGAATGGAAAATCCGCCTGAATGGCGGATTTTCCTATTTGAAATGGCTTTAATTTACTTCCTGAAGCCCGGGCTAACCACCAGTTCCTTACTGCCAGGGGTGTACTGATAGAAGCCTTCACCGGACTTGACTCCCAGTTTTTTAGCGGTAACCATATTGACCAGCAAGGGACAAGGGGCATATTTAGGGTTGCCAAATCCTTCCTGCAATACCCTGAGGATGCTCAGGCATACATCCAGGCCAATAAAGTCGGCTAATTGCAATGGTCCCATGGGGTGGGCCATACCCAGCTTCATTACCGTATCGATCTCTTCCACGCCGGCAACGCCTTCATAAAGGGAATAGATCGCCTCATTGATCATGGGCATCAGGATCCTGTTGGCAATAAAGCCGGGATAGTCGTTTACAATACAGGGTACTTTTTGCAGTTGTTTGCTGAGCTCGCTGATGGCAGTGGTAACTTCCGGTGCAGTGGCATAGCCATTGATGATCTCTACCAGTTTCATCACCGGTACCGGATTCATGAAGTGCATCCCTATTACTTTCTCCGGCCTGCCGGTCACACTAGCAATGCGGGTAATGGAAATGGAAGAGGTGTTGGTTGCGAGGATCGCAGAAGCAGGTGCTGCTGCATCAAGTTCCCTGAAGATCTTGAGTTTCAGGTCTATGTTCTCGGTGGCAGCTTCTACCACCAATTGAACATCGGCTACGCCTTCCGGGATGGATGTGAAGGTGATGATACGGCTATGGGCAGCCTGCATGTCAGCTTCAGTAAGGCTGCCTTTGGCAACCTGGCGTTCCATATTTTTCCTGATGGTGGCCAGGGCCCTGGAAAGTTGGTCGGCATTAACGTCTATGAGGCTAACGGTAAACCCATATTGGGCGAATACATGCGCAATACCATTTCCCATGGTGCCTGCGCCAATGACAGCAATCTTTTGGAACATTGTAGGAATTTGAGTTTTACAATCGTCCCTGCCAGGCTTTGCTGGCGGGAGCGGAGGCAAAATTCCTGATTTTAATTATTTCTTGCTCTTGAAATCTCCCCTTTTCCATGCCCGGATAAATTCTCCCCAGGCTGCCGGGTTCATGATATTCATGGGCGGTATCTGTCCGCGGTAGGAATATTTGTAAGCCTGCTGTCCTAATGAATAGTTCGCAGCCTCCCGTCCATCTGCAGGGAGTATGGCCATCAGGGCCCTCCTGGTTTGCTCATCTGTGTTCTTCCTGGCGATCTCGATGTCGTCATCAGGGATCTGGGTGTTCAGGAAATCCCTTTCAAACTGTTCCCGGGTTGGCCTTGGCTTGATAATGGTGGCAGGAAGGTATTGGGTATCTACAACCATCAGTTGTATGATACTGTATTGGTTGCCTTCAATATTCCTGGGAATCTCGACCAATTTGGGTTTATAGCCAACGCTGGTGAATTCGATCTTGTCACCTTTCAAAACAACGATAGAAAATACACCTTGTTCGTTGGTAATGGTACCCCTTCCCTGACCCTTGACAGTAATACTTACTGCAGGGATCCCCTGAAGACTGTCGGCAGTCATTACCACGCCATACAGTTGTACAACGGAGTCCTTGATCTGTTCAAATTGCGCCTGGGCTTTCTGACAAATGGCAAAAATCAATACTATGAGTGCAGGTAAAATTCTCTTCATCACTTCAAATATAGGGCGTTCACATTTTTGCTTCAACAAATTACCGGCGGCATTGGTTAATTTTGCACTAAAATTCTTTTTATAACAAATAATAGCATGACCCAAGAACAAATATTACAGGCCCTGAGCAATGTCCAGGAACCGGACCTGGGAAAGGACATTGTGAGCCTGAACATGGTTAAGGATGTTGAGATCAGCGGAAATGAGGTAGCCTTTACGATCGTTTTGACCACGCCGGCCTGTCCCATGAAAGACCTGATGAGGAATGCCAGTATCAATGCCATCCGCCTGCTGGTAAACAAAGAGGCAAATGTAACAGTGAACTTTACGGCCAATACCAGTACGAACCGGAAGGATACGGGTTCGGTATTACCTAAAGTGAAGAATATCATTGCGGTAGTGAGCGGAAAGGGAGGTGTTGGCAAGAGCACGGTATCCGCCAACCTGGCCCTGGCCCTGGCGCAGGGGGGTGCAAGGGTTGGTTTGATGGACGCAGATATCTATGGCCCCAGTGTGCCCATTATGTTTGGAGTAAGGGGAGAACGCCCCAAGATGATGAATGTTGGGGAAAAGGGGATGATCGTGCCATTGGAGCGCTACGGTATCAAACTGATGAGTATTGGTTTGTTGGTTGATGAGAAGAATGCGGTAGTGTGGCGCGGCCCTATGGCCAGCAGCGCTATCAGGCAATTTGTAACCGATGTTCTGTGGGATGAGTTGGATTACCTGGTAATTGATATGCCACCGGGTACCGGCGATATCCATCTTACCCTGTTGCAAACCGTTCCCGTAACTGGCGTTGTGGTGGTAACCACGCCGCAGGATGTGGCCCTTGCTGATGCCAAGAAAGGGATCGCCATGTTTGGCCAGGCGCAGATCAATGTGCCCATCATCGGTATTGTGGAGAACATGAGTTATTTCACCCCAGCTGAATTGCCGCAGAACAAGTACTATATATTCGGTAAGGAAGGTGGCAAAAGACTGGCAGAAGAATATGATATCCCATTCCTCGGCCAGATCCCGCTGGTGCAGGGTATCAGGGAAGGTGGTGATACCGGTGTTCCGATCATGATGAGTGATGATGATGTGACCAGGAAGGCATTTGAGGAATTTGCCGGGCTTGCAGCCAGGAGTATAGCCATGCGCAACGCTAACCTGGGAGCCAGTAAGGTGGTTGAAATAGTAGCCTGATAGGTTAAAGATGCAGATAGGGTGGTCACCGAAAGTTGACCACTTTTTTTTGCCGGTTATCCATCCCTTCGTGTCCGAGTGGAGCTATTGTTTAATTTTACTTCATGTACAATATCAGATATTTCAAAGCCGGGGACCAGCAGGAAGTGATCGAGTTCATGAAGGCCCATCCTTTTGTGATCCTTTGCGGGGTGGATGTAGAGGGTTTTCCTGTGGCTACCCATATTCCTGTACTATTGGAGGAAAGGGATGGCAAACTATTCATTACCGGGCACCTGATGCGCAAACAGGACCATACTAACGCGTTTGCTACACATAGCGAGGTGCTGGTGATCTTTTCCGGTCCCCATGCCTATATCAGTGCAAGCTGGTATTCCGATCCCCGTGTGGCCAGCACATGGAATTACCAGGCTGTCCATGCTAAAGGGCAGTTGCAATTCCTGGATGACCACAAGCTCTACGAGATGCTGGTAAAACTTACAGGACATTTTGAAAAGGATCCCAACTCCCCTTCACAGGTGAAGGAAATGAGCGAGGAATACATCAATTCCAATATGAGCGCAATCATAGCTTTTGAGGTGGAGGTAAAGGAACTGAAGCATGTATTCAAACTCTCACAAAATCATAGCGAGTCCAATTATAAAAGTATCATTCAGCACCTGGAGGCGGGTACAGATGAGGAAAAGGCTGTGGCAAGGGTAATGGCTGAAAGAAAAGATAATGTATATTCACCAGAGGATCCCATTACCTGATCCCTACCAGCTATATGTATTCCCGTTTCCTCGCAGCCTGTATTTTACTGGCTTCCTGCAATGGCGTTAATCGTATGAACAAGACTGTTAGTTTGCCCGCTTTTGATAAGGAGGGGCATCGGGGGTGCAGGGGGTTAATGCCCGAGAATACCATTCCGGCCATGCTGAAAGCCCTTGACCTCGGGGTGACCACCCTGGAGATGGACGCGGTTGTAACTGCAGATGGTAAGGTAATATTGTCGCACGAGCCTTTTTTTAACCATGAGATCAGTACGCGACCCGATGGGGTGCCGGTGACCGAGAAGGATGAAAAGTTGCTGAATATCTACCGGATGGATTATGCCACAACATTATTGTTTGATGTAGGCATGAAGCCCCATCCACGGTTTCCCAGGCAGGAAAGGCAGCCGGCCGTAAAGCCTTTGCTGGCAGATGTGATTACAGCAGCTGAACGGCATGCTGCCGGTAATAATCGCCCCCTCCCTTTCTACAATATTGAAACCAAATCACAGCCTGCAACGGATTCTGTTTTTCACCCGGCGCCCGGGCCTTTTGTAGACCTGATCATGGACGTGGTTAAAGAGAAAGGCGTTGCCGGTAGGGTGATCATCCAATCTTTCGACTTCAGGACCTTAAAGGTTGTCCACCAGAAATATCCATCTATCAGGACTGCAGCTTTGATTGAACCTTTCGATAAAAGGACATTGCAACAGGTGATCGATGAACTGGGCTTCAAGCCTTCTATTTACAGCCCTAATTACATATTGGTAAACGAGGCATTGGTAAGCCAGTGTAAGTCCTTAGGGATAAAGCTTATCCCATGGACTGTTAATGATAAGTCCGGAATTGAGCGCTTAATGAAGTTGGGAGTTGATGGGATCATTACCGATTACCCCGATCTTTTTTAGCCCGGTCCTTCCTTAGGCTGCCGGGTGATCTTTCTGTAATAACAATTTCAGTAGGTTCGCAGGTAAATTATTGATATGGACCTTTCATTAAAGGGAAAGAATGCGCTTGTTTGTGGAAGTACCCAGGGTATTGGCCTGGCTATTGCCGAAGAGCTTGCGTTGCTGGGTGCCAATTGCATTTTACTGGCCAGGAATGAAGCCCGCCTGAAGGAAGTGGTTGCCTCCCTCCCAAGACCGGAGGGGCAAGCGCATGGGTATGCCGTAGCTGATTTTTCTGTTGTGAATGAGGTGAAGGAGGTAGTGGAACGGATCGCCGGCGAGAGGGTGGTCCATATTTTGATCAACAATACCGGTGGCCCTAAGGCTGGTCCCATCATAGATGCGGAAGTGGTTGCCTTTGAAGCCGCATTCAGGCAGCATATTGTGGTGAACCATCTCCTGGTGCAGGCCCTGGCCCCTGGTATGAAGAAGGATCGCTATGGTCGCATCATCAATATTATCTCAACCTCCGTAAAGATTCCCCTGAACAACCTTGGGGTTTCCAATACCATCAGGGGGGCGGTGGCTTCATGGGCCAAGACAATGGCCAATGAATTGGCTGCAGATGGCATAACAGTGAACAATGTGCTGCCCGGTTTTACCTCCACGGCAAGATTGGAAAGCCTGATCGGTTATAATGCTGCAAACCGGGGTTGGTCAGAAGAAGAACAAGCCAGGGCAATGGCAGCTGAAGTACCGGCCAAACGCTTTGGTACCCCAAATGAAATTGCTGCAGTAGCTGCCTTCCTTGCGAGTCCAGCCGCAGCCTATGTTAACGGAACGTCCATACCGGTTGATGGAGGAAGGACAGGTTCCATCTGATGGATCTTAGAACAGAAAAATTGCTTGCATTATATGGAGAATAGTTTGGAATATGCCCGGTCGCTTGACCAGGCTGATGTGCTTAAGGATTACAGGGACGCTTTTATCATCCCAGTGGAGGAAGGGAAAGAACAATTGTATTTCCTGGGCAATTCCCTGGGGTTGCAACCCAGGCGTACGGCGGGTTATTTGCAGCGTATCCTTGACCAATGGTCGAGATATGGGGTAGAGAGCTTTTTCATGGGCGAAGACCCCTGGATGCATTACCATGACCACCTGATCAGGCCATTGTCCAGAATAGTTGGGGCATTGCCATCCGAGGTAACGGTCATGAACCAGCTCACCGTTAACCTGCACCTGATTATGGTGAGTTTCTATCGGCCGGAGGGAAAAAGAAACAAGATCATTTGCGAGGCAAAGGCATTTCCCAGTGATCAGTACATGCTGGAAACCCATGTAAGGAGCCATGGACTGGATCCTGAGCAGGTGATCGTAGAAGTGGCGCCAAGGGAAGGGGAACATACCATCAGGCATGAAGATATTGTAGAAGCCATTGACAGGCATAAGGAGGAACTTGCCCTAGTGCTATGGGGAGGGTTGAACTATTATACAGGACAGGTTTTCGATATGGCCTCTATTACGGATGCGGCGCATAAGGCAGGTGCCAGGGTTGGGTTTGACCTTGCCCATGCGGCCGGTAATATTGCACTTGACCTGCATGCCTGGGAGGTGGACTTCGCCTGCTGGTGCAGTTACAAATACCTGAATTCCGGGCCGGGTGCCGTGGGCGGAGCCTATGTCCATGAACGATTCCATAAGGATCCCACCTTGAACCGCTTCGCGGGTTGGTGGGGCTACGATAAAACTACCCGATTCAAGATGGAAAAGGGCTTCCGCCCTATTGCGAGTGCCGAAGGATGGCAATTGAGTACCCCATCCCTTTTGTTGTATGCCGCCCATAGGGCATCCCTTGAAATCTTTGAAGAGGCTGGCATGGATAGACTGGTGGAGAAAGGCCAGGCATTGAGCGATTACCTGCTGTTCCTATTGGATGAGGTGAATAGGCGTTCCGGCAACAGGCAGGTTGAGGTCATTACTCCCAGGTGGCGAAGTGAAAAAGGTTGCCAGGTGTCGATGCTGATGCACAGCAGGGGAAGGGAGGTTTTTGATGCCCTGTCAAGGGAAGGCATATTTGCTGACTGGAGGGAGCCCAATGTGATACGTGTAGCGGCAGTGCCCCTGTACAACAGGTTTGAGGAGGTTTGGCATTTTGCTACTATCCTGGATAAGGTGCTGAATGGGTAAGGGTATTAATAGTGGTTCCGCCAGGGGGATGCATTTTGCCTTAACTAACTTATTTTCGCGCCATGAATAGACAAGCACTGGTTGAACAGATCAGGAAAAAGGGTTCCTATCTCTGTGTAGGCCTGGATACTGATCCTTCCAAAATCCCTGCCCATCTTCAGCAACACCCGGACGGGATCTTCGAATTCAATAAGGCCATCATTGATGCTACGCTCGACCATTGTGTAAGCTACAAGATCAATACTGCCTTTTATGAGGCGATGGGTTTGAAGGGATGGGAAATAATGGAGCGAACAGTAAATTATATTCCTTCTACACACCTGAAGATCGCTGATGCCAAACGCGGTGATATTGGTAATACATCATCCCAATATGCCAAGGCCTTCTTTGAAACACTTCCCTTTGATGCCATTACTGTGGCGCCATACATGGGAGCGGATAGTGTAATGCCTTTCCTGGAATACAAGGACAAATGGACGATTGTATTGGGACTGACCTCCAACAGTGGATCAAAGGATTTTGAGCTACAGAAGATGGGGGAGGATTACCTCTATGAGAAGGTCCTGAAAACTGTGGCTTCCTGGGGATCACCAGAGAACCTCATGTTTGTGGTTGGGGCAACTCAAGCAGAAGAGTTTGTAAATATCCGTAAGATATTGCCTGACCACTTTTACCTGGTGCCGGGTGTAGGTGCACAGGGGGGAAGCCTTAAGGATATCTCTGAGAAGGCCATGAATGCGGATGCCGGTATCCTGGTGAATGCCAGCAGGGCGATCATCTATGCATCAGCAAAAGAAGATTTCGCCACTGAAGCCAAAGTGATTGCCCAACAATACCAGTTTGAAATGGGGCAATACTTGTAAAGCCTTTTAATACTTATTGACAAGGGGTGATCTTCGGGTCAGCCCTTGTCTTTTTTGGGGATACCCGGGGTGAAACTTCCACTGGGTTCGGTCCACCAGCTTTTAATAATGTAGTTCAGTCTGCCGGAACTGATGGCCGGATCTGTTTGGAGTAGCTGCTCAACCTCCTGTTTGGTCGGACAATCAAAGATGAACAGACCCTGCCAGTCACCCGATTCCCCAAATGGACCAGCCACTTTTAGTTTGCCTTCAAAATAGAGCTTGTCCATATTGGACATATGGCCGGCCTGGATCTTTGCTGCAGTGGCAGAGTCCTGGTTGCGGTTGGGGCCTTTGACCAGCATCACAAACCAGTATTGCCTGATGTTCATGGGTGGCTTTTTAGCAGAGCCATCTTGTGCATACGAGGGGAGGGAATACAGCAATGCAGCGGCAGCTACAATTAATAAGCTTTTCATGTTGGTGGGTTGGGTTCTTTTAAAGTTAAGGTAATTCTGAATTTTACCGTTTAGCCGGTAACATTTGGGGGCCAAGCAGCGCCTTTTTATTACATTAGCGCATCTTAAAATTGTTTGCCATGGCCCAGGACTTATTTCAATCGCCTGACTATTTTAATCTAGACGAACTACTCACTGAAGAGCACCTGATGATACGAGATGCGGTGCGTAACTATGTAAAGCAAGAGATCTCTCCGATCATTGAATCCTATGCACAGAAAGCCGAGTTTCCGCAACATATCGTAAAGCAACTGGGAGACCTGGGTTGCTTCGGACCAACTGTTCCGGCAGAATACGGGGGTGGCGGACTGGATTATATTTCCTACGGTTTAATGATGCAGGAATTAGAGCGTGGGGATAGTGGCGTTCGATCTACCGCTTCGGTACAGGGTTCGCTGGTAATGTTCCCCATCTATGAATTTGGAAGTGAAGACCAGCGCAGGAAATATTTGCCTAAACTGGCAAGTGGCGAATGGTTGGGATGTTTTGGCCTTACAGAGCCCAACCATGGAAGTAATCCAGCCGGCATGCTAACCAATATCAAGGATGCGGGTGATCATGTGATATTGAATGGAGCAAAAATGTGGATCAGTAATGCCCCTTATGCACAGGTCGCTGTAGTATGGGCCAGGGATGAGGCAGGTGATATCAGGGGGGTGATCGTTGAAAGGGGCATGGAAGGGTTTTCAACCCCAACTACCCATAATAAATGGAGCCTGAGGGCATCGGCAACAGGTGAACTGGTGTTCGATAATGTGAAAGTGCCTAAAGAGAATATCCTGCCCAACGTTAAAGGTTTGAAAGGGCCATTAAGCTGCCTCACCAAGGCGAGGTTTGGTATTGCCTGGGGCACCATCGGGGCGGCAATGGATTGTTATGATACAGCCCTTCGTTATTCAAAGGAAAGGATCCAGTTCGATAAGCCGATCGGCGCTTTCCAGTTGCAACAAAAGAAGCTTGCTGAAATGATCACGGAGATCACCAAGGCGCAACTGCTGAACTGGAGGGTAGCCGTTTTGATGAACGAAGGAAAAGCAACGCCACAGCAGGTGAGTATGGCGAAACGAAATGGATGTGAGGTGGCCGCCAATATATGTCGTGATGCACGACAGATGCTGGGTGGCATGGGCATTACAGGCGAATATCCTGTGATGCGCCATATGATGAACCTGGAAAGTGTGATCACTTATGAAGGAACCCATGATATCCACCTGTTGATCACTGGTATGGATATCACCGGCTTCAATGCCTTCAAATAACATACTGTTTTTGTTGTGGTGAGGTGCCGCCGGGAAACTGGTTGGCGCCTTTCTTGTTTTATTACCCATGCTGCCCGATGGTTGCAGAAAGAGGCGTCTATCAACAACCAGCAAGCCACTTCAATTGCCTAAATTTGTATTATGAGGATATACCTGATCGGATTTATGGGGAGTGGAAAGTCGCATTGGGGGACACGTTTGGCAGAGCGGCTGGGTGTGCCTTTTTTTGACCTCGACGATGTGATCGTCAGGCAGGAGGGTAAAGCCATAACCGAAATATTTGCTGAAAATGGCGAAGAATATTTCAGGTTGTTGGAGAAGAATGTACTTGAGTCCTTAAGTGAGGTCAATGAAGAGGTGATCATCTCCTGCGGAGGGGGAACACCGTGTTTTTATGGCAATATTGATTACATGAGGGAGAAGGGTAAGGTGGTATGGCTGAATACTGATTCCAACACCCTGGTGGCGCGCCTGCTGAAGGAAAAAATGAAGCGTCCCCTGTTGCGCCAGATACCTGATGAAGAGCTTAAGGCATTCATTGTTAAAAAACTCCACGACAGGAAATTGTATTATGAACAGGCACATATTACGGTGCCTGAGGATCAACTGAATCTTGAACAATTAATTGAGGCGATCAATCATGCATAAATCCATTCTAATGACGGCCTCCCTCCTGGGGGCCCTTGCTGTTATCCTTGGCGCATTTGGGGCACATGGACTGAAGAAACTGGTGCCACCTGAAACAGTGACGACTTTTGAAACCGGTGTGCGCTATCATTTCTATCATGTCTTTGCATTGCTTGCTGTAGGCGTGCTCTACCAATACTTCCCCAATGCACAGATGGTTTGGGCAGGAAGGCTGTTCATGATCGGTATAGCACTGTTTTCGGGTTCTTTATACTTGCTCACCATGCTGAAAGCTACCAATACGGTTGGACTGTCTGGTATTGGCATTATCACACCTATCGGCGGATTGTTCCTGGTAGCCGGATGGTTGTTCCTTTTCCTAAGCCTGCTGAAGAAATGAAGGGTAAGATAGCCTGCTCATGGAGTGGTGGCAAGGATAGCTGTTTTGCCCTGATGAAAGCAATGGAAGCCGGTTATGAACCTGTGGTCCTGGTCAATATGATGAATGAAACCGGTCAAAGGTCCAGGTCTCACGGTCTTCCCCAAACGATTTTATCCAGGCAGGCGGCTGCCCTTGGGATCCCTTTAATTACACGAAATGCATCATGGGCAGACTACCAAGCACTTTTTGTGGATGCCTTGAAAGAGGCAAAGGAATCATTCGGTGCTGAGAAAGTGGTTTTTGGGGATATAGATTTGCAGGAACACCGGGATTGGGAAGAAATGGTTTGCGCGGCAGCAGGATTGAATGCAATGTTACCATTGTGGCAAAAGGACAGGTTATTATTGGTCAGGCAGATGCTTGCCGGCGGAATTCAAACAATCATAGTTTCCTGCAATGAACAAATGGGGTCGCCCTACCTGGGAAAGGTGCTGGATCTTGCGCTGGTAGAGGAATTAGCGGCTCAGGGTGTCGATCCTTGTGGGGAGAATGGAGAATTCCATACCATGGTAATTGATACTCCGATCTTCAAGAATAGGATCGGTTTTTCTGCAGGAGCTCCTGTTGCCCATGGGAACTATTGGTTCCTGGATGGATTAGGCTAAAGGGACAGTCAGGGTGACCACAGTTCCCTTGTAGTTCCTGATGGAAAAGGAGCCATTGATGTCTTCCATCCGTTTTTTCATATTGGAAAGTCCGTTACTGAAATCCCTGATAGTGTCCTTGTTCAGGCCAACGCCATTGTCATGGATACTGATCTCCATATCCTGCCGGATGTGGAAACTGATGGTCACATGAGTGGCGCCGGAGTGTTTAACAATGTTATTCAGGGATTCTTTTATGCACAGGAAGATATTCCTCCTTTTCTCCCCGCTCAGTTCAATCGTAGGGATGGTTTCCGGGTATTCAAAATCGCATTTGATGTCCGTGTTGTCCAGGAATTCAAGGGCATAGGACCTTGTATAAGCGATCAGGTTATCAACCGTATCATTTGAGCTTTTCATGGTCCAGATGATGGTGTTCATCTTGGTGATGAGCTCATTGGCAGAGTTGGAGATCTTTTCAATTTCAGGAACTGTATTCTCCTTTAGTTTGGCCTTTGCCAGTTCGCTCATAAGCCTGATGGCAGTAACACCCGAACCAAGTTCATCATGCATATCGGCAGAGATCCTGTTCCTTTCATCCTGTTTGGCTGCCAGGATCTCCATTTTTGTTTCCATGGCTGTCTTTTCCTTCTCAAGTATCAGGCGTTCGCGTTCCCGAACACTTGCGGTGATATCTGTCTTGTTTTTGATGGAAAGTGCAATCAGGAAGAAGATCAGCTCAAAAACGATCCCCATCTCATACCAGAAAAGGGAATCATTGATCAGGGAGGTGAGGTCGGGACGGAACCGCTGGGTAGAGTTGATCAGGTAAAGGGAAAGCAGGCCTCCCAGGAATAGGAAACTATGGCCAATAGCCAGGTAACGCAAGGTTGGGCTTCGTTTGATAATAGAGTACACAATGAAAAATACCGTGCTGGCTGACCAAAGGTATTTGGTGTCGTTTTCCACCATGTTCTGGAACTGGAAATTGGCTGAAAAAAAGTTGAAATAGGTGAAAAGGATCATGGCAATGACGGTTAGGACCTGGCAGATCAGCAATACTTTATTCAGGATGCTAAAATCCCTGGTGGCATTGGTAAACTTCCTTAAGAACATAAAGTAGAAGAGGGTCCCGGAACATTGCAGGATAAAATCAAAATAGCTTTCAAAGAAGAAATTTGCCAGGGTTGGCCTATGGTAGAGATAGGCCTTCAAAAAGAACATAATACCGAGCAGGGAAGCATAACCTGTGTAATAGAGGAAGTCGAGGTTTTGGTTGGCATAAAAGGCTGCCAGGGAATAGAAGATCATCATGAGCAACAGCCCGCAGATCAGGTAGGTGATGATCGAGTTCAGCTTCCTTTCATTTTGCAAATCCTCCAGTAAGGCGTTGAGGTAAAAATCCCTGGACAATGTAGGGTTGAGGGTATTGGTCGTGGTTTTGATAAATTCCAGTTCTGTGATATAGGTTGCAGTTTCGCCTGCCTTTAACTCAAGTTTTTTGACCACATTTGAGTGTACATCCCTGTTGGAAGTTGTCCCTGATACCAGCTCAAACCGTTCTTTAACGGGGTTGAATTTGAAAAGGTTAATAGTGTTGAAATAAAAACCAGGTAAGAAGTATGTGGTGATGGCGGAGTCTGTGTCGTTCTCTACCGTGAACTGGAGGAAGCAATCCTTGCTTACGTATTTGGGGTCCAGTTTCCGGGTAAGGGAAACCGGGATCGGCCTTAATGCGGGAAGGCTGTGCAGGTGTTCTTCCTCTACCTGGTTGGCCGTATCTATGAATAAGCCTGTCTTTTCCGTGATTTTTTCAGACAACTTTATTTGGCTGAGTTTAATGGTATCAAGTCCGGGCTGTGCCCAAAGTTTTGGTGAAGGCAGCAGCCAAAATGCCGTTATGGCCAATAGGTGGAAAAACAGGCAGGCAAGGTTGAAATTACGGCGCATAGGTCTGGGGAAGAACATAGTCGATCTCCAAAATACAATTTCTTTTGCACAGCCGTAGGAATGCTTTTATTTTGGCCCCTACAGGCCTTCCTGCAAGGCGTATTGTATATTTGTAAATATGGCAAATAAGCTGAAATCCAGGAAAAAACCAGCTGCTGATCCGGACCAGTTGCAACCCGAGAAAGAGGAGACCGTGGAGGTAAAGTCACTGGTCAAGGATGAGCGTACCCATAAGATCGCTGGTGCATTGTTGTTGCTGCTTTCTGTTTTCCTTTTCATAGCCTTCACTTCATACCTTTTTACCTGGGAAGAAGACCAGGACAAGGTTTTCAGGGGAACAGGGGATTTCCTGTTTGGGGAAGATATCAGGGTGGCCAACCTGCTGGGCAGGTTGGGAGCCTGGGTGTCGCATTTTTTCTTCTACAAGGCATTTGGGCTGGCCTCTTATTTCCTCTGCAGTTTCTTTTTTGTGGCAGGGGTAAATTTCCTGTTCGAACGTAAGGTCTTCAAGTTGTCGAGGAATATCCGCTACGTGATGGTAGGTTTGATCTATTTCAGTGTGGCCCTGGCCTTTGTTTTTGGTGAGAGCGGTTTCCCATGGGGTGGCGGCTTCGGGAATGTGGTTAGTAATTGGTTGTCCCGGTTCCTGGGTTCAGTGGGAACTGCAGCCTTGATAATGGTTGGCGGCCTGGCTTATTTCATCTGGCGATTCAACCCGGTGTTCAAAGTACCGCAATTGCCCAAGCGTGAGAAACAGGCGGAGGTGGAAGCGGAAAGTGAAGAACAAGAAGAACCTGATGAAAAGGAGGGTGCTAAATTGTTTGTAGAAGAACCGGTTAAGAAGAATGGATTGAAAAAAGAAGGAGGCGTGGTTGTTCTTCCCCCGCAACCAAGGACTCCCGAGCCGGAGTTCCAGGTAGTGGAGAAGGAAGTAGAAGCCCATGAAGAACCAACCCTTTTAATAGAGGAGGAAATGGAAGAAGAAGAGGAGCAGGAAGTAGTGAATGTTCTTCCCCCAAGGGAGCAGACAGCGCCTGTAATGGCGACGGTTGTAGCAACACCTCCGCCTTCACAGCCCACTGTTCCTGTTGTCCCGCCAAGTGATATCGAACTTGAGATCAAAGTAGTGGAAGAACCGTCTGATACCGGGGAAGAAGGAGGTGCACTTGAGGAACTTCCACCCTACGAACCTACACTTGACCTGCGCGATTACAAATACCCGGGTTTGAATCTGCTGGAAACCCATGGCAGTGAAAAGATCGTCCAGGACCCTGCTGAACTGGAAGCCAACAAGAACCAGATCATCAATACCCTTAAGAATTACGATATCCAGATCCAGAAAATCAGTGCTACGGTTGGTCCTACTGTGACCCTTTATGAGATCGTGCCGGCTGCAGGGGTTAGGATATCCAGGATCAAGAACCTTGAGGATGATATTGCACTCAGCCTGGCGGCCCTGGGGATCAGGATCATTGCCCCCATCCCCGGTAAGGGTACCATTGGTATTGAAGTGCCCAATGTGAAGAAGACCGTGGTGAGTATGAAGACCCTCCTGAGTTCTGAGAAATTCCAGCACAGCAACTATAGCCTGCCCATTGCAGTTGGTAAGAAGATCGATAATGAGAATTTCATTGTAGACCTGGCAGCCATGCCCCACTTGCTAATGGCCGGTGCCACTGGTCAGGGTAAATCGGTTGGGTTGAATGCGATATTGGTATCCTTGCTGTACAAGAAGCATCCCTCCCAATTGAAGTTTGTGCTGGTAGATCCCAAGAAGGTGGAATTGAGTTTATACCGGACCATTGAAAGGCATTTCCTTGCAAAGCTCCCCGGCGAGGAAGAAGCGATCATCACCGATACCAAGAAAGTGATCAATACACTGAATGCATTGTGTATTGAAATGGATAACCGTTATGACCTCCTGAAGGAAGCCGGTACAAGGAATATCAAGGAGTACAATGAAAAGTTCATCAGGAGGAAATTGAATCCCCAGAAGGGACACCAATACCTTCCGTTTATTGTATTGGTGATTGATGAGTTTGCCGACCTGATCATGACCGCCGGCAAGGAAGTGGAGATGCCGATCGCCCGACTTGCCCAGTTGGCACGTGCCGTGGGAATTCACCTGATCATTGCTACCCAGAGGCCTTCTGTAAACATTATTACCGGTACCATTAAGGCCAACTTCCCAGCCAGGATAGCATTCAAGGTCTCTTCCAAGATCGATTCCAGGACCATTCTCGATGCCGGTGGAGCGGAACAGCTGATCGGTAAGGGTGACATGCTGATCTCTTATAATGGGGAGCTGACCCGCTTACAGTGTGCATTTGTGGATACGCCGGAGGTTGAGGCAGTTACGGACTTCATTGGTGACCAGCGCGGGTATCCACAGGCCTTCCTCCTGCCAGAATATGTAGATGAGAAGGATTTGGAGGGGAAGGATTTTGACCTGATCAATGACCGGGATCCTCTCTTTGAAGAAGCAGCGCGCGTTATTGTGCAGAACCAGGTTGGCTCAACTTCCTTATTACAAAGAAGGATGAAACTCGGATACAATAGGGCCGGAAGGTTGATGGACCAACTGGAAGCGGCAGGAGTGGTAGGTCCCAACCTGGGCAGTAAGGCCAGGGAGGTGTTGATGAAAACGGAAGCGGAACTGGAAAGCTATCTTTCCGGGCTAGCTTAGGGAAATGTTAAGGTTTGGGAGCCGATTAATCTTGTCGGGCAACCCAAAGTCATAGAGATGCATCTAATTTGAATATCTTTGCACGCGTTGAAAAAAATAAGCATGAAGAAAACTTTAGGCATTCTGGCATTAGTAGCAGGCTCATTAATGGCCGGTTCAGTTAGCGCACAAAGTGATCCCGCGGCCAAGGCTGTGCTGGATGGTGTTAGTGCCAAATTCAAGACCTTTTCTGCCGTTCAGTCCAGCTTTACCCTGCAGGTTGAAGATGGCAAGGGTAAGGTACAAGGGGTTAAGAAGGGAACGGTGTATATGAAAGGCACCAAATACAGGGTGTCCATTACAGGCCAGGAGATCTTTTGTGACGGGAAGAATATCTGGACTTATGATAAGGCAGCCAATGAAGTGACCATTACCAAGTTCGACCCCAGCCAGAACACCATTACCCCCCAAAAGCTATTCACGAACTTCTACGATAAGGACTTCCTGTATAAGTTAAACGGCGAAAAGAAAGTGGCGGGCAAGGTGATCCAGGAAATAGAGATGACCCCTATTGATAAGTCCAAGGCTTTCCATAAGGTATATGTATACGTGGATAAGGCATCAAAGACCATTTACAGTACCAAGGTGCTTGAAAAGAATGGTAATAAGTACACCTATACTGTTAACAGCCTGAACGGTAAGGCGCAGGTAGCCGATAGCCAGTTTGTGTTCGATAAGAAAAAGTACCCTGGTGTGGAGGAAGTGGACCTTCGGTAATTTGATCAGAAACGCTTTGAAAGCTCCATTTGGGGCTTTTTTTTATGCCCTGATCTCACTGGGAAGGATGTTGAATTCCTTCTTGAAAGCAGCCGCAAAATTGCTGAGGTTGGAATAACCCAACTGAAGGCCAACTTCCTTGACCGTGAATTCTCCGCTCAGCAACATTTCCCTGGCAACACTCATGCGTTGACGCTGGTAATAGGCATAGATGCTGGTGCCATATACTTCCTTGAATAGCTTTTTAAGTTTGGCAGAACTCATAGCTGCTTCCTGCGCCAGTTGGTCTATGGTAGGAGGACGGGAGTGGATATCGCGGGTTAGCAATGATTCCACATGCATCAATTGGTGGACATCATGCTTCGAGATTTTGGGGCCGGCCATAAGGGTCTTGCTTTTTTCATAGAGCCTGCTGAAGAAGCGTTCGATCAGGAGCATGATCCTGTTTTGGACAGTGGCGATCCAGAGTGGCCCCTGGTTGTCGGAGTGCAGGATGTCATTGAAATAACGCCTGTACTCATTATCTATCGGTTCAATGGTATAGCTTCCTGTCCTCAGGCTCAGGTAGGTGGATAATACTTCTTCAGGGTCGGCAATGCCTAGATGGTTGGCCATCCATTCTTTATTGAAGATGATATTGATGCCTTTGAAAGAAGATCCTTTCTTGGCCAGGTACGAAACATCGAAAAGCGTTGTGGTCAGGTAAACACCAGCGTGGTATTCATTCCTGGTCTTAAGTTCCTCCCCATCGATCTTAAGGGTGAGCTCGTCAGTGATCTTGATGTCTTCATACCTGAGTACATAATACTCTTCAGGTATCCTTTTCCTTTTGTAATAGAAATTATCGTTGATGGTATAATTTGAAATACTGGCCTGCAGGTTATTGGGGAGGTCAATGAATTGCATGTAGCCGCTTGCAGTATCCTCGGGGAAGTTCACCCTATTGTTCTCCAATTTGACATGCAGTGCCCGGGCTAATTCTTTGGCTATTTCGTTGTAGTTATAAGACTGGTATTCGAAATTAAACACTTGATGAGTATTTGTAATACAAGGTAATCAAATTTGCTCATTGCTGCCCCATCTATACGTGCTGATCCTGAGGCCGGCAAGGTCTATTACCCTGTCCACAACAGTTGAAGCGAGTTCCTCAAAATTTTTCGGGTTGCTGTAGAAGGATGGGGAAGCAGGACAGATTATGCCGCCTGCAAGGGTCACGGTTTCCATATTGCGGATATGCATCAGGTTATAAGGGGTGTCCCTGATCACGCAAATAAGCTTCCTTCTTTCTTTCAGGATAACATCAGCAGCCCTTGTGATGAGGTCATTTGAAATGCCACCGGCAATGCGGCCAAGTGTGCCCATAGAGCAGGGAACAATGATCATGGTGTTGAACTGCCCTGACCCGGAGGCAAAGGGGGCGAAAAAGTCATTTTTGTCATAAAATTTTACAGCTTCGAGCTGCTGGTAATCCTTGTTTCCCAACTCCGTTTCCCACACGTCCTGCGCATTGTCTGTCATTACCACTGCTAACTCCTGCCATTGGTCCCTGATGGCTACTAATTTTTTCAGGAGTACCTGGGCATAAATGGAGCCGCTTGCGCCGGTTACCGCAACTACAATCTTCTGCATGCTATTTGATTATATTTGATGACAAACAAAATTAACCATGCTTCGGTTTACCACCATCACCCTATTAATAGCCTCATTGTTCTTTACCTGTGCCCAGAAACCAACGGAGAAGGGTATACGCTGGATGACCCTGGGGGAGGTGGAGACTGTTTGGAATGCCAATCCAAGGCCAGTGTTGATCGATTTGTATACGGACTGGTGCGGCTGGTGCAAGGTAATGGATAAAAGAACCTATGCCAATGGAAAGGTTGCTGCCTACCTGCAGGATAAGTTTTATCCAATCAAGCTGAATGCCGAGACCAGGGATGCTGTTAAATGGATGGGGAAAGAGTATGCATTCAATAAAGGCTATAATACGAATGAAATAGCCCTTTACCTTACCAGGGGACAGTTGTCCTATCCGACCACGGTAATTATCCCAGCTCCCGGGGAAGAACCACAGGCTATTCCCGGCTTCCTGAATCCCAGTGAAATAGAACCGATCCTCAAATATTTTGGTGAAGGGGCGTACAAAACCATGGCCTTCCCGGACTACCATAAGAAGTTCAAAGGAGCGTGGTAAAATTTACAGATGATGCTTGATTTAAAAACGTCAATTATTTCAAAACCCCTATCATCCAGATAGGGGTTTTGCTTTCAAATGGAACTATTTGCCTGTTTTAGTTGTTCAATATCAATGCCTACGGGTTTCCACTTAGGCGGTTGCCCCAATCGGCTAGGGAAATACTTATTCCCGATTGATTCGGGTCAAAAAGCCCGTTTTTTTTGAAAAAAAAATTCCCAATGCAACCAATGTTTACTCACGAACATCTTATATTTGAATTTTCATAGGATAAGGTTTAATGGTTAATGGTATTTGATTAGTGCATCCCGCCGCCAGGCGGGATTTTTTTTGCCCACCCCCCAACCCTGCCTTGTAGGGTAAGGTATAAAATACAGGAGTATTCAATTTGACCAAATAAAAAGGCTACCGATCGGTAGCCTCTTTTATTTGGTTGATTAAGCCAGATTACATGGCTTCTGCCATATCGGGTATTTCTGCAACCTTATAGGCTCCTGCATCCAGTTTGGCCTTGGTTTCGGTAAAGGCCTTCAGGGTTAATGCAATGTCCTCATCGGTGTGTACAGCGGTTGGGATCAAACGGTAAATGATCTGTCCCTTTGGAATTACCGGGTATACCACTATTGAACAGAAAATATTGTAGTTCTCCCTGAGGTCAAGTACCATGGCGGTTGCTTCAGGTACATCCCCTTTCATGTAGATGGGGGTAACCATTGTATTGGTCTTGCCGAGATCGAATCCCCTTTCGCGCAGGCCATTCTGCAAGGTGTTGGTAACATGCCAGAGGCGTTCTCTCAGTTCGGGCATGGTTTGCAGCATTTCCATCCTTTTCAGCATGCCCTCAACGATGATCATGGGCAGGCTCTTGGCAAATATCTGCGAACGGGTGTTGTAACGAAGGTAGGATAACACATCCTTGGGACCGGCGATAAAGGCGCCGATGCTACCCATCGATTTAACGAAGGTGGAGAAATAGAGGTCAATTCCATCCTGGCATCCCTGTGCTTCGTCTGTGCCGGCTCCGGTTGGACCCATTGCCCCAAATCCATGGGCGTCGTCAATAAGGATTCGGAACTGGTATTTCTTCTTTAAATCAACGATCTCCTTCAATTTGCCCTGGTCGCCACTCATGCCATACACCCCTTCAGTAATCAGCAGGATGCCGCCACCGGTCTTTTCAACCATTTTCTCGGCGCGTTGCAATTGCTTTTCACAGTCTTCTATATCGTTGTGTTTGTACACGTAGCTGTAACCCATATGCATGCGGATGCCATCCACGATACAGGCATGGCACTCAGCATCATACACGATAACGTCCCTGCGGTTAACCAATGCATCGATACAGCTCATGATGCCCTGGTAGCCGAAGTTCAGTAACATGGCGTCTTCTTTCTTCACAAAAGCTGCGAGTACCCTTTCCAGTTGTTCGTGATACACACTGTTGCCACTCATCATACGGGCTCCCATGGGATATCCCATGCCCCATTTGGCGGCGGCTTCAGTATCAGCCTTGCGTACTTCCGGGTGGTTGGCCAGTCCAAGGTAATTGTTAAGGCTCCAAACGATCCTTTCCTTTCCCCTGAAGAACATCCTGCTACCCAGTTCCCCTTCCAGTTTCGGGAAGGCAAAGTAACCGTGCGCACGTTTCATGTGCTGACCAATCGGACCTCCGTCTTTCACCAGCTTTTCGAAAACATCTGCCATATTTTGAAACAATTATTGGTTAAAAATTGCGGCAAAGGTAACCCTTTTGTCTTGATGGACTTGTATCGGGTCCGCTGAAATTTTAATGACATGGTCCTTATGCAAAACCCGGAGGAGTGGGGCAAAACCCTTGGCCAGGGATGGTCTCACTTTAAGGGGGAGTCAATTGGCGGATAAGCTGCATCCCTGATAACCTGATGAATATCATATTAAAATCAAGAAAGGGTAATAAGTAAATCAACCAAACAGGCAGGGCAAGCAATTATATTTGTAAAAAACTATCCGATGATTCGCTCTAGTTTGATATGCTTGCTATTGATAATGGGTGTAGTTGCCCATAGCCAGAAAGCGGGTGAGGTGGCCCGGCCTAAACTAGTTGTAGGCCTTGTGGTAGACCAGATGAGGTGGGACTTCCTGTACCGATACAGTGACCGGTACCTCCCTAATGGAGGCTTCAAGAGGATCCTTGGGCAGGGATTTTCCTGCGAGAATACCATGATCCCCTATGCGCCAACAGTGACCGCCTGCGGGCACACTGCTATTTACACTGGTTCGGTTCCCGGCGTGCATGGCATAACAGGTAATGCCTGGTACGATTCTAACCTTGACAGGGCTGTTTATTGTACCGAAGACCGGACAGTAAAGACGGTAGGAAGTACAACCGCCGCAGGTGAGATGAGCCCAAGGAATATGTTTGTAACCACTGTTGGCGATGAACTCCGCCTTGCCACCAATTTCAGGAGTAAGGTGATCGGTATTGCCATAAAGGATCGAGGCGGTATCCTGCCTGCCGGGCATTCAGCAAACGGAGCATATTGGTACGATAATAAGACCGGTGTTTGGATCACTTCCACTTATTACCGGAACGACCTTCCTGCATGGTTGGATAAGTATAACCAGAAAAAAGAGCCTGACCAGTTTTACAAAGAAGGGTGGAATACACTGTATCCTATTAATACCTATACACAAAGTGCTCCCGATGTGCAGCCCTATGAGGCCAAGCCATTTGGCGCCACCTCCCCCGGGTTCCCTTATGTGTTATCTGGCATGATAGGTAAGAACTACAATGTCATTAATGTAACCCCCTTTGGCAACACCATGACCCTTAATGTGGCCAGGGAGGCCTTGAAGGGCGAAGAATTGGGTAAGGATGAAGTAACCGATTTCCTTGCTGTAAGCCTTTCCAGTCCTGATTATGTTGGCCATAGCTTTGGACCGAATTCCATTGAGATTGAAGATACTTACCTAAGGCTCGATAAGGACCTGGGCGATTTCCTTGATTTCCTCGACCAGAATGTTGGCAAGGGGCAGTACCTTTTCTTCCTTTCTGCTGATCATGGCGTAGCGCATATACCTGGTTTCCTGAAAGCCAATAAGATCCCTGCTGGTACGGTAGATGACGCTGCCATGCTGGAAGAAATGAATGTACAGTTGAAGCAGAAATTTGGTCAAGATGACCTTGTGGTAAGCATGTTTAATTACCAGGTTCACCTGAACCATAGGGTGATGGATAGCCTGAAGATGGATAAGGAGAAGATCAGTAAGGAAGTAGTGCGCTATCTCCAAAAGAAGGAAAGTGTTGCCAGGGCCTTTGAATTGGATGAGTTAATGGAAACCCCCTTGCCTGCGAAGCTTAGGGAAATGCTGGCAAGCGGATATTATCCCTCCAGGAGTGGGGACATCCAGATCATCCTGAAGCCCCAGTATATTGATGGTTGGGATGT
Organism: Flavihumibacter rivuli; assembly: GCF_018595685.2. NCBI lineage: Bacteria > Pseudomonadati > Bacteroidota > Chitinophagia > Chitinophagales > Chitinophagaceae > Flavihumibacter > Flavihumibacter rivuli. The sequence continues at coordinate 197,032 of NZ_CP092334.1, forward strand.
TGGTACCACCCACGGTTTGTGGAACCCTTACGACGCCCATATACCTTTGGTGTGGTATGGTTGGGGCATTAAGCCCGGTAAGTCCAATACTGAAGTGTATATGACCGATATCGCCCCAACTATTTCAGCATTATTGCATATCCAGATGCCCAGTGGTTCTGTGGGTAAGCCCATTACCGAGATCACCAATAAATAAGATCAGGGTAAATCAGTAATATACCCGCAGTGGTTAACCACTGCGGGTTTTTTTTGTTTATTGGGTTTGGTAATTGCTAATTTGTCCCATTATTATAAACCGTTCACCAACTGAACCTTACCATGACCAGACTAGTAAAGTTCCTTTTCAAGTTTTCTGCAAAATTCCTGGCCTTTATCCTCCTGCTCTCAGCAAACCTTGGCCTGGCCCAACCATCACCAAATGATGTAATTGCGATTGATTCAGTAGTCAGGATCGGGAAATTACCCAATGGCCTAACCTATTATATCAGGACCAATAAGTGGCCGGAAAAGAAAGTAGAACTAAGGCTTGTCCTAAACGCCGGGTCGATCAATGAAGATCCTGATCAACTTGGACTTGCCCATATGTGTGAGCACATGGCCTTTAATGGCACAAAAAACTTCCGGAAAAATGATATCGTGTCCTATTTACAGGATATTGGTGTGGGATTTGGAAATGACCTGAATGCCTATACCAGTTTTGATGAAACGGTCTATATCCTTCCTATCCCTACAGACAAACCCGGGAACCTGGAGAAAGGCTTCCAGATATTGGAAGATTGGGCGCACCAGGTGAGTTACCTGGATGAGGATATTGAAACCGAAAGGGGAGTGATACTTGAAGAAAGCCGCCTTGGGAAAGGGGCGCAGGATAGGATGTTCAGGAAGATCTACCCAAGGCTTTTTGCAGGGTCAAAGTACGCCGATCGTTTGCCAATTGGGTCAGATAGTATCATCAGGACCTTTAAGCCAGATGTGATCAGGCGGTTTTACCGGGATTGGTATCGGCCAGACTTGATGGCAGTTATCGTAGTAGGTGATATTGAGGAGAATAAGGCGCTTGACCTTATCCGTAAGCATTTCTCTGCTTTGGAGAATCCCCAGGAAGCCCGAACCAGGAGAACAGAAATGATTCCTTCCTATTCAAAACCGGAAGCTATGGTGGTTACCGATAAGGAAGCGACTGGTTTTTCTGTTGTGGTCAATTATCCCATCAAGAATGTTACACCAATCCAAACTTTTGGGGACTACCGTAAGGCATTGGTCAGGCAATTGTATACTTCTATGTTGAACCAGAGGTTGCAGGAACTGACCCAATTACCCGAGCCTCCATTTGTTGGTGCTGGGGCCAGTTTTGGTGGTTTCGTCCGTGACCATGAGAATTTCCGGGCATTTGTTTCAGTGGGTTCTGGTGATGTGCGTAAGGGACTAACCGCTTTAATGAATGAATTGGAAAGGGCTAATCGTTTTGGCTTTACACTATCAGAATTGGAAAGGAGTAAAAAGTCGATCCTGAATAGCTTGGAACGCAATTTCAACAACAGGGACAAAACAGAATCTGAAGATTTCGCTGATGAATATGCCGGTAATTTCCTTACTAAGGAACCCATTCCGGGTATTGCCAGGGAGTTCGAATACACCAGGACGGTATTGCCTGGTATTACGCTGGAAGAAGTGAATGAAGTGTCCAATGAAATCAGGAATGAGGAGAACAGGTTTGTATATGCAACCGGTCCTGAGTTGGGACCAGGAAGCCAGTTGGTGAAGAATGATGAGTTGCTGGCAACAATGAAAGCCAGCAAACTTGCCCAGCTAACTCCATACCAGGAAAAAGAAGTTGTATCGACACTTTTAGCTGAGCCACCCAAACCAGGTAAAATAGTTAGCCGAAGTGTTGACAAAGCCATGGGAACCACTACTGTGGTATTGAGTAATGGTGTTAAAGTAACCTTGAAATCAACGGATTTTAAGAATGACCAGGTATTGTTATCAGCAACCCGTCCCGGAGGGAAGAATGGCTACAGCCTTGCTGATAAGTACAATGCGGAGTATGCGATACCGGTTGTTACCTCAATGGGCGTTGGAAAATTCACACCTGTTGAATTGCGAAAAGTCTTGTCTGGTAAATCCGTATCTGTGTCTCCATCCATAGGTGATATCACTGATGGGTTCCGCGGCAACTCGGGAAAGAAGGATATTGAAACCTTACTGCAGTTGGTTTACCTATATGTTACCTCACCAAGAAAGGATACTGGCTTGTTTAGTTCCTTCATCCAACGCAGCAAACAACAGTATGCGGCGATTGGCGCCAATCCACAGACGGCTTTTGTGGATACCCTTTTCCGCGTTCTGTATAATGATAATCCTTTAGCGCCGATAGCAGTTCCAAAGCCATCCTATTTTGAGCAGTTGAACCTCGACAGGTGTCTTGCCATCTATAAAGAACATATTGGGGATGCTTCAGGTATGCATTTTGTTTTGGTAGGAAGTTTACAGTTTGATTCAATTATGCCAATGCTGGAGACTTACCTGGGAAGTTTACCAGTCAGCAAGCAGAAGTTCATGTGGAAGGATAATAAAGTGCGCCCTGTTACAGGAAAGAAAATGCTAACGGTCAATAAAGGCAAGGAGAAAAAGAGCCTGATCCTTGGGTTCTTCAATGGCGAGGTGGCTTATAAGGAGGACCTGGAGTTGAAAGCAGCTGCCATAAGTGAGATATTGAACATCAGAATCATTGAGGAATTGCGTGAGAAGATTCAGGGGATATATGGTGGCGGCATGTTCAGTAGTGTTGATAGATATCCCTATGGTAATTACTCATTCGTTTTGCAGTTGCCTTGTGGTCCGGAAAAGGTGGATACCTTATTGGCGGCTGCCCGTCATGAAATAGACCTATTGAAGGTAACTGGCCCCGGGGAAGAATATTTGAATAAGGTGAAGAAACAGTGGTTGGAGAAGTACAGGACAGGTATAAAGGAAAACCAGACCTGGCTGAACCAGATCACAGAGCAGATAGCAGTAGGGAGTTCACCTGCGAGATTCCTGGATTATGAAAAATATGTCAATGCACTAACAGTGCAGGATATCAAAACTGCGGCACAGTTATTCTTCAATGGGAAGAATGAGTTCATTGCAGTGTTGATGCCGGAGAAGGAATAACGATTTTACGTTTGTCGATTCCATTATGCATGATGCTAATCGGGCTATTGTCAAGGCAAGGGGATGCGGTTAGGATAAGGGGAAAACGCTGCTGCAACCGGTCGAAACAAGAAGCGTTATGAATGGGCGATTTTGTCAAACATTCATGTCAAAGCCTGGCCTGATAAAGTTCATGGCTTCAGGGAATTCATCCAGTATGAATGCTTTTACTTTTGAAAGATTGGTAAGGAAGAGGAGGATATTATCTTCTTCTTCCGGCCATTCTGAGTAAAGGGAAAGGAGGGAAGTGATACAATCATCTATCCCAAGCAATGCTACTTTGGCTGAACCATCAGCGTCACGTTGACAAATCATATGTAGCTCGCCGGTTTCATTCATGGCTTCTTCCAATGCTGATACCGCCCGATTTGTTTTTGCAGGGATAAGGTATGAATACCATTCAAGAATTTCCAGTGCCTCGATTTGTTTTGGTTGATATGGAGGAAGAGAGAGGCTGTCTGTGTTACAATAATTACTGCGATGGCTAGGGGTTGTTCCACCATAAGGGGGCTTTTTTTTGTTCTGCCACCTCCAGATATCATTCATGGCCTGTTCACATTCATAGATCATTTTTTTATGGACCCTGCTCTTAAAGTTGTTGAATTCATCTAAGCAGTAATCGTTATCTGGTGTGTAGTCTTCGTTCATAAAAGGCCTGCCAAACGGTTCTCTTTCATCCATTAGATCGATAAAATGTTGAAGCAGGTTATTCGTTGCCTGCATCCATTCAATGGGGACACTTGCGAAGGAGTCGGGAAACGAAGGGCTTTTGGGGTTGAATGCCGAGCACCTGGAAGTAAATTTGCATTCTTTACAGCGCCTGTTACAATAGTTGAATATTCCTGGTATGATTTCCACTCCCTTTTTCATGGTCCCAAATTAGGGATTGGCAATAGGGTTGTGGAGGGGTGTTTTAACCTGAAATGGAAATGAAAACGGCCTGCAATGGCAGGCCGTATGTATGTGTAACAATGAGTAATCAGGCAACGGTAATACTGTTATCCAGATAGACATCCTGGATGATATTGAGCATTTCCACGCCTTCCTTGAAAGGCCTTTGGAACGCTTTCCTTCCCAGGATTAGGCCCATGCCACCAGCGCGCTTGTTGATCACGGCAGTTTCTACGGCTTCTGCCATATCGCTGGCTCCTTTGCTTTCCCCCCCACTATTGATCAGTCCGACTTTGCCCATATAGCAATTGGCCAACTGGTACCTGCAAAGATCGATCGGGTGGTCCGTGGTCAATTTCTCATAAACCAGTTTGCTGGTCTTGCCATGTTTGGTGGCCAGGTAGCCTCCGTTATTGGTAGGAAGTTTTTGTTTGATGATATCGGCCTGTAAGGTCACTCCAAGGTGATTGGCCTGACCGGTAAGGTCTGCGGAAGTGTGGTAATCCACTCCATCAACCTTGAAGGCATTATTACGGGTATAGCACCAGAGGATGGTAGCCATTCCCAGTTCATGGGCATATTCGAATGCCTCTGCCACTTCTTTCAACTGACGGGTACTTTCTGCACTTCCCCAATAAATAGTGGCACCTACAGCCACGGCACCCATATTCCAGGCGCTTTTTACTGTACCAAACATGGTTTGGTCGAAGCGGTTAGGATAGCTTAGGAATTCATTGTGGTTGATCTTAACAATGAAGGGGATCCGGTGGGCGTATTTACGGCTCATCAATCCCAGCACCCCATAGGTAGAAGCCACGCCACTGCAGCCACCTTCTATAGCAAGTTTGATGATGTTCTCCGGGTCGAAGTACATTGGGTTGGGGGCAAACGCTGATCCACCGCTGTGTTCGATTCCCTGGTCAACCGGGAAGATGGAGCAGTAACCTGTATTGGCCAGACGTCCATGGCCTAATAACTGCTGCATGCTCCTGAGTACCTGGTTGTTGCGGTTGCTGTTTACCCAGACTTCTTCAACATGCGAGGGGGAAGGTAGTGTGAATTGGGACTTGTCCAATGTTTGGCATTGGTGGCTGAGCAGGTATTCGGCCCTTTCGCCTAATAGCTCAACGATCTTTTTTTCTGGCATAATGGTTCTTTTTGCAATCGTTTTGAGAAGCGAAAATAATCGAAGGCCGGTAAGGCAGGAAGTAGTTGTGTACAGTTAACGCAATGGAATAGGGTGAAAATACATGCCTTCAGACCGTGTTTTAACGGGGTAAGGTCGGAGACGGGTCGGAGCCGGGTCGGAGTCGGGTCGGAGACGGGTCGGAGTCGGGTCGGAAAAGAAATGAAAAAGGGACCCTTTAATGAGGGTCCCTTTATGAATGGATGAGAGTATCTTAGGCATTCCTGTTGATGCAGTTCAGGTCGGTGAAGGCTTCTTCCAGGCGCTTCACGAAGCTGTCCTGGCCTTTCCTCAACCATACGCGTGGGTCATAGTATTTCTTGTTGGGCTTATCTGCTCCTTCGGGGTTGCCGAGTTGGCCTTGCAGGTAGGCTTCATGCTTTTGATAATAACCCAGTACCCCTTCCCAGAAGGCCCATTGCAGGTCGGTGTCAATATTCATTTTGATCACACCATAACCGATGGCCTCGCGGATCTGCTCTTTAGGGGAGCCGCTTCCACCATGGAATACAAAGTATACTGGCTTTTCACCGGTCTTATATTGTTCCTGGATGAATACCTGGCTATTGTGCAGGATCTCTGGACGCAATTCTACATTACCAGGGCTGTACACACCGTGTACGTTACCGAAGGCTGCCGCTACGGTGAACAGGTTGCCCACTTTACCAAGCTCTTCGTAGGCATAGGCAACGTGTTGGGGTTGCGTGTAAAGCTTATCGTTTTCTACGCCGCTATTGTCAACACCATCTTCTTCACCACCGGTAACACCGAGTTCGATCTCGATACCCATACCAAGTGGTTGCATCCTTTTGAAGAATGCTACAGAAGTCTGGATATTTTCTTCCAGGGATTCTTCAGACAGGTCGAGCATGTGTGAACTGAACAGGGGGCGTCCTTTTTCCTTATGGAATTCCTGGCCGGCATCGATCAGTGCGCTGATCCAGGGCAACCATTTGTGGGCTGCGTGGTCAGTATGCAGTACCACGGGTACACCATAGTATTTGGCTACGTTATGGATATGCAGTGCGCCTGAGATGGCACCGGCAATATTTGCCTGGAGGTTATCGTTGGGCATTCCCTTACCTGCAATGAACTGGGCGCCTCCATTAGAGAACTGCACAATTACAGGTGAGTTAACCTTTGCTGCTGTTTCAAGGGTCGCGTTAATGGAGTCTGTGCCGATGGTGTTCACGGCTGGCAATGCAAATTGGTTGGCTTTGGCGTCCTTATATAGGGCTTCTAATTCTTCGCCGAATAATACGCCGGCGCTGTACTTTTTCATCTGGTTTTTTTTGGTTTCCTGAAATAATACAGGCAATGGCAATCGTTAATTGAGTCGCTAATATACCATTCCTGCCGTTAACGGGGGGTGTTTTTTTTAATAACAGTTGTTAGTCTTCGAAGCGGCTTTGTAAGCGCGGAATCAATAGCAGGTTCTTCCTCAGGCAGACCTTCAGGTGTTGCTTGACCAATTGTCCCATGGAATGACACCTCAATAACCCGGGATTCTTTAGGTGGTAATCGCTTAGTTCCTTGCTCAACTGGCCGATCTTTTCCGGAGTGGAAATATTATCCTTGCCCATGATATCAAGCAATTCCTTCATGCGGTAACGTGCGGAGGCGAGCCTGAATGCCATCATGGTCCTTTCTTCAGTTTGGTACTGTTCGATGGAATCCTTGTTCAGGTATTCGAGTGTCAGGGCGACCAATGGGTAGTTCTCTTTGAAGAATTGTGGAAGGTAGAGGTTCTTCCTTCCTTCATAGGACTGTTGGTCAAAATCGATGGCCCTGATGCGGTATTGAAAATCTTCGATATCGGGTGTGATGTCCACCACGAAGTTGTAACTGCGCATATCGCCCAGCAGCCTGACAAAACACCTTTCATTGAACTTCACAAATTCCTTTGCCAGCCTGATCCTGTTGGTCTCCTTATCCTGCAGGTAGGTCTTGATAAATATGTCGCCTGGGATACCTGGTATATGCTCTTCAACCAATGTTTGCTGATGCGTGAGGAAAGTAATCCTGTTGGGGGAAAGGATATGTTCCAGTTCCAGTCCATACACCCTTGAGGCATCTGCGATCTTGATATAATAGTGGTCGTAGTTGTCGTTGAATTTATTGACGATCCTGATACGGAACGGCTGGGAGTTCCCGAAGGCGCAATAATCTATCCTCGCAACATCAAGATGTTTGGTGAAGGTGAGGTCTCCTTCTGTTTTCAGGATCGCGTAGATCTTCACCAGGCCTTCACGGATGAACTCCCATTCCTTCAGGTCGTATACAACAGTTTCCCAAAGGCTATCTTTTCCATCCTTATCCTTGAGTGGAACGGAGTAGGTAAAACGTTGCAGGTCGCGATAGGCAACCGGTAGCTTTACTTCCCGGCCATGATGCTTCAGGTAGGCGCGCAGGCGATCGTTGACCGGAAACATCGGTTTCTTGCGGGAGGGCTTATCGAACTCCCCCTTTTCGGATGCGTTATGATGGGATGCGAATGACAAGGAAATGAATTGTCCTACAATTTAAGGCAAATGGATTTATGGGAGACTGTTGAGCAGTTTCTTGAAATAGGAGGGCGCCCACTGCAGCCTGCTGCCATACCAACTGAAATATTCCCCATTAACCAGGAGGATGGTTGTTCCGGGCAATTGTTCCTGCAATTCCAGTATATGTTTTTCAGCAAATGGATAGGGCTCCGATGAGAGCAGTAGTAGTTCGCAACCCAGTTCCCTGATTTCTCCCACCGTGGTGACGGGGTATCGCTGCCTTGATCCGAAAATGTTGTTGAAGCCGCATTTTTCCATCATCGAATGGATGAAGGTATCGGACCCTGCCGTCATATATGGGTCTTTCCAGATCAGGTAAGTAGTCCTTGGTTTGTTCTTGATCGGCTCCAATCCAAGGAAACCTTCTTGTATAACCGAAACCAGGCTTTCAGCAGGGGCTGTCCTGCCGGTGATTTCCCCTATTCCCAGGATCATCTCCAGGGCTGATGCCAGGTCATTCACATCGCTTATCCAAACGGGATAATGCGCGGCAAGGCTCTCGATCTGTTCTTTTTGGTTTTCTTCCTTATTGGCAATGATAAGGTTGGGTTGTAGTTGGTGGATCCTTTCCGGCCGAATATCCTTGGTGCCGCCGATCCTTGTTTTGGTTCGGAACCAATCGTCCGGGTGGATGCAAAAACGGGTAATGCCTACCGTTTCCTTTTCCAGTCCAAGGTGAAAAAGAAGTTCGGTTTGTGAAGGGACAAGCGAAATGATCCTTTTAGGGAGATCACCCAACAGGACGATCCTGCCCATCTGATCAATACATTCAGGCATTCAGGAAATTTGCTGCAAAATAAAGGGAATAGGTAGAAATGAAAGAAGGAGGACCACTTTGTACCCCCTGCCTTACATGAAGTAGGGCAGGAGGATACCGGACTCAATCACTGGAATTCCCAGGGGTTGGATTGTTAAGTGGTTTTCAGGATTTGGCGGTTTTTCATTGTGGATTTGGAATCCCCAGGAAGCCCGGTCTAAACTTTTTTTGGACGGTTAGGAAACTGGACATGGTTTGGACGGTTTGGACTCGGGCTCATGGTAATGAATAATGGTTTCAGAGGTTGATCAAGCTAAAAGCTTTTTCGGTTCGGGTTCAAAGAACTTGCCTCATCCACTCATCACACCGGCTTTTCAAAGGATTTGGTGCTGATTTCGGTTTAGGACTTTCATTGGATCATTGGACAAAAAAAGGAAGTTGATTGATATTGGATTTTTCCTTTGGTTCTTTCGCAGGAATTGGATCTTGGATTTGGATTTTGGATTTTGCGAAACTGGTTCTTCGGATATTGGATACGATTGAATTATCAATCAACTTCTGATACAAAAGTAGGTCGCTTGCATATTGCGTACAATAGCGCATTTGCTCAATTTTAACACTTCAGTATTTACTGCAGGAATCGTATCCTTTCAGTGGACTTACGGGTAGGATTACGCGCAATAGAATCGTAAAAATACTAATCCCGGTAATTGGGTAAAAGGAAAGGGTGCGGCAGAAACCGCACCCCTGTTGAATTATGATGATTTTTGCTATTATTTGCCCATTGCCTGCAGTACATCATACTTGGTCACAATGTGGAAATTCCCGGCCTCATCCCTGCTTAAAACTGCACCATTTTCCTTGTTGATGAGTGTGCTCAGTTTCTCCACTGGAGTCTGGAAGTCAACGATCGGGAACGGTGATTCCAATACAGTGCCCACTTTAGCGTGCTTGATATCAGGGTTGGTAAAGACCTTCTGGAACAATCCGCCCTCGCTGATGGAGCCAATTGCCTTGTCGCCTTCCATAACCGGTATGTGTTCGATATCATACTTCTTCATCAGTTCAACTGCCTCACTAACGGTATGGTTGGCATCAACGGTGATCAGGCGCTGGCGGCTGCCACGTCCATTGACAATATCCTTAAAGGTCTTGACATCCAGGAAGCCCCTTTCCAGCATCCACTGGTCGTTATAGATCTTGGCAACATAGCGGCTTCCGTGGTCGTGGAAGATCAATACCACCACATCATCAGGCTTCAACCTGTCCTTAAGCTGCATCAGGCCCTGCAAACAGCTTCCTGCGCTATAACCGCAGAACAGGCCTTCTTCTTTGGCCAATCTCCTGGCCATCACAGCGCCATCCTTATCGGTCACCTGCTCAAAGTGGTCGATAACACTCATGTCATAGTTCTGTGGTACAAAGTCTTCCCCGAATCCTTCAGATATGTAGGGATGCACTTCATTCATATCGATCTCGCCAGTCTTGAAATACTTGGTCAGCAGGGAGCCATAGACGTCAATGGCCCAAACCTGGATAGCCGGGTTTTTCTCTTTCAGGTACATGGCAGTTCCTGTTACGGTTCCCCCGGTACCGGCTGTGCAGATCAGGTGGGTGATCTTTCCGTCAGTCTGGCGCCAGATCTCTGGTCCGGTGGTTTCATAATGGGCGAGCCTGTTGGCGGGGTTATCGTACTGGTTAAAATGGTAGGAGTTCGGGATCTCACGGGCCAATCTTTGGGCTACTGAATAATAGGAGCGTGGATCGTCCGGCTCAACATTGGTGGGGCAAACGATCACTTCGGCGCCAACGGCCTTCAGGATATCCATCTTCTCCCTACTCTGCTTGTCGGTAGTGGTGAAAATACATTTATACCCTTTTACCACCGCCGCCAGGGCCAGTCCCATGCCTGTGTTCCCACTGGTACATTCAATGATGGTGCCACCCGGCTTTAGCTTCCCTTCTTTCTCGGCCACTTCCACCATTTTCAAGGCCATGCGGTCCTTGATGGAGTTGCCGGGGTTAAAATAATCCACCTTGGCCAGGATGGTTCCCGGCAGGTCCCTGGTAATTTTGTTCAAACGGATCAACGGCGTATTGCCGATGGTTTCCAGTATATTGTTCTTGATATCCATAGCAAGCTTAAATTAAAACGGTGCAAAGGTAAGCTTTTGAGCATGCAGCGTATGAAAGTGTATTTTATTCCCGGCCTGGGGGCCGACAAAAGGGTTTTCCACCATATCCGGCTGCCTGAGCCCCTGGAGATCGTTCACCTTGAATGGCTGAAGCCTGCAAAGGGAGAGCCACTGGTGCAGTATGCCCACAGAATGGCTGAGCAGATCAACACTGACGAACCTTTCTCCCTCGTGGGCCTGTCTTTTGGGGGGATGCTGGCCACAGAGATCTCTTTGGTGAAAACTCCCCGCCATACAGTACTGATCTCCAGTATTGCCCATCCTTCACAATTGCCGGTCTATTATAAAATAACCCGGCCTTTGCAGCTGCATAGGGTGATCCCAATGGCTCTGTTTAAAAAGGCCTCCCTGGCCAAACGCCTCTTCACTACAGAAACGGCGGAGGATAAGGCCCTGCTCCGACGGATCATTGATGAGAGTGATACGGATTTCCTCCGCTGGGCTTTGGGGGCTATCCTTGAATGGCGGCAAGAGGGTAATCCCGGGGCACTGTTCCATATCCATGGCACGGCTGACCGGTTATTGCCTTTTTCGAAGGTCAGGCCCACCCATACCATCAAAGGCGCCGGCCACCTGATGGTCATGAATCGTGCCGACGAAGTGAACAATATTCTTATCGAGATATTGACCAGTTAAGGAAGGTTATTTGTATTGATAGTTAGTACTGATATCTTGATTTTGCCCGAATGCCTGGCTTGAGCAAGACGGGTTAGGCTATTTTTTATCAGAACGTTCTGGTGCTTTTTGGTGTTGATAAATCGCGTTCCTTAACCTGGCCATCAATTCCCTATTCTCCCCTACATTTGCCGTCCTGAAAAATGAGCATATGGAACCGAAGTATATACAAGTAATTGCCCAGAAACTGTCCCTGACACTCAAGCAGGTGAACAATGTTTATGACCTGCAGGCAGAAGGCGCTACAGTGCCTTTCATGGCCCGATACAGGAAGGAGGCTACCGGCAACCTTGATGAGGTGGCCATCAACTCCATCGTTGAAGAGGTAAAGTATTTCACCGAACTGGATAAAAGGAAGGATACGGTATTGAAGACGATCGATGCAGCCGGGAAACTTACCCCGGAATTGAGGTCGAGGATCGAAAACTGTATTGATGCCACTGAACTGGAAGATATTTACCTGCCCTATAAACCCAAGCGCAAGACCCGCGCTACGCAAGCCATTGAAAAGGGACTTGAGCCGCTGGCCAAAATGCTCTTTGAGCAGGGAAGTATTGATCCTGCCTCGGAAGCCAATGCCTTCATCAACGAGCAGGTGAAGGATGTGAAAGAAGCCTTGCAAGGCGCAAGGGATATCATTGCTGAATGGGTGGCCGAGAACGAACAGGCCAGGAATAGTGTGCGCAAGCAATTCCAGGAATCTGCCGTGCTGGTGTCAAGGGTATTGAGCTCCAAGAAGGAGGAGGAAGAAGCCCAGAAATACCGCGACTATTTCGAATTCAGTGAGCCCTTGTCCAAATGTCCTTCCCACCGCATACTGGCCATCAGGCGTGGTGAGAAGGAAGGCTACCTCATCATGGATATCAATATTGAAAAACAGGAAGGGATCGATTCCCTTGAACGCATTTTCGTAAAGAACGGTTCTGAAGCTGCAAAGGAAGTAAAGACCGCGGTTGCGGATAGCTTTGATCGTCTGTTGAAGCCTTCCATTGAGAATGAATTCCGCATGAGCAGCAAGACCCTTGCTGATGAGGAAGCGATCCAGGTTTTTGCAGAGAACCTGAGGCAGTTGCTGCTGGCATCTCCATTAGGTTCAAAGAAGGTGTTGGCGCTTGATCCCGGTTACAGGACGGGTTGTAAGTTGGTTTGCCTCGATGCACAAGGTAACCTGGTTCATAATACAGCCATCTATCCGCATCCGCCACAGAACGAATGGCAGCAAAGTGTTTCGACCATCCGGCAGTTGGTGGAGAAGTATGGTATTGAGGCGATAGGTGTAGGGAATGGTACTGCTGGCCGCGAAACGGAGCAATTGGTTCGGAGCATTGATTTTGGAAGGCCGGTGAGCATTTTCCAGGTCAATGAGAGCGGCGCTTCTATCTATTCCGCGTCAGATGTGGCAAGGGAAGAATTCCCTGATCATGACGTAACTGTTCGTGGTGCGGTAAGCATAGGCCGAAGGTTATTGGATCCGCTGAGTGAGCTGGTGAAGATCGATCCCAAATCAATTGGTGTAGGTCAATACCAGCATGATGTGAACCAGAGCAGGTTAAAGGAAAGCCTGGACAAGGTAGTGGAGAGTTGTGTGAACCATGTTGGTGTAGACCTGAATACGGCCAGTAAGCATTTGCTGATGTATGTATCCGGGCTCAGTACAACCCTTGCAAAGAATATTGTGGAGTACAGGGCAAAGAACGGGGCATTCCAGAGCAGGGAAGAACTGAAGAAGGTCAGCCTGATGGGGCCAAAGACATTTGAGCAGTGTGCAGGGTTCCTGCGTATCAGGGATGCTGCTAATCCGCTTGATAACAGTGCCGTTCACCCGGAAAGCTACCATGTGGTGGAAGCGATGGCCAGGGACCTGGGTTGTTCTGTAGCAGACCTCATCAGGAATACAGAGAAGCGGAAGCAGATCAACAGGAAACAATATATCTCAGAAAAGATCGGTGAGTTCACTATTGAGGATATTCTCAAGGAACTCGAAAAGCCCGGTCGTGATCCCCGCGCGCAAATTGAGGAGTTCCGATTTGACGATACCATCAAAAGCATTGAGGATGTAAAAGTGGGCATGGTGGTGCCGGGTATCGTGACCAATATTACCAAGTTTGGTGTATTTGTGGACATAGGTGTAAAGCAGGATGGACTGGTGCATATTTCCCAGTTGAGCAATACCTATGTTAGTGATCCTTCAGAAGTGGTGAAGTTGCAGCAGAGAGTTACCGTGACAGTAACCGAGGTGGATGTGGCGAGGAAAAGGATCGGCCTGTCTATGAAGGACCATAGCAAGGCAGCCCCAAAAGCATCTTCCAAACCGAATGATAAGGGAAAAAAGCCGGCACCTGCCGCTGCCAATAATCCTTTCCAATCAAAACTGATGGAATTGAAGAAGAAGTTCAATGACTAAACAGAAGACCGGCTTCGCCGGTCTTTTTTATTGTTACTTTTAATGTAGAATAGAAAATTATGTCACACCTGCTTTTTCATGATGGCCAGTTCTACAGGGATGATAAGGTGTTGGCAGGAGCCAACAGCAGGGCGCTCCGCTATGGTGATGGTTTGTTTGAGACCATGAAAGTGAACAGGGAGAAGGTACAGCTAGGTGAATGGCATATGGAGCGATTGTTTCATGGGCTGCGCCTGCTGCATTTTGACTTGCCCCATTATTTTACTCCCCAATACCTGTTGGAAAAGATGGTGCAATTGGCCCATCGCAATGGCCATGGCCGGTTAGCGCGGATACGATTGATGGTGTTCAGGGGAAACGGCGGCTTGTATGACCCCGAAAACCATTACCCCCACCATGTGATCCAGACCTGGACCTTGCCTGATGCCAACCATCAATGGAATGAGAATGGACTGGTAGTAGGAGTACATGAGCAGGCCCGGAAGGCTATTGACGTGTTGGCGAACTGCAAAACCAATAACTACCTTACATATATCCTGGGCGCACTGGAAGCGAAGAAACAGAAGTGGAATGACGCATTGATGCTGAACACCAACGGTAATATCTGCGATGCTACAATCGCCAATGTGTTCCTGGTGAAAGGGGATAGGCTATTTACTCCAGCATTGGGGGAAGGACCTGTTGCGGGAGTGATCAGGCGCTACCTCATCGAGACCCTTTCCTCCAAAGGGATTGAAGTAGAAGAGTCCTCTGTTTCACAAGCGTTGCTGCTGGAAGCTGATGAGGTCTTCCTGACGAATACCAGCTATGGCATGCGTTGGGTGCAGCGGATCGGGGAGAAGACCTATACGGGTACCAGGTCCCGGGAGCTATACCGGGAAATCATTGCGCCATTGTTTGGCCCCTGATGCCAGGTACCATTGACTTTTTTTCTTCTTAATTACGGACTCTATTCCTTCACTCCTTTTGTCTTCATTGCGAAGAACCGGAAGCCATGATGGGGAGGAGTTACCTTTCCCTGAACATATTCATCAATCAGTTGTTTTCTTCCCAAACTCCATTACATGCACAGTAGCCCGGTTGCGATCATGTGGTTCAGAAGGGATTTGCGATTGAAAGATAACGCAGCGCTTTACCATGCCCTTACAAGTGGACTGCCTGTTGTTCCCGTTTTCATCTTCGACCGGAACATCCTGGATGACCTGGAAGATAAGTCGGACCGCAGGGTGGAGTTCATCCATGCGGCATTGATGGAAATGCAGGATGAGTTATTGAAGATTGGTTCCACCATGGATGTTCGCTACGGCTTTCCAAAGGAGGTGTACGCACAACTCCTGAAGGAGTACAAGGTGCAAAAAGTATATACCAATCATGACTACGAACCCTATGCACAGGAACGCGATGCGGAAGTAGCGGCAATAATAGAAGGCAATGGGGGAAGCTTCCATCATTTCAAGGACCAGGTAATATTTGAGAAGGGTGAGGTGGTAAAGGATGACGGTAAGCCCTACACGGTTTTTACGCCTTACAGCAGGAGATGGAAGGCGACCCTTAATGAATTCTACCTGAAGTCCTATCCAACGGAAAAATATTTCGGTGCATTCCTGAAGCAGGTGCCGAGGGCATTGCCCTCACTGGATTCCCTGGGATTCCAGGAGGTGGCGAAACCTTTCCCCTCCAGGGAATTGGATGAAGAGTTGGTCAGGAAGTACAGCGACCAACGGGATATCCCATCTATCCAGGGAACCTCCCGGTTGGGTGTGCATTTGCGGTTTGGGACCATCAGTATCAGGGAGCTGGCCAGAAGGGCAGGGGCATTGAATGAGACCTTCCTGAATGAATTGATCTGGCGGGATTTTTACCACATGATCCTGGCGAATTTCCCGCAGGTGGGGAAGGGAATGGCATTCAAGCCGGAGTATGACCAGATCAAATGGCGCAATGATGAAGGGGAGTTCAGGCGCTGGTGTGAGGGAACTACAGGATACCCGATCGTTGATGCCGGGATGAGGGAATTGAATGCCACCGGGTTCATGCATAACCGCGTAAGGATGATCGTGGCTTCCTTCCTTACCAAGCACCTCCTGATCGATTGGCGCTGGGGAGAAGCCTATTTCGCGAAGAAACTCCTGGATTTTGATTTTGCCGCAAACAATGGTGGCTGGCAGTGGGCCGCGGGTAGTGGTTGCGATGCCGCCCCTTACTTCAGGGTATTCAATCCCTATTTGCAAACACAGAAGTTCGACCCCAAACTACAGTATATCCGTCAATGGGTGCCGGAGTTTGAAGGATTCGGTTATCCGAAGCCGATAGTTGAGCATGATTTCGCCAGGAAGCGTTGCCTGGAAGTGTATAGCGCCACCCTTAAGCGCTGAAGGTTCAGCTGTTCAGTGCATGGTAAGTTTCGATTAATTGCCCAACGGCCTGGTGCCCTTTTTCGCCAAGCGCCAGGGAATAGTCGTTTACATACAAGTTGATGTGTTGCCGCATTACTTCTTCACTCATTTCCTGTGCATGGTTACGTATAAAGTCCGACAGGCCGGGGTATTGGCTCCAACTGTAACGGATGCTTTCTGTAATTAGGCTGTCCACCTCATTGACTATGGCCGGGTCAATGGTTTTTTTAGCAACGATGCCCCCTAATGGTATAGGGCAATGCAATACTTTTTCCCAATGGTCGCCCAGGTCGATCAATTTGTGTAAGCCTTTCTGTGCGTAGGTAAACCTGTTCTCGTGAATGATGACCCCTGCATCGACCGTACCATGCAGGACCGCTTCTTCTATTTCATGAAACACCATAAAGGTCTTGTTGCGTGCAGCCGGAAAGGCCATGGAGAAAAGCATATGGGCAGTAGTGTTCCTGCCGGGAATGCCAATACGCAGATCGGGCACTTTTTCCAATGGGATATCCGTTTTGGCGATTAACAGCGGTCCCACGCCTGAGCCAAGCGCGCCGCCGGATTCCAGCAGCCTGTATTGCCCGCTGACCAGGGGATACACGCCATAGCTGATCTTGCTGAAGTCCAGCTTCCCTGCCAAAGCCCATTCGTTCAGGGTTTGCACATCTTCCATCAGTACCTCAAAGGAAAGTCCATGGGTATTGATCTTGCCATTTACCAGGGCATCGAAGATAAAAGTATCGTTCGGGCAGGGGGAAAAACCAAGGGTAAACTTCATAATCTTCGCTTAGAGTGATTCCAACAGACGGATCAGTTCTTTGTTCAGGTTCTGGATGGCATCGTTGAGTTTCCACTTCTTCTTATTGCGTTCCCCGATGTAGTTGGAGATGGCCCTGACCTGGAGAAAGGGTATGTGTTCCATAAGGCAGACATAGTGCAGGGACGCCCCTTCCATCGATTCCAGGTTGGCCTTGAATTTTTCGGCATAATGGGCTGCCCTTTTTTTGTTGGTGGTGATCTCATTAACGGTGATGCCGGTGGCTTTTTTCAGCCTGGTCCTCTTCACCAGGTTGGTGTAGGGGTTGGGAAGCATCCCTTTCTTGTAGGGGTCTTCGTTCTTGCCCTGCAGGTCGAGGTCAAAAATGTCCTTGAAAGACCTTTCCTCTTCTACTCCCTGGTCGGCGAATACATCCTGTTTTACAGCGAAGACCGATCCCAGTGGTGTTTCGGGGTCAAAGCTCCCTGCTACTCCTGCCTGTATGACCAGGTCGGGCTTTTTGTGCTGCAGGTAACGGGTAATGGCATAGGTGGCGGCATTACTTCCCACCCCAGTGATCAGGATGTCGATGTCGAAGTCGATATGCTCCAGTTTTTCCGTAGTGCAAAGGTGGTCGGTAAAAGGGGCTATTTCCTGGGGGGTGGCGGCTACCAATAAACAATGCATGGGGATCAGATTTACAGGCAAATGTCGCAAATCCTTCCATTTGAAGGGGATATTGTACTTTTGAAGCAGGACAGGTGAATTTTTTTAGGGTTTTCTGAACAAACAGGCACCAGGTTTGTTGAACTATTACTCGCTGATCGCTAAACAACTTGGACGGCACACTTCCGTTTCCGTTTTTAGCGGCCTGTTTTGGAATTGATCCGTAAAGCAGATAGCCAGTGGCCGGAAGGCCGATAATGAATCAATATGGGAAATCGAGTTGCCGTATATCGTAAAGAACATTTCAATGCTGCCCATCGCCTGCATAATCCAGATTGGGATGATGCCCAGAATTTTGCGGTCTTTGGGAAATGCAGCCTGCCCAATTACCATGGGCATAACTATAATATGGAGGTCAAGGTAGTAGGGGAGCCAGATCCGTCCACCGGTTATGTGATCGACATGAAAGTGTTGTCGGACATCATCCACCGCGAGGTGATCGATCGTTTTGACCACCGGAACCTGAACCTTGATACTGCTGAATTCAAACATCTTAATCCTACCGCAGAAAACATTGTGGTGGTGATCTATAATCTGTTAAGGCCTCATATAGACCCGACCCATGAGCTTCAGGTTCGGCTATATGAAACAGAAAGGAATTTCGTGGAGTTCCCGGCCTGACATTAACCTATCAATCTTCTAAACGAATACAATGGCTTACAACAAAGTAGAACAGTATGAAGACAGGATCACGTCCGGTTTAATCGAGAATTACCGGGAAACTTTGTCTTTATTGGGGGAAGACCCTGAAAGGGAAGGGCTGTTAAAGACGCCTGAGCGTGTGGCCAAGGCAATGCAATACCTGACCCAGGGCTACCAGATGGATGCCAAGGCCATCCTGGAGTCCGCAAAGTTCCATGAAGAGGTGAGTGAGATGGTGATCGTGAAGGATATAGAATTGTTCAGCATGTGCGAGCACCATATGCTGCCTTTCATTGGTAAAGCGCATATCGCCTATATTCCCAACGGGTACATTACCGGGCTAAGCAAGATCGCCCGTGTGGTGGACGTGTATAGCAGGAGGCTGCAGGTGCAGGAGCGCCTGACCCAGCAGATCCTTACGGCCATCAAGGAGGCCCTGAACCCGATCGGTGTTGCGGTTGTAATTGAAGCCAAGCATATGTGCATGATGATGAGGGGGGTACAGAAGCAGAATTCGGTGACCACGACTTCTGCCTTCTGGGGTGAGTTTGAGAAAGCCGAGACCCGCAGTGAATTTACCAAGTTGATCTCTTCTAAATTGAGCTGATCCGGGGCGACCCGGTAAGAACGGTTTGCCTGTCGTTTTGCGGCTGGCAAACCTTTTTTTATTTTTGCCCCCTTAATACCAATCCATATATGAAGCATGCTTATGTGTTTCCCGGACAAGGATCCCAGTTTCCGGGCATGGGTAAGGAACATTACGAGAACAGCGCATTTGCCAAAAAATTGTTTGAGCAGGCCAATGAGATCCTCGGGTTCCGCATTTCTGATATCATGTTCAATGGCAGTGAAGAAGACCTGAAGCAGACCCGTGTTACGCAGCCTGCAGTGTTCCTTCATTCCGTTATAGCATACCGCAGTATAGAGCAGGCTCGCCCTGATATGGTTGCCGGGCATTCCCTTGGCGAGTTCTCCGCACTGGTTGCCAATGGGGCACTGAGTTTTGAGGACGGCCTTCAATTGGTATCACTCCGTGCACAGGCGATGCAGAAGGCTTGTGAGTTGCAGCCCTCCACCATGGCGGCAGTACTGGCACTTGATGATGCCAAAGTGGAAGAGATCTGTGCCCAGGTGCAGGCAGAGACCGGTGAAGTAGTGGTTGCAGCAAACTATAACTGTCCGGGCCAGCTGGTGATCAGTGGCAGTGTAAAAGGCATAGAGATCGCCTGTGAAAGAATGAAGGCGGCTGGTGCCAAGCGTGCACTGGTATTGCCTGTTGGCGGTGCCTTCCATTCCCCGTTGATGTCGCCTGCTAAAGAAGAATTAAAGGCGGCGATAGAATCAACCAAGCTCCAACAGCCTACCTGCGCGGTTTACCAGAATGTGGTAGCACGCGCCGTGCTGGATAAGGATGAGATCAAGCAGAACCTGATCGAACAACTTACCGGTGCAGTTCGCTGGACACAGAGTGTGCAATCCATGGTGAAGGATGGCGCAACCAGGTTTACTGAAGTCGGCCCTGGTAAAGTTTTGCAGGGGTTGGTTGCCAAGATCGAGAAAGGTTTGGAGATCAATGGCGTGAATTGATAGAATTAGCAGTAGATATTAAGAGCCCCCGGTCGTTTTGATCCGGGGGCTCTTGTTTTAGAAGGTGATGCTGCAGTTCATCCAGCCTGCATCGAAGCTGGCGTTGTATTTTTTGTAGAAATTGATGGCGGGTTCATTCCAGTCCAATACCTGCCAAACCATACCGTGGAACTTCTTTTCCTTGCCCTCTTCAATCAGCCGGTCAAATAACAATTTGCCCAGGCCATTACCGCGCATGGATTCGGTAACGATCAGGTCTTCCAGGTACATCCTTTGCCCTTTCCAGGTGCTATAGCGGATGTAATAAAGGGCAAAGCCCTGAACGATGCCATCTACTTCGGCCACAAATGCCCACCATACCGGATTTGGGCCAAAGCCACTTGCTGTGAAATGTTCAAGGGTTACCGTAACTTCTTCCGGAGCCTTCTCGTAAACAGCCAATTCATGTACCAGTTCCAAAAGCCGGGGGCAATCTTCTTTTACAGCCCTCCTGATAGTGATATTCATGTTAGAGGTTTTATAGTCCTTCCAGTGCCTGGGCCAGGTCGCCCAGGATGTCTTCAATGTTTTCAATACCTACGCTCATGCGGATAAGGCCATCGTTGATGCCATATTTTTCCCTTTCTTCCCTGGGGATGCCCGCATGCGACATGGATGCCGGGTGGGATACCAGTGTGTCTACGGTTCCCAGTGAAATAGCCCTCACGCAAACCTGCAAGCGGTTGATGAATTGGATACCCGCTTCAAGGCCGCCCTTCAACTCATAGCTGAGCATCCCGCCGGGATGCCTCATCTGTTTCATCGCGGTCTTATGGTCGGGATGGCTTTCCAGTCCGGTATAATTCACTTTGCCAATGGCGGGGTGTTGCTCAAGGAATTGGGCCACCAGCATGGCATTGCTGCAATGACGGTCCATCCTGATCTCCAGGGTGCGTATGCCCTGGGTCAGCATAAATGCATCGAAGGGATTGGCATTACCGCCCAGTAAGGCATACCATTTCCATGCCCTGGTATTCATGAACTCCAGGTCGCGGCCCAAAAGCACACCGCCGATGGCTGTACCATGACCATTCAGGAATTTGGTAGTGGAGTGGAATACAAAATCAACATCGAATTTAAAAGGCTGTTGAAGATATGGAGTGGCAAATGTATTGTCTACGGTCATGATCAAACCGTGTTTTTTGGCGATGGTGCTGATCATTTCCAGGTCCACGCATTGCAGGGTAGGGTTGGCGGGGGTCTCCACGTGTACCAACCTGATGGCAGGATTGGAGCGAATGGCATCTTCCGCTACCTGCGGATCCCTGAGGTCGGCAATGATGGTAGAAATGCCCGAGTTGGCCAACACTTTGGTGAGCAATTCCTGTGTTCCCCCATAAAGGGAATAGTGGGTCAGGATGGCATCACCTGCTTTCAGGTTGCTCATGAACATGGTGGTCATGGCAGCCTGGCCACTGGCATGCAACAGAGCCTTTAACTGCAAGGGGTTACCGGATTTGTCCTTCAGGCCATGTGCCTCCAGCGCGGCGATCTTTTGTTCGGCTACCGTGAAACCGGGGTTGCCCCAGCGACTGTAGATCTTTGTCTTGTCTGCCCCAGCAAATCGTTCCATGCCTTGTTCTGCTGTGTCGAAGTAGAAAGTGGAAGAAGCATAGATTGGGGTGAGATGCGCAAAATTGGGATCAGGGATATTGCCGCCATGGACAGCTTCTGAGCCAAAACCCTGTAACTGGATTTTTTTATCAGTCATTTCAATTTCAACTTTTAAATTAGAGGGACACAAATCAAAAGTACTGGAATTCGATGAAGCAAATCCTACAGGAATATGCCGCCTATCATTATTGGGCCAACAAACAGATCACTGATGCCATCCTGAAAATGGACCCATCGCTTTGGCAAAAGGAAGTGGACAGCAGTTTTCCTTCCCTTCATCATACGATCCTACATCTGTGGGATGCGGGAAGCATTTGGTGGCAGCGCCTCAAATTGCAGGAAGTGGTCACGCCTCCCAGTGCCCATTTTTCCGGTACAACATTGGACCTGGTCAATAATATGCTCCACCAGGATAAACTCTGGCTGAATTGGGTGGAAGGTGCTACAGAAGCGGCCCTCGAGCATGTCTTTTCCTACCGTAACTCCAAGAAGGAGGAGTTCAAGGAGCCCAGGTACCAGATGTTGTTGCATTTGTTCAACCATGGTACTTATCACCGTGGCCAGCTGGTGACCATGATGCGGACACTGGGTGTGAAACAGGTGCCCGGGACCGATTTTATCCTGTGGGCAAGGAAACGTTGATCATCCTTTTTTCGTAACTTTTAGGAAATGATCCAGCCATGCTAGGGAGGGGTTTTTGCCTGAGGGTTCTTTTTTCACTGGCAGGAATGCTTGCAGCTTCGCATTTCGGTTATTCCCAGTCGTTAGACTGGCGATCGCGTATCCAGGCATTGATGGATAAGGCCGATAGCCTGTCGATGCTTTCACAGGTTACCTTTCACCTCGACAATATCGTTAAGCCGGGTAAGCTGGTCAAGGAGGCCTGGCATTATACTACCGACAGGGAAAAGGTAGTGGTATTTGAGGTCCATTATTTTGAGCGTGACACTGAATTTACGGAAGTCTATTACCTCAACCGGGGTGACCTCGTCTGCATGGAACAATACCAGATCCATTATCCTTTGGATGATGATGACAAGATCGTTTGGGGCGAGGTCTGTTTTTTCGATGGTAACCAGGTGCGCCAGCATGTTACCATTGGCGAGAACCAATCGGTTTCAAAATATTCCCGCGATGATTATTCCAAACTCATGCAGTTCCGCCAGCGCTACCGCACCCTGCAGGAGAATATGGCACTGATGCGGAGGTGGTGATTTGCGCCAACCAGGGTAGGGTGTGGACATGTGAAAATGTGGAAATGTGGAGATGTGGAAATGTGGACATGTGGTCTTTATGCCAACCAGAAGGAGGGATGTGGAGATGTGGAGAGGTGATTTTTTCTCCAACCAGAAGATGGTAGCTGCGGACATTTGTCTCTGTCGATATTGCGTCAGCCGAATTATAATTTTTGGTTAAACAGAGTGCATATTCCACTTTCTATTTTGGTTAGCGTGAGTAGCATATCTCCTCATTCCTCTCTGGTTGGTTTATGAGCCCCATTTCTGTCTCCTATCCTGGTTGGAGAGTATGTCACATGTCCACATTAATGCGTCAGCCGAATTATAATTTTTGGTTAAACAGAGTGCATATTCCACTTTCTATTTTGGTTAGCGTGAGTAGCACATCTCCTCATTCCTCTCTGGTTGGTTTATGAGCCCCATTTCTGTCTCCTATCCTGGTTGGAGAGTATGTCACATGTCCACATATTCAGGTGTTTGCATTCAATTCTGGTAAGCCTAAAATTCACATCTCCACATTTTCACATCTCCACATTTCCACATGCTTCCCTGTTTGGCGTAAAAATCACCTCTCCACATTCCCTCCCTTCCTATATTCGCAGCATGACAGGAATTGAGAATGTATCACTGGAGAAGGTGATCGTACATAAAGTAGGTAATCCAACGAGGGGGGAGGAGCTGAAGCTTTCCCCTAACCCGCTTACCCTTAACGATGAGATCGTAAGGGGATTATTATCCAAGTATTTCCTGGGGGCCTTCAATGAGAATGAACGTTATCATTTCACCCACCTGAGCGACCTGGATATGAACGAAGTGTATCGTTATGTACAGCAGGTTTTCAATGAGCCGGAAAGCTTTGTACAGCAATCCTTCCATATAGCGCAGTTGCTTTACCAGAAATCGACCCATGCCCGGGTTAAGGAGGGGGAACTATATGTTGCCCTTTTTGATAATGTCCCATTTGACGGGGAGTACAAGAAAGCGGTGGGGATATTCAAGTCGGAAACCAAGGAGACCTTCCTGAAGGTCTTTCCCCATGGTCCGGGATGGGAGGTGATCGCAGAGGATGGGGTCAATATCAACAAGCTGGATAAGGGATGCCTGGTGTTCCGGACGAATGAGGCCGATGGGTATGTGGTTTGTGTGGTGGACAATACCAACAAGCAGAATGATACCCAATACTGGGTGTCGGAATTCCTGCAGGTAGTGCCTTACAGCGATAGCTATCACCACACCAATAATGTATTGGGCTTGTGCAAGTTGTTCATTGAGAAGGAATACGCAGAGAAGTTTGATGTTTCCAAGTCAGACCAGATAGACCTGATGAACCGGTCAATGGAATACTTCAAGACCAAGGAGCAGTTCAGCCTGCAGGAGTTCGCGGAAGAGGTGATCCATCACCCGGAGGTAGTGGATACATTTATGGACTACAAGCGAAACTTCGAGGCCAACCGGAATTATGAGATCGATGAGGCCTTTGATATCAACCTGAATGCGGTGAAGAAGCAATCCAAGTTCTTTAAGGCAGTGCTGAAGCTGGACGGTAATTTCCATGTGTATGTGCATGGGCGTCGCGACCTGATGGAGAAAGGCTATGATGAACTGGTTGGGAAACAGTATTACAAGCTCTACTTCGATGAAGAAAAATAAAAAGCACGAAACGGATCATTTCGTGCTTTAAGGATATCTGTATGGGCTGGTTCGCCAGCCCATTTATTTTAGTGTCAGTAGGCCCACTTGATCCAGGTGGCGCCCCAGGTAAATCCACCACCGAAGGCGGCCAGTACCACGTTATCGCCTTTTTTCAGGTCCTTCTCCCATTCCCAGAGGCAAAGGGGGATAGTGGCAGCCGTGGTGTTGCCATAGCGCTGGATGTTGATCATTACCTTTTCCTTGGGCAGGCCCATCCTTTCTGCTGTAGCGTCAATGATCCGGAGGTTGGCCTGGTGGGGTACCAGCCAGGCGATATCTTCACTTTGCAGGTCATTCCTTTCCATTAATTCGGCGCTCACGTCGGCCATTCCCTTAACGGCAAACTTGAAAACTGTCTTGCCTTCCTGGTAAGCGAAATGTTCGCGGTTGGTAACCGTTTCTATGCTTGCGGGTTTGAGGGAGCCGCCTGCTTTCATGTGCAGGTAGTGGCGGCCCGAGCCATCACTCTTCAGGATGCTGTCGCGTACGCCGTAACCATCTTCATTAGGTTCAAGCAGCACTGCGCCGGCGCCGTCACCAAAAATGACACAGGTATTGCGATCGGTATAATCGATGATGGCGCTCATTTTGTCGGCACCTACCACCACTACATTCTTATAGCGGCCACTCTCGATAAAAGCAGCGCCGGTGGTGAGGGCATAAAGGAATCCTGAGCAGGCAGCGCTTACATCGAAACCGAAAGCGTTTACTGCACCCAGTTTGTCGCAGGCAATATTGGCGGTGGCGGGGAATACCATATCAGGGGTAACCGTAGCCACGATCATGCATTCTATATCCTTTGGGTCCAGTCCGCGCTTGCGGCAAAGCTCCTGGACTGCCGGAACCACCATGTCGGAGGTGGCTTTACCTTCGCCTTTCAGGATACGGCGCTCTTCAATTCCGGTACGGGTACGGATCCATTCGTCATTGGTATCCACCATTTTCTCGAGATCGAAATTGGTCAGTTTGTCTTCAGGGACAAATCCGCCAACGGCGGTAATGGCAGCAGTAATTTTTTTACTCATGGGTGTTTTTTCAAAAGCGGCACAAAACTAAGGCAAAATGGTGGTAACGTTTGTTAGTTAGCCAGGGCGGGATTCTGTAAAGCTTAATATATCAAGTTGCTTACTAGGATTTTATCTGTTATTTTGCAGCCTATGATCGCTTATCTCAAAGGACTATTCACCTACAAAACCCCTACGCTGGTACATGTTGAGGCTCAGGGGGTTGGGTATGAGGTGTACATTTCACTGAATACTTATGGGGCGATCCAGGATAAGGATCAGGGGGTATTGCATACCTGGTTACATATCAGGGAAGATGCCCATGTGTTGTATGGGTTTGCGGATAAGGCGGAAAAGGAAATGTTTTTGCAACTCATCAGTGTGAATGGAGTGGGAGCTGCTACGGCCAGGATGATGTTGTCATCCATGCGGCCGGACGAAGTTTCCAGGGCCATTAGCCAGGGGAATTCCAAACAATTGGAAGCAGTGAAGGGAATTGGCAAGAAAACTGCAGAAAGGATCGTATTGGAGTTGCGGGATAAGGTGATCAAGCAATCGCTGGATGCAAATATTTCCTTAAATACAGGCAATACTGCCGAACAGGATTCGTTAAATGCTCTGTTGGCATTGGGTATTGCCCGACCTGCTGCCGAGCAGGCACTCCGAAAGGCTATGGCAGCCCACCCGGGTTCTGATAAAGTAGAAGACATCATTAAATCAGCACTTAAAAACCTCTAAGCCTATTGCATTAGCTCTACCTAACTAATTACCTGGGAAATAGACTTGGGCTTCCATTACATGAAAATATTCAGGTTAGCATTATTGATGATGCTGGCAATTGGCACGGGTTTGCCCGGATCAATGGCCGGTGTATGGCAGGATACGACCCGCTCCCAGGGAAAGGATACCCTCAGGTTCCCGATTTCTGACCGGAGGGCTGATCCTGTTACTAACCGCAACCGCAACCCCTTCGACCTGAAGGATCCCTCCAATCTGAAGCGGACTGTTGAATATGACCCCGTTACCAGGGAGTACTTCATTATTGAAAAGATCGGGGATAAATATTACCGCACTCCCACCTATATGACCTTCGAGGAATACCTCAGGTTCAAGGCCAAAGAACAGGAAGAAGCTTATTTCCGCAATAGGGCAGATGTTACCAGTAACCTTAACCGCAAGAACCTCCGGCCAAAGCTTACCGTATCCGATAACCTTTTCAACCGGATCTTTGGGAACGGGAAGGTGGATATCAGGCCGCAGGGCAATGTGGACATCATCATGGGTTACCAGGGGCAGAATATCAAGAACCCCACCCTTCCCGAAAGGGCAAGGAAGAACGGGGGCTTCGATTTTGATATGAACGCCAACCTGAGCGTGATCGGTAATGTGGGAAATAAGTTGAAGCTGCCGATCAGTTACAATACCCTGGCGAATTTTGATTTTGAGAACCAGATCAAACTGGATTATACTGGTGGGGCTGATGAGATCATCAAGCGGGTGGAGGCCGGTAATGTCAACTTTTCTACCAAAGGCTCGCTGATGCCGGGTGCCCAATCCTTATTCGGGGTGAAGACCACCCTGCAGTTCGGGAAATTATTTGTGACCGCCGTACTGGCGAACCAAAGGGCGCAGCGCCAATCCCTTGGATTGGTTGGTGGTGCTGCCAACTCCCAGTTTGAGTTCAAGGCCAATGATTACGAAGAGAACCGCCACTTCCTGATGGCCCAGTTTTTCAGGAAGAATTATAACCAGGCAATGAGCAGTTTACCTGCCGTTCGTTCACTGGCCAATATCCTTCGGGTGGAAGTTTGGGTGACCAATCGCAATGGTACAACCACCGAAACCCGTGATATCGTGGCCCTGGCCGACCTTGGGGAAAGGGTTCCCTATAACTATCCCCAGACCCCGGGTGCAGATAGCCTTCCGTCGAACAACGCAAATGGCCTCTACCAAACCCTGCTCAATGACCCTCGTAGCCGAGGGTCATCGACCGTTACCAGCAAACTCACTTCCATGGGCCTGCAACCGGTGCAGGATTTTGAAAAGACCTTCGCCAGGAAACTGGGCCCCAATGAATATTATTTTAATCCACAGGTAGGATTCCTTTCCCTGAACCAACCACTGCAGCCCGATGAGGTGTTGGGTATTGCCTTTCAGTATAGCTATAATGGAAAGGTGTACCAGGTGGGTGAATTTTCACAGGATGTGCCACCGGATACCACCGCCATAATTGCGGGAAACCCAAAAGTTCTTTTCCTGAAATTATTAAAGGCTACCTCCCAGAGAACGGCGCTGCCCATCTGGAACCTGATGATGAAGAACGTTTATGCCCTCCGGACCAGGGACGGCGGATTCATTTCCAGTGTGCAGCCAACTGACTTCAAACTGAATATCCTTTATGAAGAGCCTAGTCTTGGTGCCAAGCGTTACCTGCCTGAAGGAAACAAGAGTGGTTTCCCACTGATCTCGGTGCTCAACCTGGACCGATTGAACAATAACCGGGACCCGCAACCGGATGGTGTATTTGACTATATAGAAGGCTTCACGGTAATATCCAACCAGGCCAGGATCATCTTCCCCTTGCTGGAACCTTTCGGGCGAGATATAGATAGTATCGCATTCCAGGGCGTGGCTCAGGATATCAAGGATAAGTATGTTTTCCTGCCATTGTATGATACCATCAAGGAAATAGCCAAGACCTACGCTAACCTGGACCGTTATATCATCAGCGGTTCGGCAAAGGGAACCGCTACCTCGGAAATATCGCTGGGGGCATTTAACGTGCCACAGGGATCCGTTACAGTATCGGCAGGTGGCCGCAGTCTGGTGGAAGGGATCGACTTTTTGGTGGACTATAACCTGGGAACCGTCCGGATCATCAACCAGGCCATCCTGAATGCCGGTATCCCGGTGAATGTGCAGTATGAGAACAATGCGAATTTCGGGATCCAGCAACGCAACTATATGGGCTTGCGATGGGATTACCAGATACGGAATACCGCAAGGGAATCCTTTACGATCGGTGGACAAGTGGTCCGACTGGGCGAACGCCCCTTCTTTACCAAGATGAATTATAATGAGGATCCCATTCGCAATACGATGTATGGCGTGGACCTTAGCTACCGTTCAGAATTCCCCAAGCTGACACGATGGTTGGATAAGCTACCTTTCTATACCACAAATGAGATGAGTACCATTACCGCCTATGGTGAGGCCGCGCTCCTGAAGCCCGGCCACCCACCGCAGATCGGAAAGGGGGAAAGTGGCCTTATATATGTGGATGATTTTGAAGGCACCCGTAACAGTATCGACCTCCGGTTCCCGCTGGTAAGCTGGAGCCTGGCTTCTACCCCGCAGGGTAATGGACTTTTCCCTGAAGGCGGACTGAATGATTCATTACCATACGGCTACAACAGGGCCAAGATCGCCTGGTATAATATTGAACCAAACCTGCAGGACAAGAGGGCGCCGAATAACCCGGTTTCAGGTTACCAGGACTATAGTGATCCCAGGATCAAAGCCATCCTGCAACAACAGATATTCCCGGCCAAAACGCCGGATTATGGTACAGCCCAGTTGATCACTTTTGACCTGGCCTATTACCCTGCCGAAAGGGGACCTTACAATTTCGATACCAGGCCCGGTAGTGTGAATGCCAATGGTAAACTCAATAACCCATCCCAGCGATGGGGGGGCATTATGCGCGGACTGGACCAGGTTGATTTTGAGACAGGCAATGTTGAGTTCATTGAATTCTGGTTGCAGGACCCTTTCCTGGTTCAACCCAATAGCAACGGTGGCCAGCTTTATTTTAACCTGGGTAATATTTCTGAAGATGTCTTGCGTGATGGCCGGAGATTCTTCGAGAACGGGTTGCCCACCCCAACCATCCAGGCAGGGGTAGATTCTTCCACCAACTGGGGAAGGGTACCGCTTAACCCCATTCAGGTTACCACGGCGTTCAGTAATGATCCCAATGACCGCCCATTCCAGGATGTAGGATTTGATGGACTGGATGATGAAGCAGAGCGCAGGAAATTCGGGGCCTACCTCAACCAGCTGGCGGCAAGTTTTGGAACCAACTCACCCATTTACCAGGCGGCATTAAATGACCCTGCCGGGGATAATTTCAGGAATTACCGCGACCAGGCCTATGATAACGCAAGGGCGGATATCCTTGCCCGTTATAAGGCGATCAATAACCCGCATGGCAATTCGCCTATTGCTGATCCCAATGCCACTACCACAACAGCTTTTACTTTATATCCCGACCAGGAAGACCTTAACAGGGACAATACACTGAATGAGTTGGAAGAATATTTCCAGTATAAGGTGGACCTGCGCCCACAGGACCTGGTGGTAGGTAATAATTATATCACAGACCAAAGGGAGTTTACTGCAGACGGGGTTTACCAGAAATGGTACCTGTTCCGTATTCCCATCCAGGAATACCAGCAAAAAGTGGGCAATATCCCAGACTTCAAATCCATTCGTTTCATCAGGATGTTCATGACCGGTTTTGAGGATTCGATCATCTGCCGCTTCGCGAAGTTTGAACTGGTGCGTAACCAGTGGCGTCGTTTTTCATTTGAGGTAGATACAACGGGAACCTACAAGCCGCTGCCAGAGAATACCACCACTACCTTTAATGTGCTTGCGGTGAACGTTGAAGAGAACAGCAACCGCCAGCCGATCAACTACCTGATCCCACCCGGTATCCAGCGGGTACAGCAGCTGAGCAATAACAACGTGAACATCCTGCAGAATGAACAGTCATTGAGTATGCAGATCTGCGACCTTAGGAAAGGGGAGGCGCGCGGGGTGTTCAAGACCATGAACCTGGACCTTCGCCAGTACGGAAAACTGCAGATGTTTGTGCATGCAGAGAATGTTCAGGGAAGGCCGCAATTGCAACAGGGGGACCTGTCCGCTGTCATCAGGATAGGAAATGATTTCGTCGGTAACTATTATGAAATCAGGATACCCCTAAGCATCACCCCATTTGGGCAATACCCGCCCACTGAGGATTTCAAGGTCTGGCCCCTGGAAAATGAATTGAATCTTGAGCTGCAACGTTTGATCGACCTGAAGATCAGGCGTAACAATAATGGACAACCGAATTTATACTATAAGGAAACCGATGCGGATGGCAGGAGTTATGCCATCTTTGGTAACCCCAACCTGGGAGAGGTGAGGGGTATGTTCATCGGGGTGGTCAACAATAACCAGCAGTCTGCCTGCACAGAAGCTTGGTTCAACGAACTGAGGTTGTCGCAATTGGATGAGAACGGTGGCTGGGCGGCAACAGGAAGGGTGGATTTTAAACTGGCAGACCTGGGTACCCTGAGTTTGAGTGGCGCCGCCCGCAGTATTGGTTTTGGTAACCTGGAGCAAAGGGTAAATGAAAGGGCGAGGGAGGATTTCACCCAGTTTGATGTGGCTACCAACCTGGAACTGGGTAAGCTGTTGCCTGCCAAGGCAGGGGTTTCTATTCCGGTCTACGCAGGCTATTCCCAAACTGTACTGACACCTGAATATGACCCTTATGACCTTGATGTAAAGCTGAAGGATAAGCTTAATGCGACTGGTGGGGCCACCCGTGATTCCATCCGTAAGGAGTCTGTGGACATGGCCACGACCAAAACAATAAACTTCACCAATGTGCGCAAGGTGAACACAACAGGTAAGAAGCAGAAGGTCTACAGTATTGAAAACTTCGATGTCAGTTATTCTTATACCAAGACGGAGCGATTCAGCCCGCTGGTAGAAGCGGAAGAACTTATCAGGCACAGGGCAGGGCTTGGGTACAATTTCACAGGCACTCCTAAGTACTGGGAACCTTTCAAGAAATCTGTAAAGTCCAAATCGAAATGGTTGGACCTGGTGAAGGATTTCAACCTTAACTATGCACCATCCTTACTGAGCTTCAGGGCTGATGTCAACCGCCAGTTTGGAGCCATCCGACCGAGGAATGTCGGTGGGCCCAAGGGCATCATCCCGGAAACCTACGACAAGTACTTCACCTTTGACCGCTATTACAATATGCGTTGGGACCTGACCCGTTCCCTGAATATTGATTTCACTGCGGTGAACAGGGCAAGGGTGGATGAGGATTCAGGCAGGTTAACCAAGGACGGAAGGAGGGAGATGTGGAATCGATTCTGGCGCGGGGGTAGGACCACAACTTATGAGCATAGTGCCAACATCACCTATACCTTGCCAACGGCCAAAGTTCCGGCGCTAGACTGGACCACTGCCAGGTTGGGTTATATCGGCAGGTATAATTATATCGCTGCATCATTGGATCCATTTGCCAGGAGCCTTGGTAATTTCATTGGCAACGGCCAGGAAAAGAATGCCACCGCTGAGTTTGACTTTACCCGTTTATATAGTAAGTCGAGATTCCTTCGTGCGCTCGATTGGGATGCAGCACCAGCTCAACCAAGGCAGAAGGAGAAGAAGGCAGCTGCCGATACCACTGCAAAGAAGGGTAAACAGGATAAGAAGGAAAAGAAGGAAAAAGTGAAGAAGGACCCCAACGAATTACCTGAGCTCAATACTTTCGTAAAAGTGGTGGGAAGGATCCTTACCTCAGTAAAGAGGGTAAGTGTCCAGTATTCTGAAATTGGCAATACCTCGCTGGCCGGTTACCTGGATAGTGCAAAGTTCCTCGGCATGAATCCTACTTCCAATGCCCCGGGTTGGGGATTTGTATTCGGTAAGCAGCCGGATACAGCCTATATCAACAATTTTGCGGAGAGGGGTTTCATTACCAAGGATCCCTTGCTGAACAACCTGAACCGTCAGGACTTCAACCAGAGGCTCAATATTTCGGCCCAGTTGATTCCCCTGCGCGACCTTGTCATTGACATTAACCTCGACAAGTCATTTGGAAAGAATTATTCTGAACTGTATAAGGACACGATTGGTAATGGAAGCTTTGCCAGGTTAAGTCCTTATGTGGCAGGTAGTTTCAATGTGACCTATGTTTCCTTCCAGACCCTGTTTACGAAGTTCAGACCTAATGAGATAACGGAGACCTTTAAACGTTTTGAGTCAAACAGGATCATCCTTTCACAGCGACTGGCAGAGAGCAACCCTTACTGGCAGGCACTGCCTGATAATGAGAAATTCCTGTCGGATGGTTTTTACACCGGTTATAGCCGTTATGCACAGGATGTGTTGATCCCCTCCTTTATTGCGGCCTATACCAATAAGGATCCCAGGTCTGTGCCGGTGATCGAGCAGGAGAATGGCAATATCAAGAGTAACCCATTCAGGAATATCCTACCCAAACCCAACTGGCGGGTAACCTATACTGGATTGACCAGGATACCGGGCATGGAGAAGACCTTTACAAGTTTCACCCTGACCCATGCCTATACGAGCAACTTGAGCATGAATAGCTTTAATAACAACTTGTTGTTCCAGGATCCATTGAGTTTGAATATGCCGGGATTCATTGATACGGCAACTGGTAACTTCTATCCTTATTTCCTGGTTCCCAATATCAGTATATCCGAAGCATTTGCGCCATTCATTGATATCGATATGCAGTTTACCAACCAGCTTACGGCCAGGTTTGAATACAAAAAGAGCCGACAGCTGAGTTTGAGCCTGATCGATTTCCAGTTGAGTGAAGCGAGGTCTGAAGAGTTTACCATTGGAGTAGGTTGGCGGAAGCGTGGGGTAAACCTTCCCTTCAAAGTGAAACTGCCTGGCATGAAGGAATCCAGTAAGCAATTGTCCAATGACATGAACCTCCGACTCGATCTTAGCTTAAGGGATGATGCAACAGCCAATAGTCGCCTGGACCAGGAAGCAGCATTGCCAACAGCCGGGCAAAAGGTAGTGACCATATCTCCCTCCATTGATTATGTCCTGAACAACCGGATCAATGTCCGCCTGTTCTTTGACCAACGCAGGACCATACCAAAGATATCTACCTCTGCGCCGGTAACCACTACCAGGGCCGGGTTGCAGATCAGGGTAAGCCTGGCGCAGTAAGTGTGGGGGATCTGGCTTCAGTATAAAAAGCATCGTTATGAAAAGGGTATTGCTATGGCTTTTTATCTTATTCCTGACGCAGACCGGTTTTGG
Source organism: Flavihumibacter rivuli (assembly GCF_018595685.2). Taxonomy (NCBI): domain Bacteria; kingdom Pseudomonadati; phylum Bacteroidota; class Chitinophagia; order Chitinophagales; family Chitinophagaceae; genus Flavihumibacter; species Flavihumibacter rivuli. The sequence goes on from NZ_CP092334.1 coordinate 230,679, forward strand.
CCAGCAGGGAGGAATTCCTGATAGTGTCAGGAATACGCTGGATACGGTTTACTATTATGACCAGCAATATCGTTCCCAACTGGAGTCATATGTATCCCTCTATGGATGGGGATCAAAGGAGTTGAGCCAACTGCTGAATAATATGGAGATGGCCGACTCTGTCAATATAAAGGTGGTGTCTTCGGTGCTTGACCAATATGGATGGCTGGGCCCCAATGAGGTCGGTGAGAATGGAAGCCTTGCCCTTTTCCTGGTGATCCAGCATGCAAAGGTGGACGTACAGGAGAAGTATTTGCCCTTATTGCAAAAGGCTGTAAGGGAAAGAAAAGCAAAGCCTTCCCAGATGGCCATGCTGGAAGACAGGGTGCTGTTGTACCATGGGAAAAGGCAGGTATATGGCACACAGGTGGCATTGAATATGAAGACCAATCAGTATTATGTTTTGCCGATGATGGATCCCAAATACCTCGACCTTAGGCGAAGGGCGGTTGGACTTCCCCCGATGGCTGAATACCTCGCCACCTGGAAACTGGAATGGAATGTAGAGAAGTATATGGAAGAGCTGCCAGGGATATTGTTGTTACACCCGGAGATCAAGGAATGAAATTATCCTGAAGAGGCTTGGCCTGTTTTATAAAACTAAGCATGACCTAATGAGTAGTAATTATTTTGAAGATGAAAAGTTTGAAGGGCTGGTGCTACCGGGGAAATCCCTTGTCAAGGGAGAATATGAGGGCTGTTCTTTTGTTGATTGCCAGTTTGCGGGCATCGACTTCGGGTATTTCCGTTTCACTGACTGTGAATTCAGGGACTGCGACCTCAGTATGGCCAAGCTCAATAATACGGCCTTTAATGATGTGGTATTTAAGGGTTGTAAAATGCAAGGGATAAGTTTTGAGAATGTTAACGAGTTTGTTTTCGTGGTGGCCTTTGACCATTGCCTGTTGAACTATTCCTCCTTTTTCAAAAGGATACTCAGGAAAACAAGGTTTTCACATTGCCTCCTGCATGAAGTTGATTTCACCGAGGCCGATCTCCAGGGCTCCGTATTTGAACAATGCGACCTTAAAGGAGCAAAGTTCGAACAGACCATCCTTGAAAAAGTGGATTTCCGGACCTCAATTGGTTACAGCCTTGACCCGGACAGGAACAAAATTAAAAAGGCGATCTTCTCCCTTTCAGGACTGCCGGGGCTATTGGATAAGTATGGTATCGAGGTAAAACCCTGAACCAGTTGAATAGTCCATTCCAAATGAAGAAAAAGTAGTGATCAATTCGTTCTTTTGAATAGCATGAAGTATCCGCAGAGCAGCTTCTTTTTTTTATTTACCTGTACGGGTTTGATCAGGTAATAGTCAGTGGTCAGTGGCTCGAATGTGAACCTTAGGATATTGGGACCCTTGCTTCCCCTGGGCCTGTTTATCGCTTCTTCCCTTGCGCCGCTCAGGTTGTACATCCTGATCTCTGAAGGGAATGCTTCCGGGTCGCCAATGAATACGAATGCATACCAACCCCTTGCCTGCATGGGTGCCATGATGGGGGTTTCATAACCGCTTTCCATCAATGCGGAATCTTGTCTCAGTAAAGTGAATCCATTCTTTGCATAGAATATTTTGATGCTATCGATCTGTTGCCGGTAGGCAGATGCGTCACAAGGCTTGAGTTCCACTACATTATCCTGGCAGATACCGGTCAATGCCGAAATTGCCATGTATAGTGTCAGCAAAAGTCCTTTCCCCATTTGATCTCCCATATGCTGATGTTAAAACAAAAGCGTTAGTCTGTCATTACCACTGTTCGTTTCGGTAACGGCTAACTAACGCCTTTCTATAAAAATGTTCCTTACCCTTTATAGGTATGGAAAGAGTTGGCTTGCGCTGTACAGGTGATCACCAGGTCATTGATGCAAACATGTTCCGGAAGGTTACCGGTGTACCAAACTGTGTCGGCAATATCTTCCGCGGTAAGTGCTTCGTAACCGGCATAGACCTGGCTGGCCTTATCATTGTCACCCTTAAAACGGACAAGGGAGAATTCTGTTTCCGCTGCCCCAGGATGGATGGCGGTTACTTTCACCTTGTGGCGCAAAAGATCAATCCTCATGGCCTTAGATATGGCATCAACCGCATGTTTGGAGGCACAATACACATTCCCTTTTTCATACACTTCCTTTCCTGCCGTTGAGCCGATATTGATGATATGTCCCTTTCCCCTCTTGATGAAATAGGGCAGGATCGCCTTGCTTACATACAATAAGCCTTTGAGGTTGGTATCGATCATGGTTTCCCAATCATCGAGGTCTGCTTCGTCAAAATAATCCCTTCCCAGTGCCAGTCCTGCATTATTTACAAGGATGTCGATCTTTTGCCAGTCTTCGGGCAGGTGATGGAAAGTTTCGAATACTGATTCCTTATTCCTTACATCGAAATGAAGGGCCAGGCAGCGTACCCCATACCTGTTGACCAGTGATTGTTGAAGCTCGTCCAGCCTGTCCTTTCTCCTGCCTGTAATGATCAGGTCCCAACCATTGGATGCGAATTTTTCTGCAGTTGCCCTGCCAAAACCGGCTGTTGCTCCGGTGATCAAGATAGTCTTAGCCATTACTGATGCTTTAGCGGATCAAAACTACAGTTCCTTTTTTAAAGATGGTCTTACCTGTGAAATCTTTACCCTGTACCATCCATACATAAGTGCCAGTGGCCTGGTCCTGTCCGCCGACCTTTCCATCCCATCCTTTTGTGGCTTCACTACTGCTGAATACCAGTTGTCCCCACCTGTTGTATACCCTGAAATATTCCAGTTGGGAGATCCCTACAGGAATAGGTCTGAAGACAGTATTGGTTGACTTGCCTGGGGTGAAGGCGTTGGGGACAAAGATGTCAGGGTTGGTCCTGAATACCTTGATATTTATAGTGTCTACGCCAAGGCATCCCTCCGGCGTAAAGGCCGTCATGATATAAGTTTGGTTCTGGGTGAGGTTGGCCACAGGATTGGCAATGTTGTTAAAATTAAGTCCTGTGGAAGGCGTCCAAAGGAAAAGCTCTGCACCTGAACCATTCAGCTGCAATGGCTGGCCGATCACCACTGAGGTGTCGTTGCCTGCAAATGCCCTGATGGGCTGGCGTACGGTCACCAGAACAGTATCCCTGCCGGGTTTAGGGCAACCCAGGTTGTCCAGCACGGAAAGTACATATTGAGTTGTCCTCCTCGGCCTTGCCAGTGGGGTAAGTGTTTCGGGGTTGATAAGTGTGGAGCTTGGTGTCCAACTGAAGGATGACCCGATTATGGTGGCATTCAGTTGGGTAGTGTCATCATAACAAATGGTAATATCCGGACCTGCATTGGCGAATGGATAAGGAATGGTAGTGACCACCACATTGTCCCTTGCTGTACACTTGCCAATGCTGGCTTCAACGGTATAGGTTGTTGTGGCAGTAGGCCTGGCCAGGGGGTTCCTGGTATTAGGATTATCCAGTGTTGCGGCAGGTGTCCATTGGTAGCGTAGCCCATCGCCTGCGGCATTCAGTTGGATCTCGTCCGTCAGGCAGATCGTGGTGTCAGCACTTGCCCGCAATGTAACCCTGTCTACCACCCTTACCAATACAGAATCGGAATTGGCACAACCGTTATCATCCAGCTGCACTACGTACCTGGTTGTAGTTTTCGGGTATACCAGCGGGTTAGGGGTATTCCGGTTCAGGATATTCAGGTTGGGCGACCATGAAAAGATCGGGTTCAGGGTACCTGGTGCACTGGCATTGAGTTGCAGGGTATCAATACTGCAGATCAGGGTATCCTTGAAAGCGAGGTTCAGGTTGGGCTTGTCGCGCACCTCGAAGTCGCGGAACACGGTATCCCTGCAGCCAAAGCTGCTTTCAACGATCAACCTTGCCTGCTTTATCCCAAGTGAATTGAATTTCCAGGTTGGGTTACGTTGAATAGAGATATCGGTATTGGTGGTTTCATCACCAAAGTCCCAGGTCCATTTGCTTGCAACGCCATAACGGGACCTGGTAGTATCGCGGAATGTAAAGGGCGTCAGCAGGCAGGAGCCGATCACTTCAAAGCCAGGGAAGAATCCAGGGTAAACCTTGATCAGCGTGGTGGTTGAATCCTGGCATTGCCCGCCGGCGAGGATCACCTTTAGCGAAACCTTGTAAGTTCCGGTATCCGCATATTGGTGTTGTACAGTGCCCAGGGCAACAGTGGTTGTGTCGGCCTTTGACCCGTCGCCGTATTGCCAAATGTATTGGGAACCGGATGGATTGACCTGACCGTTCTGAAGGGTTACCAGGAAATCATCACAGAAGCTATAGTTGGGATCCAACAGGGCCTTGAGTGGCTGGCAATTGGACACTGAAATATGGATATCCTTCCTGTGTACATTAATCAGTTTACCTTGCCGGTATTCATTCACGCAGGCAGTCACCACATATTGTCCAACCCCGTTGGGGGCAATGCCGGAGATCAACCCTGTCTTGGAGTCGATGCTAGCCCTGGAACCCAGCGGCTGTCCGCCGTTAAATCCTGCAGTATACCCAACGGAGGTATAAGGCGGGGGAGAAGTGGGGGAGGGAGAAGTACAATCGAAGCAGGTGCCGGCTTCTGTGCCACCGCCCAAATAGGCATTGCACAGGGAATAAGAAAGGGAATCCCCATCCTCGGTATCACGTGCGGAAAAGTCGAAGGTGAAGGGTGAACCTGCACAAACGGCCACCGCATCGGAAGCGATGAAAGAAGGACTGGAGTTCTTATATGCTTCTGCCAAAACGTTGGTGCCGGGAATATCGCAGGAATAGGTTGCGCCCACATTACCACTATTACCGCTCATGTTCTGGATGCCTGCTATCCTGCAACAGCGTTGGAAAGAAACGAGGTAACCTGCAGTGGAATTGGGAAGTTCAATAGTAGTGGAATAATACCTCAGGCGATAGCAGATATCTGTCGGGGGATTGGTGATACAAGGGTTGGAATTGGGATCATAATTGATGAATTCATCAATGGTCCGGTTGGCGTTGATGGCCGGGACCGCGATCTGGTTATTTGCCTTGTTGTAAACAGTAAAGTTGACGAACTCATCCAACTGGCCCGGACTGTTGGCCCTGCAGTCGATGTATAATTTCAATGTGATCTGGTACCGTGATGAGCTGGCAGTGCTTCCCGGTCCAAGGTATTTGTACGACAATTCACCGCCACGGATATGGGCAGCTGATGCGGGTAAGCAAAAGGTAAGCAAGGCAAGAAGGAATATGCCAAGTGTTTTCATTCGATTGTGATTATAGCGACGCCGCCGGATTACATAAGCCTGTGATAAAATACCGGGTGATCGATAACTGGTCTTTTATGAAAGGTCATCCAGGAATTTTTCCAACGCCTGGTTGCTCTTGTCAGTTTCCTCCAGCATTCCCATGTGGCCGGAATTTTCCAGCACATGAATATACGATAAATCGGGAAGATACACCTGCTGCATACTGTCGCTAAACGGCACGGCGATGTCGTATTTTCCTACAACGAAAAGAACCGGCAGGGAATTGTTCCGGAGAATGGCAGTCCTGTCGGGACGGGCCATCATGGCTTCATAGTAACCGATCAGGGTTTCTGGTGATATTGAGCTATTGTCTGTTACAATTTCAGCGATCAGGTGCTGGAGTGCAGGCCTGTTCGATTCGGCGAAAAGGTTGGGTGTCGTTGTTTCCAGGAATAGTTTGTTTCCATGTTCCCTGATGAAAGCAATGCTTTTTTGCCTTGCTTCCTTTTTGGCCGCTGAATCTGCAAAGGCTGTTGAGTGGAAGAGGCCGAGGCCAGAAAGTTTGGCAGGGAATAACGCAGCGAAGGCTAAAGCAATATAGCCACCCATGGAATGGCCTATCATAGCTGCCTTTTCAACGTTTTCTTTTCGGAGTATCTTATCAATACCATGTGCAAGGTTCTCCATTCCCAGGTCAGCCTCATGCCCACTTTTGCCACAACCCGGCAGGTCAGGGATGATCAGGGTGAACTTATCCCGGAGAAAGTTTTCCTGGTGTTTCCATATCCTGCTGTCTTCCCCGAAGCCATGCAGTAATACCACCACCAGTTTACCCGTTCCTACTCTTCTGTAATGCATCATGTTCTTATGGTTTGTTTTGCTTCCTTCCAGTCCACCACCGGTATGTACTGAAAGCCAGGATTAGAATGGCCATTGAGACCATCAATTTTGAGAGGATATCGCCAAAGCGCACATACACAGTAAGCTCCTCCTTTTGGGGGACATCATGTTTCAAAACAGCAGCCTCATCCCATCCTTTGGAGTCAACTATTTTCCCGGTAGGGTCAATCACTGCACTAATCCCTGTATTGGCACTCCTGACCACCCACCTCCTTGTCTCAATGGCCCTAAGCCTTGCATAGGCAAGGTGTTGTTTATGTCCCGCTGTATTGCCCCACCAGCCATCATTGGTGATGACACATAAGAGGTTGGCTCCGTTGCGCACAAAGCCGGTCAGGAATTCCCCGTAAATGCTTTCATAGCAAATAGCAGGAGCAATCTTGAAGCCATGCAGGGAGTCAGTAAGGACAGTTCTGTCGTCCTGCCTGGCATAGCCACCTGTTGTTCCCCCGAATTGTTCAAACCAGTTGGCCATGAAACGAAGGAAGGAGGGCAGGGTTTCCACCCCGGGAACCAGCTTGGATTTATGATAGGAACTAGCCATCCCGTTGGAATCCAGGAGGGCGGCAGAATTGTAGCTGTCATACCAGATATCGGTATCCGGGATGCGGCGGGAATAGACCGTCTTGGTGGCTGAATTGAAGAGACGAAACCCTTCTACCCCTGTTACCAGCCTGATTTGCGGGTGCTTTTTCAGGAAAGCCCATACCGGCATTAGGAAATAGTTCTTCCGGATGCTGTCTTCCTCAATACCATTGGGCAGGTTAAGGGCAGTTTCCGGCCAGATCACCAGTGCCGTGTGGGTGTCTATAGCCCTTTCACTCAGGCCGATCAATCGGGAAAGTTGAACATCCTGGGACCCAACCTGAAATTTCGCATATGGGTCAATGTTCGGTTGTACGATCACGATATTCTTAGTGGCCTTTGCACTATTATCCTGTTTAGCATCCTTTGCGATGGAACGCAGGAGGAAGGAAATGCTTAGGGGTAGTGCAAGCGCCAGCAGGATGGGAAGGGATATCTTTCCGGAGCGCAGCTGGCCTCCATTCATGGCAGGCCTGATCTGTTGGTACAGCAATACGTTTACCACCAATACCCAGAGGGTGCCACCGCTGGTGCCGGTGTACTCATACCACTGGATGTATTCCGGATAGGTAGCAAAAGCATTGCCTAGGGTCAGCCATGGCCAGCTCAGCTCCCAATTCAGGTGAATGTATTCGAAGGTCATCCATAGCGGGATGAAGGCCCAGGTGGCAAGGTCATGCCCCAGCCGCTTGTTGATATTATAGGCTCCCAACCAGGGCAGGCACATCAACAGGCTATTGGCCATGATGGCAGCGACAGCACCGGGGCCGGTTGAGTTCCAGATCCACCAGGTGGTGATGGCATTCCAGATCAGCATGGCGAGATACACCCATCCCAAAAAACGCCAACGGGAGAGTCCTTTGTCCAGCAAAAGGAAAAGGGGGACAAAGGCCAGGAAAAGGATAAAGTTGAGTGTAAGGGGAGGCCAGGCCAATGCCAGTATCAAACCAGCAGCGAGCGACAACCAGGCCGGATGAACTTGTTTCAAATGGATAGTTTTGGTAAAAATAATTGAAATCAGGGAGGCTGGATTTTGATTTTGGGATTTTGCCATTCGGAAGAAATGCTATCACCATTTATAGCCTTCGATCTAATAATTATCCCGGGTCTGCAAGGGAATACCTGCTAAATAAAAAGCGGCTCTCCGATAGAGGAGAACCGCTGGTCATTAATGGTATGGTCAGTTTCAATATAGGCCTTATAGTGTAGCTGCCCATTTGCCTGTCCATGTACTGGAAATTATTTCCTGCTGTAATTAGGAGCTTCCTTGGTGATGTCCACATCGTGGGCGTGGCTCTCTTTCATACCGGCATTGGTGATCTTGATGAACTGGGCGCTAGCCTGAAGGGTCTTCATATCCTTGGCTCCACAATAGCCCATACCAGCCCTGAGGCCCCCAACGAACTGGGATACCACTTCGCGGAGGAAGCCTTTATAAGCAACACGGCCTTCAATGCCTTCGGGTACCAGTTTCTTGATATCGTCTTCCACATCCTGGAAATAGCGGTCGCTGGAACCCTGTGCCATGGCGCCAATTGAACCCATGCCACGGTATTCCTTGAACTTCCTTCCTTCGTAGATGATGGTCTCGCCAGGGCTTTCTTCCACACCTGCAAACACGCTACCCATCATTACACAATCAGCACCGGCAGCGAGGGCTTTCACCATATCACCGGTATAACGGATACCACCATCCGCGATCAGGGGAATACCCAGTGGCTGCAGCGCCTTATAGGCTTCCATGATAGCTGTGAGTTGGGGTACACCGGCTCCGGCAACGATCCTGGTCGTACAGATGGATCCCGGGCCAATTCCTATCTTAACACAGTCTGCTCCTGCTTCTGCAAGGGCTTTCGCACCGGCTGCGGTTCCTACGTTACCGGCGATCACCTGCATTTTCTTAAAGTTCTTCTTAACATTCCTGAGTGCTTCCATTACGCCTTTGGAATGGCCATGGGCGCTATCCAGGCAGATCACATCCACCCCTACATGCTGGAGGGCGGCAACCCTGTCGAGCATGTCTTTGGTAATGCCGATCGCCGCACCTGCCAGCAGGCGGCCGAAACCGTCCTTATTGGCATTGGGATGGCTTTGGAGCTGGAGGATATCGCGATAGGTGATCAGGCCTAACAGTGTGCCATCCTTTTTCACCACCGGGAGTTTCTCGATCTTATGTTGCTGGAGGATCTTTTCTGCTTTCCTGAGGTCGGTACCTTCCGGTGCGGTAACCAGTTTTTCGCTGGTCATCACCTCGCTCACTTTTTTGCTTTTGCTTTGCTCAAAGCGGAGGTCGCGGTTGGTAAGGATGCCAACCAGTTTATTTTTATTGTCGATAATGGGAATACCGCCGATCTTGTTTTCCTTCATGAGTTTGAGGGCATCACCAATGGTGGCATCCTCATGAAGGGTAACGGGGTCAATGATCATTCCGCTTTCAGAGCGTTTTACTTTACGTACCTGTTCTGCCTGCTTTTCAATGGTCATGTTCTTGTGCAGGATGCCAATACCACCCTCCCTTGCCAGGGCAATGGCCAGTTGGGCTTCTGTTACGGTATCCATGGCTGCAGAAAGCATCGGGATGTTCAGCGTGATGCTTTTGGTCAGCTTGGTCTGGATATTTACTTCACGGGGTAAAACCTGCGAAAAGGCAGGAACCAGTAGTACATCATCGAAGGTCAGGCCTTCTCCAAAAAATTTTGATGATAAATCGGGTGTGCGGGTAGTACTTCTTCTTGTTGCCATGTGCAAAGGTAAAGGAATTTGGAATAGTTACAACAACCTGTACCTTTTGCCGGGCAAACTCATGATGATATTGTTCATTTCCAATGAGAGAAGCGCAGCAGCCATGGCGCTTTGCGGAATACCTGCCATCATACTCAAGGTGTCGATATGCGCATCGGGTTTTTCCGTGAGCAGATCAACCAGGCGTTGTTCGGTAGGGTTGAGTTCCGGGAATAGGGGACGTTGGGGATTTGTTGCCGATTTGGGACTCTCGTTCCAGCCCAGCCATTCCAATAATTCCGAAGCATTGTTCAGGAGGATGGCTTTGTTCTGCCGGATCAACTGGTTGCAGCCGCTGCTTTTGGGGTCTGTTGCCCGACCGGGATAGGCAAAAACATCCCTGTTGTAACCATTGGCCAATTCTGCGGTGATCATGCTTCCCCCTTTGATGCCCGTTTCCACTACCACAATGGCGTCACAGAGCCCTGCCACGATCCTGTTGCGGATCGGGAAATGGTGCTTGTCCGGCAGGGTTTGGGGTGGGAATTCTGTGACCAGGGCGCCTTTGTTTCTGGTGATCTCCCTCGCCAGCCCGGCATGTTCGGGTGGGTAAATGGTGTCCAGGCCATGGGCCAATACCCCGATAGTGGTCATGCCGTTCTTCAGGGCAGCCCTGTGGGCGACTCCGTCAATCCCGTAGGCCATGCCGCTGATGATGCTTACCTGTAAGGATTGCAGGTCGGCAACCAGTTTTTCGGCTGCCTGCCTTCCATATTCAGAGTGGTGCCTGGTGCCAATGATCCCAAGGTGGTGCGACTGGTTGAGGCTGGCTTCGCCTTCGTAGTACAATAGGGTTGGCGGGTCGTAACAATTGAGGAGTCGCCTGGGGTAGTCCTCATCAGAAAGGAACAGGGTTCTTAGGGAAGAGGCTTTCAGCCTGGCAACCTGTGCAGCGGCAGTATCCCAGTCATGGAATCTTTTGATCGCCCGGGCCCTGGTGGCTCCCATGCCTTCCACTTTTTCCAATTGGTGAATGGATACCTTGAAGATGGCACTGGCCGATCCGAATTGCTGGACCAGGATCTTCGCTTGTACATTGCCGATATGAGGTGCCATCGTTAAGGCAACCTGGTAAAGCAATTCCTCCTCCATGCAGGTTTTTGCATGAAGATAGGGGATGGGACAATGGCTGGCAGGGGGTGAAAAAACGGCTTATTGGCTGATCACCTTGACTTCCGTCCGCCTGTTCATGGCCTTCCCTTCCTCAGTTGTATTATCCGCAATAGGCTGGGTGGCGCCATATCCCTGGAAGCTCAGTCTTTTGGCATCTATGCCTTTACTGATGAGGTAGTTGACAACAGATTGGGCCCTGCCATTGGAGAGTTTCTGGTTGTCGGCTGCCTTACCTACATTATCGGTATGGCCGTTGATCTGGATATTCAGTCCCGGGTTCTCCCGCAGCATCTGCACCAGTTTGTCCAGTTCAACCATGGAGGTACTGTCTAATGTTGTGCTATTGGTGCTGAAGAAGATATTCTTCAGTACCATAATGGCATTGGGGGTGATTGGCTTCAGGAGGATATCAATATTGTAGGTAGAATCCGGGGTCTTCTTGCTCAAAGGGAAATTTTCTGAAAAGAAGAGGTAGCCCTTGCGGTTCACATTGAAGGCATAATCCCTTCCAACAGGCAGGGTAATGAGGTAATTACCGGTTTCATCGGTTTGTACCTTACTAACGGTTTCCCTGGTGGAGAGGTCGGTCAGTTCAACAGCGGAAGGCAACCCTTTTTTGGTGTTCTCATCCATGACTCTTCCTTTTACCCAGAGGGTCTTGATAGGGCGCACATCCTGGCGCATGGTGAAAGTGTAAATATCCAGTCCGCCGCGGCTATCTGCCCGGTCGCTGGCATAATAGGCAGTACCGCCGTCGGAGGTAATGACCAGGCTGCCTTCGTTTTCGATGGTGTTGATGGGATAGCCCAGGTTCACGGGCAGGCTCCAGGATTTTTTAGGACCCTTACGTACCATGAACAGGTCATCACCGCCATACCCCTGCAGGCCATTGGAAGTGAAATAGAGGGTCTGGTTATCGGCATGGATGAAAGGGCAACTTTCATCACCACTGGTATTGATCTCGGGGCCCAGGTTCCGGGCTTCACTCCAGCGGCCATCGGGAAGGAGGTGACTCACCCAAATATCGCTTCCGCCATAGCCGCCGGGCCTTGTACTGGCGAAATAGAGGTCGCGTTTGTCAGGGGATAGGCTGGGTGCCGATTCCCATGATTCTGTGTTGATAGTCCTTCCCAGGTTTTCGGGTTCACTCCAGCCGTCCGGTGTCAGGAAGGAAATATAGAGATCGCAACTACCGCGGCCTTCGGGGAAATTGCAACCGGTAAAAACCAGCCATTCCCCATCAATGGAAAGGCTTTGCGCACCCTCATTCAGGTTGGAATTGATCTGGCCTTCCAGTCCTTTGGCCTTGCTCCAATTATTGGCGTTCAGCCGCGTGCCAAAGAAATCCTCATTGAAATTATTGACCCGCCTCGTGAAGACCAGTTGCTTGTTGTCAATGGTAAGGGCTGGATAGTATTCCGACACATCGCTATTCACACTGTCACCCAGGTTTTGGGGGGTGAAGGAATAATTCATGATGCCGGGTTGGGTAGATTGTTCAAGGGCAAATAGATAGCATTTCCGCCTGTAATTACCGGCCTTTATGCTAGCGTCATTCAGGTTATTGATGGTCAGGAAGCTGTTCACGGCATGGAGGGCATCGTTGAACCTGCCTTTGCCTGCCAGGTTGATGGAATAGGGCAGGTTGTAATCGCCAAAATAAACGGAGTCGACAGCTTTGGCCTTCTCGTAATACAGAATGGAGTTGTCGTAATCCTTCAGTTCCCCGTACATGCCTGCGATGGAAAGGTAGGCATCGGCAAAGCGGGGATCTATGCCCACGGCTTCCTTCAGGATGCGGATCCCTTCCTTGAAATCCCCGTCCTGCGCCTTATTCAGGGCGTTCTCATAAAGCCGGGCGGCTTTTTTGTTCACCTTAACGGGATCGTAGTCCTGGGCCAACACCGGGAAAGCCAACAGGGTAATTGCAAGGAAATTCAGGATATGTTTTAGCATAGGCAGATCAACTGGCTGGTACTAAAACGAAAGATAGGCCAAATTATGAGCGGGAAGGGCATTAAAAAGTTAAAGCCTTGCCTAAGGTACGTTGATGTACTTGTGGGATTGAATGCTAAGCTCCCACTGGGGGTGGGCTTTGATGTAATCAATGATCAGCGGCAGCATGGCATCCCTTTTTTCCCATTCAGGTTGCAGGTAAAGTTTGCAATCGGGGTTAACCAGTTCGGCATATTTCTCCGCCCAGGCAAAGTCGGATTTGTTGAAGACCACCACTTTTAACTCATGTGCATGGGTAATGACCTCTGGCAGGGGCGCCTTGAATTTTTTAGGGGAGAGGCAGATCCAGTCCCATTCCCCGCTGAGCGGGCTGGATCCTGATGTTTCAATATTGGTCTGGAAGCCTGCCTCGTGAAGTGCCTTGGTCAGGGCATCGAGGTTATGCATGAGGGGTTCCCCACCGGTAATAACCGCCAGCCTTCCCGGATATTGGCAGGCTTCTTCCACAATATCATTGATAGTAAGTTGCGGATGTTTACTGACATCCCAGCTATCTTTTACATCGCACCATACGCAACCCACATCACAGCCCCCGAGGCGGATGAAATAGGCGGCCTTGCCCTGATGGAAGCCTTCCCCCTGTAGGGTGTAAAAAGCTTCCATCACCGGCAGGGTGGTCGTGTTTGATTGGATAGCGATGGTATTCAAACGGGTAATCTTATCTGGATTTAATAAATCAGTTCTTATCTAAACAGGCCTTGTAGGTATTCTTCATCAGGGCGGCAATGGTCATGGGGCCTACGCCACCCGGTACCGGGGTGATAAAGGAGCATTTGGGTGCTACCTCCTTGAAGTCAACATCGCCTTTGAGGGCAAAGCCGGATTTCTTTGAGCTGTCGGCCACCCGGGTGATGCCTACATCAATGACGATGGCGCCATCCTTGACCATATTCGCTTTTACGAACTCCGGTTTACCCAATGCAGCCACAATGATATCGGCATTCCTGCAAAGTTCTTCGAGGTTATGGGTATGGGAGTGGGTGATGGTGACGGTGCAGTTGCCTGGGTTGGCGGCCTGGCTGAGCAGGATGCTCATGGGGCGGCCAACGATATTGCTCCTGCCGATGACAACAGCATGTTTTCCCTTTGTGTCGATCTTATAGTGCTCCAGCATCAGCATGATGCCATAAGGGGTAGCCGGGATAAAGGTGTCCAGCCCCTGTACCATTTTGCCCACGTTAACGGGGTGGAAGCCGTCAACATCCTTGGAAGGGTGGATGGTATTGATCACCTTCTCGTCAGAGATATGCTTGGGCAGGGGTAGCTGAACCAGGATGCCATCGATATCGAGGTCGTTATTGAGGTCTTCAATGATGGAAAGCAGCTTGAACTCGCTGATCTCTGCTTCCAGCCGGATAAGGGTGGATTTGAACCCGATCTCTTCACAGGCCTTGACCTTTGCGCCTACATAAGTTTCGCTGGCGCCATTGTTTCCCACCAGGATGGCAGCGAGGTGAGGGACTTTTTTGCCTTCCGTTACCAGCTGGGCAACCTTGATTTTCAGTTCTTCCTTTGTGGCCCTGGAGACCAACAGACCGTCTAAAATTTGCATGGGCGCAAAGTTACGGTACGTTAAGGAAACCTGATTTATATTCCTCCTGGTTGTGTAAATAACGCAGGAATTCGCTTTTTCATAAAAGGACATTCAATAGCCTATAGGAATGTTAAAACCTTCCTTGAGACTGATTTACAACTACTTATGCTAACGAATGTTAGTTTGATTGTTAATTATTATATTGATTAATAGTATTTAAAGAATTAAATAAATAATATATATAATTGAAAATCGCTAGGATTGCCTCCTTTATCGAAATAACCAATAGTTGTAATATTTGAAAAGTAATATCAATTCTTAGGTTGTTACCGCAAATACTGACTTAAGAAAATCTTAACAATTTTATTCCTTGGTAATTTCAGCCCCATATTTTTAAAAACACACAAACATGAGAAAAACTTCGTCAATCCTGTTTGCGCTTTTGCTCTCCGGAGCCTTAGCTTATGGACAGGCCCGGACCATTACCGGGCAGGTCAGGGATGAGAAGGGGAGCCCGATCCCATTCGCATCTGTAAAAGTTAAGGGTAGTACTAAGGGGGTGGCTGCTGATCAAAACGGAAACTTCAAAATTGATGCAGAACCTGGCGCTGTCCTTGAGGTGAGCGCCGCCAGTTATGAGACCTATGAGATCAAGCTGGGTGACCAAACTGTGCTTTCCCTTAGCCTTCAGCCCCAAAGCAACCTGAAAGAGGTGGTAGTAACCGCCCTGGGTGTGAAGCGTTCCAAAAATGAATTGGGTTATGCTGCCCAGAAGGTAGATGGTGAAGCCATCGCTGCCGCCAGGGATGCGAACTTCGTTAACTCTCTTTCTGGTAAGGTGTCCGGTGTTCAGATCCAGCGTAACAACTCTATGGGTGGATCTACCAATATCGTGATCCGTGGTTCCAAATCACTTACCGGAACCAACCAGGCACTTTTCGTAATTGACGGTGTGCCTTTCGATAACTCCAACACCAACAGTGGCAACCAGCAGACTGGCCGTGGTGGTTATGACTACGGTAATGCCGCTGCAGATATCAACCCTGATGACATTGAGTCCATCAACGTATTGAAGGGTGCTGCCGCAACTGCCCTTTATGGTTCAAGGGCTGCCAATGGTGTGGTAATGATCACTACCAAGAAGGGTAAGAAAGGATTGGGTGTAACTGTCAACAGCGGTTTGACCGTTGGTA
This sequence comes from Flavihumibacter rivuli, assembly GCF_018595685.2. NCBI lineage: Bacteria > Pseudomonadati > Bacteroidota > Chitinophagia > Chitinophagales > Chitinophagaceae > Flavihumibacter > Flavihumibacter rivuli. Next base: position 246,049 of record NZ_CP092334.1, read on the forward strand.
CAGTTGACCGCAGCACTTTCGCCAAGTACCAGAAGGAATATGGCCAGGGTTATGGCCAATATTACGAAGATGATTCAGGCTATTTCCTTTCCCGCGATATCAACGGTGATGGAATTGATGACCTGGTTTCCCCAACCAGCGAAGACGCTTCTTATGGTGCGCCTTTCGATCCCAACAAATTGGTTTACCAGTGGGATGCTTTCGATCCTACTTCTCCCAACTTTGGCAAGGCCAAGCCTTGGGTTGGTGCAGTAAATGATCCATTCTACATTTTCCAGAATGCCCTTACTACCAGCACTAACGTAACTGTTGACGGTGGTAATGACAGGGGTTGGTTCAAGCTGGGTTATACCAAGAACACTGAAAAGGGTATCCTGCCCAACAGCCAGTTGGTTAAGGACCTGGTGAACTTTGGTGCCGCTTATAACATCACCCCGAAATTGACCGCTACCGCGAATATCAATTTCTCCAAGATCGATGGCCGTGGCCGTTATGGTACTGGTTATGATTCCAAGAACCTGATGACCAATTTCCGCCAGTGGTGGCCGATCAACGTAGACCTGGCCGAGCAGAAGGCTGCCTACGAGCGTACCAAGAAGAACGTAACCTGGAACTGGGCCGATCCTACCGACCTCGTGCCCATTTACTGGGATAACCCTTACTGGACCCGTTTTGAGAACTACCAGAACGACAATCGTTACCGCTATTTCGGTAATGTGATGCTGAACTACAAAATCGCCAGCTGGTTGGATGTGATGGGACGTATCTCTCTTGATGCTTACGATGAGCTGCAGGAGGAAAGGATTGCCAAAGGTTCAGTCGATCCTTCCCAGTATAGCCGTTACAACAGGAGCTTCAGGGAATTCAACTATGACCTGATGCTGAACTTCAATAAGGACATCACCAACGACCTGACCCTGAAAGGACTGGTGGGGGGTAATATCCGCAAGACCAAGTCTGAGTCTATCTATGCTTCAACCAATGGCGGTCTGGTTGTTCCAAGGTTCTATGCCTTGTCCAACTCCCTGAACCCCATCAATGCACCTACTGAGTCATTAAGGGAGGTGGAAGTGGATGGTCTGTTCGCTAACGCCAGCCTTGGTTACCGCGACATGCTGTTCCTGGAAGGTGCTATCCGCAGGGATGTTTCTTCTACACTGCCTGAAGACAACAATACCTATTACTATCCTTCTGTTTCATTGGGTTGGGTATTCTCCAAGATGTGGCAGCCCAGCTGGTTGAGCTATGGTAAGTTCCGTGCCAACTACGCTGAAGTAGGTAACGATGCTCCCCCGTTGAGCCTCTACGATACTTATGATAAGCCAGCTCCATTTGGTACATCCCCATTGTTCTCACTGCCTGGTACCAAGAACAACGGTTCACTGAAACCAGAGCGTACCAAGAGCAAGGAGATCGGTCTGGAAATGGCATTCCTGAACAGTCGTTTAGGCTTTGACGTGAGCTACTACAGGACCAATACCATCAACCAGATCCTTCCGATCGCTATTTCCAGCTCAACTGGTTATACCCGTCGTTACATCAATGCCGGTGATGTGCAGAACCAGGGTTGGGAAGTGTCTTTGTTCGCAGTACCTGTGAAGACCAAGGATTTCAGCTGGAATATCAATGTTAACTGGACAAGGAACCGCAACCTGGTTAAGGAACTGTATACCGATGAAAGCGGTAACAAGATCGATAACCTGCAGTTGGCTACCTTCCAGGGTGGGGTTTCCCTTAACGCTGCCCTTGGCCAGCCTTATGGTACTATCCGCGGGAATAACTTCGTATACACCAATGGTCAACCAACTGTCGGTGCAAATGGCCGTTACAAGTTGTCCACTACTTCTAATGAGATCATTGGTAATGCTAATCCTGATTGGATCGGCGGTGTGCAGAACACCTTCCGTTACAAGGACCTGTCCTTTGGATTCCTGATAGATGTACGCCAGGGTGGTGATATCTTCTCCCTGGATATGTATTATGGACTGGCAACCGGGCTTTATCCTGAAACTGCCGGACTCAACGACCTCGGTAACCCGCTGCGTGCGCCGCTGAGCGCAGGTGGTGGTATCATCCGTCCGGGTGTTAAGGAAGATGGCAAGCCCAATGATATCCGTGTAAGTGCGGTTAACTATGGCGCTTATGGTTACAGGTATTCACCTGCAGCCAGTTTCGTTTATGATGCCAGTTTCGTGAAACTGCGTGAAGTGTCACTGACCTATGCGCTGCCCAGGAGTGTAATGAGCAGGATTCCTGCTTTCAAGGGCATCGAACTGTCACTGATCGGCCGTAACCTCTGGATCATCCACAAGAACATGCCTTATGCAGATCCTGAAGAGAACCTGAGTTCAGGCAACCTGCAAGGTTACCAGGGTGGTGCTTATCCGACCACACGCAACATTGGTTTCAACCTTAAACTGAAATTCTAAACAAGAAGAAAATGAACAAACTCACAATATTAGGGGCCGCTTCCTTGATGATGCTGGCGTCCTGTAAGAAAGATTTTGGTGATATGAATGTGGACCAGAAGAATGCCAGCCAGGTTCCTGCTGAGATGCTCTTCTCCAATTCACAGAAAAATTTCGCCGATGCAATGGCTTCGCCCAGCGTAAACCTCAATATCTGGAGGCTGATCGCCCAGCATTGGACTGAAACCACTTATACTGACGAAAGTAACTATGACCTGAATACCCGAAACATTCCGCAGGGTTTCTGGACAACTATTTACCGTGATGTATTGGTAGACCTGAAGGAATCCAACAGGTTGCTTGAGGCTGATGCATTCCTGGATCCTAAAGTAAAAGCGAACCAATTGGCACTGAACGATATCTTGCAGGTTCAGGCTTATTCAACTTTGCTGAATACTTTCGGTGACATCCCATACAGCCAGGCTTTGGATTACAATAACCTGAAGCCTACCTATGATGATGGTCTGACCATTGCCAAGGACCTGATCAACAGGTTGAACCAGGACATCGCAGCCCTTGATGCAGCGGCCGGAGCCTTCCCTGATGCAGACCTTTATTATCATGGTGATATTGACGCATGGAAAAAGTACGCTAACTCCCTCAAGTTGAAATTGGGAATGTTGCTGGCTGATGCTGATGCAACAACCGCCAAGGCAGCTGTAGAGTCTGCAGTAGCTTCTGGTGTATTTACTTCCAATGACGACAATGCGTTATTGCAGTACCTGGCTGCTCCGCCAAACACCAATCCTATTTGGGTTAACCTGGTGCAGAGCGGTCGTAAGGACTTTGTTGCTGCCAACACTATTGTTGATGCAATGAAGACTGTTGCTGATCCACGCATCCCTTACTTTTTCACAGAAGATGCCAATGGCGGATATACCGGTGGAAAGTATGGCGCATCCAACAACTATGCTACCTATTCCAAGCCAGCTGAAGCTATAACGGACCCCTCTTATGCCCATATCCTGCTTGGGTATGAGGAAGTGGAGTTCCTGCTGGCTGAAGCTGTAGAGCGCAATTTCGCTGTAGGTGGTACAGCTGCTGATCACTACAATAAGGCTATCACCGCTTCTATGGAAGCATGGGGTGTGCCAACAGCACAGATCACTGCTTACCTGGCCAATCCTAAGGTCGCTTATGCTACCGCAACTGGTAACTATAAGCAGAAGATCGGCTTCCAGAAGTGGATCGCATTGTACAACCGTAGCTTTGATGCCTGGATCGAATGGAGAAGGTTGGATTACCCAGTGCTGGTAAAGCCTGAGAATGCACTTTCTGACATTCCTGTTCGTTATACCTATCCATTCAACGAACAGAACCTTAACAAGGCCAATTACGATGCTGCTGCATCCAAGATTGGCGGTGATAAGGTTACCACCAAGCTGTTCTGGGATAAGTTCTAAACGGATCATTTCCCTACTAATAAAAGGTGCACCATTGCGGTGCACTTTTTTGTTTAAATACCGTTTTAATACCTTTTTATTTACACCTGGAATAGTGCAGTTTGCAGGTGTGATGAAAGGGATCGGTGTTGTTTTGGTAATGCTATTGTTGTCCCTGGGACTTGGTGCCCAGCAGGACTTCAACTATTTAAAGGAACTGCATCCCGCTGCCGGGTTAAGGAGCCGTGAGTTTCTCTCCCCTTTTGCCTGTTTTACTGATCCTTCTGTGGTCGCTTCTTTCCGAACCTCTTCCCTGGCTGCTTATGGCAGCAGACCATTTGGTCTTGCCGGACTTTCTTTTACCCGGGTAGGTGCTTCTTTCCTGTTGGGGGATAGGCAGGGAATCGCCCTTGGTGTGTCCAGTTGGGGGAACCACCAATTGAAAGAGATCGATCCTGTGCTTGCTTATGGAATTGCCCTTTCCCCGAATTGGCAAATAGGGGTGGGGATAAAGGGTGGGATGGTTTCTGCTCCCGGCTACCAGGGAGCGTTGAATTGGCTGGCCATGGCCGGACTTTCCAGGCGCTTAGACAATGTTTCCATAGGGGCAATGGCCCATTACCGCGCTGCCGCTGGTCCTGTTGACCGGGTAAATGGTTGGCTCATGGCGCTCAATGCCGGTAAGGAGTGGTCAGGCGATCTTTATTCCGATGTATTCATTGGCATAGGAAATGACATGCCCGTCAATGTTGCGGTGTCCTTGCAGTACCGGTTGGAACAGCGGTTCCTGTTGGCTTTTTCATGGCAATCCAATCCCAGGAAATCAGGCATAGAAACCGGCTGGAAAAAGAAGGGTTTCGGGACCCGTGTTACACTGAATTGGTACCCGGTCCTGGGATTTGAGCCCGGGATAGGATTGGTATTCGATTGGACTAAAGCCCGCAAGTCATGAATAGGAAATGGATGGAATGGAAGGAAGGTTGGAAGGCCTTCGGTTGTATGTTGACGATAGTGCTGTTTGGTGCCGGCTTATTTGCGCAGCAGCAGCAGGCATATCCTGACCAGCACCTGGAGCAGATGGCAGAAAGGTCGGGCCAGGAGAATGAGGATGATGGCTGGCTACTGGACAGGGAAGCTTTACTGAAGGACAGGCTTTCCATCAACGAGGCCACTGCTTCAGAACTGGCTGTGTTCCCTTTTTTGACCTTGAAGCAAATACAGGCATTGATTCTTTTCAGGAAAACATTTGGAAGGATAAAGCATATTTATATGCTGCAAGCCGTGCCCGGATGGGATGAAACGACGATCCGGCAGGTCAGGCCCTATATCCATTTTGAGACCAGGGAATTGTTATTTGCGGACCTCAGGCTGGATAGGGCGGTCAGCCAGCAAATCTTGTTCAGGGTGCAGCAATTCCTGCAGAAGGGAAAGGGTTTTTTGGGCGATGAGAATGGCAGGAGGGTATACCTGGGCGGGCCTTCGAAACTCTTCTTTCGTTACCATGGCCAATCGGGTCAGTCCCTGCAATGGGGATTATTGGCGGAAAAGGATGCGGGTGAACCTTATTTATGGAAAGGGTTGCCGGACAGGACTGGCTTCTACCTTTTGTTGAAGGGTAGGGGTGTGGTTCGATCCCTGGTCATAGGCGATTATACCGTCAGCATCGGCCAGGGGCTTGTGCATTGGCAGGGATTGGCCATGGGAAAGGCCGGGGGCGTGATGGGTATTTTCCGGAATGCATCGGGCGTCAGGCCTTATCGATCAGCCGGGGAGTATAATTTCAACAGGGGCGTCGCGGTGCAACTGCAAAAGGGGAAGTGGGCGAGTAATATATGGGTGTCATCAAGGAAGTTAACGGCCAACCTGGTGGAGGAGGATGGCAGGATGGTTGGCTTCAGTTCCATCAATGAGTCTGGATACCACCGGACTATTGCTGAACTTGCGGATAAGGGATCAGTCAGGGAGAATCAGGCGGCTGTATCCATTGACAGGGGCAGTGCCAGGTTAAAGGTTGGACTGGCAGGGGTGTATTCCCATTATAGCCTGCCTGCTGTACCAGGTAATGCCCCTTACCAGCTGTATGCATTCCGTGGGCAGGGATCCATGAATGCAGGTATGCATTACAGTTATTCCATTCGCAATCTTTTCCTTTTTGGTGAGTATGCGCGGTCGTTGAAGGGGAGTGCGTGGATGCAGGGCTTGCTGCTGGGATTGCATCCAAAAGTTGAATTGTCCTTATTAGTAAGGGATGTTGCCCCTTCCTATTTTTCCCGCTATGGCAATGCCTTTACTGAGAGCTCTACGGTCCAAAATGAGAAGGGATTCTTTACCGGGCTCAGGATGCAGCCCTTGCCATCCCTTGCAGTGGAAGCCTTCGCAGACCAGTTCAGGTTTCCCTGGTTAAGGTTCAGGGCTGATGCGCCATCCCGGGGATCTGAGCAGCAGCTATTGGTACAATGGACCAAACGTAAGAAAGGGGTGGTGTATTTGCGGTACCGGCAAGGGGAGAAGGAAGAGAATAGTGAGGATGGTCGGTTGCGGTATTTGATTGACAGTAAGTTCCGTAATCTTCGCTTGCATGCGGAATGGAAGTGGGGCAGGCTATTGGTGACGGACCTCAGGCTAGAATGGGTGAAAGTGCAGAAAGGGCTGGAAGGTGAGCAGGGTTATTCGGTGTTTGCTGATGGTCGTTACGATTGGAACAGGACCGGGTTGAACCTTTCTGCAAGGTTTCAATATTTTGGTACGGATGGATATGCCAGCAGGATCTATGCTTACGAAAGGGATGTGCAATATGCTTTTTCGATACCGGCGATGTATGACCGTGGTTGGCGGTATTACCTTCAGCTTGGTGGCAAGTGGAAGCAGGATAAATGGAATGGTCTTTCATTGAAATGGTGGTTGCGCTGGTCTTCCACCATCTATGCCGACCGCGAAACCATTGGTTCAGGCTGGGATGAGGTAAATGGTCCGGTTAGGTCAGAGATAAAGTTCCAGTTGATGGTAGCCTGGTGACCAGGATTAATATGATGGTACAAGTCTTTATTATTAGCTTTACAGCTGAAAAGTATTGAACATGGAAAATGCCAACAACCAGTTGAATATTGAAATTTCGGAAGAAGTTGCAGAAGGTGAATATGCTAACCTTGCCATCATCACGCATTCCCATGCGGAATTTGTGATTGATTTTGTAAATGTGATGCCGGGTACGCCCAAGAGCAGGGTGAAGTCTAGGATCATTCTTACTCCCCAGCATGCCAAGCGATTCATGAAAGCCCTTACCGAAAATATCAGCAGGTTTGAAGATGTGAACGGTGAAATCAAGGACCTGGAGGAGATCCAGTTGCCGATGAATTTTGGTGGTCCAGCCGCACAAGCCTGATCAGTTTATTCCCAAGGCGCCTGGAACATAGCTTAAGGTTTTCACTCCTAACGAAAGGCTATGGTTTTAGGTGCCTTTTTATTTTGGTATTCCCTCCTTTTCAGAGTAACCCCTCATCAGCAAAACTGAAGTATCCTTCATTGCTGACAATGATATGGTCCATCACGCGGATGTCCAGTAGCCTGGCCGCTTCTTTTATCTTATAGGTTAGTTCTTCATCGGCCTTACTGGGCTTTAGGTTGCCGGAAGGGTGGTTGTGGCTGAGGATCAGGGCGACCGCTTCCTGTTCAATGGCCTTGCGCATGATGATGCGGGGGTCGGCCACAGTGCCGGTCAGCCCACCTGAACTGATCACTTCTGCATGCCTGATCTTATTGGCCCTGTTCAGGAAAAGGACCACGAATACTTCATGGCGATGGTCCTGGTAAAGGCTTTGGAGGTAGTTGGCCACATCCCGGCTACAGGAGATAACGGGGTGTGTCAGGGCCTGGGCGGCTTGCCTACGGCGACCCAGTTCCAGCGCAGCCACAATTGTAATGGCCTTGGTTTCACCTATCCCCTTGATTTTCATCAGGTCATAAACAGAAAGTTTCCCCAGTTCCTGCAGGTTGTTCCGGCCGGCCGATAGGACCGATTTGGCCAGGTCGAGGGCCGATTGTTCCCTGTTGCCTACATTGATCAGTATGGCCAATAACTCTGAATCAGTCAGGGCTATCGGACTTTTACTAAGTAGTTTTTCGCGGGGCCTGTCGGCTTTTGCCCATGATTTAATTGAGTGTTTCCGCGCTTGCATGGCATAAGATTAGTCAATAATTTAGACCTGTAAAACGGTCTTTTCACCCAGAATTAACACAGGCATGAAACTTGTGTACTGAAGTTGATTCTGTCCATTGAAAACCTAAAATCAATATCCATGAATGCCAGAACATTCAGCAACCTCGGTGGGGTGCAGTCTATGCTCTTTTGCGTAGGTATTTACGTGGCAGCTTTGTTCTTTTCGATTTTCATCTGCTCCGCCGTTTTCAAGGCGGTGAGCACTGCCAAAACTGCCGGGGTGAGCCAAACTGAACAAGTAAGAACTTCAGGCCAGTCGCAGGTACTGGCATCGGTTCGCTAGTTCGTAAAACCAGTAAATTATTGAGGTTGCACAAATTGTGCAACCTTTTTTGGCTTTGGTGCTGGGTACTTTTTCGCCCAATCTTTATCTTCGCCGCACCAATTCAACATCTATGGCGTCTACTGCAAAAATCTTCTCGGGTACTGGCTCCCAATACCTGGCAGAAAAAATTGCCACCAGCTTCGGCACCACCCTTGGCCAGATCAAGATCCAGAAGTTCAGCGACGGAGAAATCCAGCCGGTTTTCATGGAAAGTATCAGGGGGGACGTGGTTTTCCTGGTGCAAAGCACTTTCGCACCTTCCGATAACCTGATGGAATTGTTGCTCATGATCGATGCCGCCCGCAGGGCCTCCGCCTATAAGGTCATCGCGGTGATCCCTTATTATGGCTATGCCAGGCAGGACAGGAAGGATAAACCAAGGGTGGCCATCGGTGCGAAACTGGTTGCCAATATGCTGACCGCCGCAGGTGCTGACAGGGTGATTACCATGGACTTACATGCTGCCCAGATCCAGGGGTACTTTGATATCCCTGTGGATCATATGGATAGTTCCGCCATATTTATTCCCTATATCGAGCAATTAAAGCTGGAAAACCTTACCTTTGCGGCCCCTGACGTGGGTAGTGCCAATCGTATCAGGGAGATCGCCAGCTACTTTAATGCAGAAATGGTGATCTGCGATAAGCACAGGAAAAGGGCGAATGAGATCGCCAGCATGGTGGTGATCGGTGATGTGACAGACAGGGATGTGGTGCTTATTGATGATATCTGCGATACCGGGGGAACACTAGCCAAAAGTGCCGGGTTGTTGTTGGACAAGGGAGCGAGGAGTGTGAGGGCGCTGTGTACGCACCCGGTTTTAAGCGGAAAGGCATATGACAATATCCGTAACAGTGTGCTGGAAGAATTGGTGGTTTGTGATACCATCCCGCTGAGGGAAGAGTGTGAGAAGATCAAGGTGTTGTCAGTGGCGGATCTTTTTGCAGTAGCACTGCGGAACGCGTTTGAGAACAGGAGCATTACCAGCCTGTTCATTCACTCGCAAAGAAGGGACAAGTAAACTTTTTTTAAATACAACACAATGAAAACAATTACAATCGAAGGACAACTCAGGACCGAGCTTGGCAAAAAAGCCGCCCGCCAACTTCGCTCTGAGGGCAAAGTGCCAGGTGTAATTTACGGGGGTGCAAAAGAAATCAGCTTCACTGCTACAGCAGCTGCTTTCAAGCCGCTGGTTTACACTGGAGAATTCCAGGTTGCTGAAGTAAAGGTTGATGGCCAGTCTTACAAGTGTATCCTGAAGGATCTGCAGTTTGACAAGGTATCTGATAGCCTGAACCACGTAGACTTGCTGGAACTGGTTGAAGACAAAAAAGTTATCGCTACCCTGCCCCTGCGCCTGACAGGAGCTCCTGCCGGTGTAAAGGCTGGTGGTAAGCTGATCGTAAAGATGAAGGCATTGAAGGTGAAGACCCTGCCCAAGTTCTTGAAAGAGAGCATTGAGATGGACATCACCAACCTTGACCTGAACGAGAACGTACGTGTAGAAGACGTAAAGGTTGAAAACATGGAGATCCTGAACTCTCCCCGTATTCCCATCGCTTCTATCGTAATGACCCGTCAGTTGAAGCAGGAAGAAGCAGAAGCTGCTAAAGGCAAAAAGTAATTTTTCCTTGACGATAAAGGGGCCCGGTCTGTTTAGGACTGGGCTTTTTTATAGCTGGCCCCTAAACCGGGCCTGACTCAAAACATTTTCAGGCTATGAACAAGTTTCTGATCGTTGGTTTGGGAAATATCGGGGATGAATACGCGCATACCCGGCATAATATCGGCTTTGATGTGGTGGATGCACTGGTGAAAAAGCACAATGGCCAATTCAGGGCAGACCGGCTGGCTGATGTGGCCGAACTGAAACTAAAGGGCAAGCAGCTGGTGGTCATCAAGCCCAACACGTTTATGAACCTGAGCGGAAAGGCCGTGAAATACTGGCGGGATAAGGAGTCTATAGCTATTGGGAATATTTTGGTGGTACTGGATGACCTTGCCCTCCCGCTGGAACGCATGAGGCTCAGGGGGTCTGGTAGCGATGCCGGCCATAATGGACTAAAAAGTATCCAGGAAGCTCTTGGAACCACGGAATACCCTAAATTACGTTTCGGTATCGGCAATGACTACCCGAAAGGCAGGCAGGCCGATTTTGTATTGGGAAAATGGAAGAAGGAAGAGGAGGGAGTGGTGATGGAGAAAACCAACAAAAGCGTGGAGGCGATAGAACAGTTTGTGCTGGCCGGTTTGGCAACAGCTATGAACCAGTTCAATAATCTAACCTTCAATTTATGATTTGTGCTAATGAAATGTTATTTTCGCAGACCAAGGTCCTAGCTACACTTATTCAATAATACCTATGCGAACCGCCGACCTGTCCAGGTCCCCCTATTTCAAATGATTTTTCAGTCATTAAACCCTTATTGAATATGAAAATATTCTGCATAGGCCGTAACTATGTGGCGCATGCCAAAGAACTGGGAAATGAGGTACCCGATGAACCTGTGGTGTTCATGAAGCCGAAAAGCGCGTTATTACAGTCGCATACGCCATTCTATTACCCTGAGTTTACCAATGAATTGCACTATGAGTGCGAACTGGTGCTGCGTATCTGTAAGAATGGAAAATATATCCAGGAGCGTTATGCCAGTAAATATTATGACGCTGTTTCCGTAGGGATCGACTTTACCGCCCGCGATATCCAAAATGAGTTAAAGGAGAAAGGCCTGCCCTGGGAAAAGGCGAAGGCCTGGGACAACTCTGCTGTCATTGGCAAGTGGATCCCCTTTACCGATATCAAGAATAAAAAGGATATCAATTTCAGTTTGTATAAGAATAAAGAGTTGGTGCAGAAGGGTAACTCTTCCCTGATGATGTACGATTTCGACAGTATTGTGGCCCATATCTCCAATTACTTCTCCGTGAATATCGGTGACCTGGTGTTTACCGGTACCCCTGCAGGGGTAGGTGAATGTGTGGTAGGTGATGAACTGGAGGGCTTCCTGGAGGACCAGCCCATGTTCAACCTCGAGATCAAATAATAATTAGAAGAAATATTGATGATTATAACAGACCGGTATGGCCGGTCTGTTATTTTTTCGGGCACCCGTGAAATTACTGCTAACAGTTGTTCGTTTATATTTGCAACTTATTGAACACTATGGAAGGAACTGAATTGCTGTTGAAAGCCTACAGGAAAATGTGCCTGGCGGCAAACATGGCCGATACCTACGAGAGCAACCGGAGTATCTGTAAATATGTTCACTCCACTTCAAGGGGGCATGAGGCTATCCAACTGGCTGCTGCTTTTCAATTGCAGCCGCAGGACTATGTCAGCCCTTACTATCGTGATGAAAGCCTATTGCTGGGACTCGGCTTCAGTCCTTACGAACTGATGTTGCAATTACTCGCCAAAGGCCCCGATATTTTTACCGGGGGCCGCGAATACTATTCACACCCTAACTACAAGGGGAACGATAAACCCACCATCATCCACCAGAGCAGTGCCACCGGCATGCAGGTGATCCCCACAACGGGAATTGCCCAGGGCTTGCAGTACCTGGAACAGACCCTGTCGCCCTTATTGAAGAAAGGGGTGGACGGGGCCATGCCCGTAGTGGTTTGTTCGCTGGGTGATGCCAGTGTAACAGAAGGAGAAGTCAGTGAAGCCTTTCAGTTTGCCATATTAAAGAAGTTGCCCATTATCTACCTGGTGCAGGACAATCGCTGGGGCATCAGCGTTAGTGCCGAGGAGGCAAGGGTCATGGATGCCTGTGCCTATGCGGCCGGATTCCCTGGCCTGGAAGCGGTAAAGGTGGATGGCAGTGATTTTGAGGCCAGCTACCAATTGATGCAGGAAGTAGTGGGGAAGGTCCGGAAGGAAAGAAGGCCCTTCCTGGTGCAAGCCAGCGTTCCCTTGCTGGGTCACCATACCAGTGGGGTAAGGCGCGAGTTTTACAGGACAGATGAAGACCTGCAGCAACATGCCTTACGTGATCCCCGTCCCTTGTTGAGGTCGAAGCTGGTCAATATGGGCATTAGCCCGGTAGTGTTGGAGCAAATAGAAAGGGAAGCAGCAGCCGAAGTGGCCAATGATTTCGCCCGGGCAGTTGCGGCACCTGAACCCGACCCGGCACTAGTGACAGAACATGTGTTTGTGCCCACACCGGTGCAATCGGAACAGGGTGACCGGCAACCAGCCGGAAAGGAAAGGGTGTTAATGGTGGATGCCGCTTTGTTTGCCATCCGCGAGATCATGGAGCAATACCCGGAAGCTGTATTATATGGCCAGGATGTAGGTCGCAGGCTGGGTGGGGTGTTCCGTGAAGCTGCCACCCTTGCCGAACATTTCGGCGACCACCGGGTCTTCAATACTGCCATCCAGGAAGCCTATATCATCGGATCCACAGTCGGGATGAGTGCAGTAGGCGTGAAGCCGATCGTGGAAGTGCAGTTTGCCGATTATATCTATCCCGGTTTTAACCAGTTGGTGACCGAGATCTCCAAGTCCTGCTACCTGTCCTGCGGAAAATTCCCGGTACAAACCCTGATCCGTGTGCCCATTGGGGCATATGGCGGCGGAGGTCCTTACCATAGCGGCAGTATAGAGTCAACCTTGCTGACCATCAAGGGAATAAAAGTGGTATATCCATCCAACGCAGCCGATATGAAAGGATTGATGAAGGCAGCTTTCCTCGATCCTAACCCCGTAGTGATGCTGGAGCACAAAGGCCTTTACTGGAGCAAGGTACCCGGAACTGAAGATGCCAGGAGGGTAGAACCTTCTGCTGATTACGTATTGCCACTGGGAAGGGCCGGTTTTGTGCAAGTGGCTGATCCCAGGCAGGTGAACATGGGCAATAGTTGTGTGGTGGTGACCTATGGCATGGGCGTGTATTGGGCAAAGGCCGCTTCCCGTTTATTCCCCGGGCAGGTGGAAATCATTGACCTCAGGACCCTGTTCCCGCTGGATGAAGAATTGGTGTTTGAAGAAGTGAAGCGTCATGGCAAATGCCTGGTGTTGACAGAAGAACAACAGAACAATTCATTTGCAGAAGCGCTGGCCGGCCGGATCGCCGGCAACTGCTTCCAATGGCTGGATGCCCCGGTACAGGTATTGGGAGCACTTAACCTGCCTGCAGTTCCCATGAATACAGGATTGGAAAATGCCATGCTTCCCACCCCGGAGAAAGTTGCTTTACGTATCAAGCAGCTCTTGGAATATTGATCGGTTAAATGGGCTTTCAGGTATAGTAGTGCATTAGCGCATTTGTACGGCGTGCTTTGCTCCTTTGCGGGCTTTTACCCGGACTGAACACGCCAATTGTTTTACAGTTCATCAAACATGCTAGTATAGCTATGCTTGCATAGAAGGCTTATAGCCCGTTGTTTCCATTCCTTTCGCCTTTTTTATTTCGCCGTTTGTGTATATTATCTTTTCCCTGCATGTAAAAGAACGGAAATTTATCTCCGAATATTTTCGTAGAATATTCCTTATTAGCAAGCATAAACCTATCCAGATGAAAAATAGAATGCTAAAAGGTGCGCATTTGTCTGAACGCAAATGCAGGGAGATCATTAACCTCTTTTGTGAAGACCTGACTGCCACGCAGATCTCCAACATCACAGGTGTGAGCAGGGTTACCATCAATGCCTACCTGAAGATGATCAGGACCAGCATCGCCCAGAATTGTGATGAGAACAATCCCTTCCGTTATGGATCGCCGGAGTCCTTCAGTGAAGATGTGAACATGGTGGTGCAGCCTTCCACCTATTTCGGGTTCACGCGTTGGAACAACCAGATCTATACCTCTGCGCTAAAAGAGATGAACAGGGATATGCTTTTGGAATGGCAGAGGCTTGGTCCTGAGCATTGGAGCCAGGCGCAGCAAAGGATCCATGCAGTTGCGGATATCGCCAACTGGCGCTTGCATCGTTTCGACCAGCAACTGAACAGCAATGGCCGGTTGGTAATGGATGATATCTCCGGCTTCTGGGGTCTGACCAAGAACAGGTTGTTAAAATTCCGCGGCCTCAACAGGAATACCTTGTATCTCCACATCAAAGAGTGTGAGTTCAGGTATAATTACCGCAATGAGAACATGAATGCGTTGTTGTTGCAATTGATCCTTCGCAAACCTTTACATGAAGTTAAACTTGCGGTCTGATCTTATCAGGATCTTTTCCACTCAGGAAGCATATTCGCCACTTATCATTGTAGGGAATATGTCCACTAGATAAAATAAAAATGCGGGAGCGGCTCAAAGTCGCTCCCGTATTGCGTTATATAGGATTTCATTATATGGTGCCAAAGCTATCTTGCGATTTTGGTTTCTTTAACTAAAAGCATTGCAGGGATCAGCTTGCTGCAACCATTCATCTCATCATATCCCCGTTGAACATCCCGATGCAACGTTTTGAAGTGGCGATTTGAAGTTGGGTTTCATTTTTAAAGTTTTCTTGTTCGGTTTTTTCCCTTTGTAATATCAGCCTGCTATGCTTTTGCCAGCCAATAATTTCATGCGGAAAAATCTGATCTAAGATTATGAAGAGAATTCTATGCTTATGGATGCTGATGGTATTCGCCGTGGCGGATTTGTTGGCACAGGGACGCACGATCAGCGGTCGTGTTACCGACGCAAAAACGGGCGCGCCGCTAGCAGGTGTGACCGTAACAGTTAAGGGAACCAATCTTGCTACGCAGACAGATGCCAGTGGCTTATACAGCCTTCCTTCTGTGCCTGCAGATGGCAGTCTTGTGTTTTCTTATGTGAGTTATAAAAAATTTGAGGCAAAGAACCTGAACGCAGCCAAACTGGATGTGTTGCTGGAAGAAGATGCCAACCAGATGAATGAAGTAATCGTTACTGCCAATGCGATCAAGCGTGAGGCCAGGAGCCTTGGCTATGCTACTTCTACCATCAAGAATGATGAACTTACCCGTGGTAAGGACCGCAGTGTGCTGAACTCCTTGCAGGGTAAAGTTGCGGGTGTTCAGATCACCGGTAGTTCCGGTGGTGTGGGTAGTTCTACCCGTATCGTTTTCCGCGGTGGTACTTCATTAACCGGTAACAACCAGGCCTTGATCGTGGTTGATGGTATTCCCATTGATAACTCACAGATCGACGCCGGTGATAACCTGAACAACCAGGTGGATGCGGGTAACAGGGGTAACGATATCAACCCCGATGATATTGAATCGGTGACCGTGCTGAAAGGCCCTGCTGCTGCCGCATTGTATGGTAGCCGTGCGTCCAATGGAGCGCTTATTATTACTACCAAGACCGGTAAACTCAGGGGCGGAAAGAAGACCGAGATCGTAGTGAGCAGCTCCTACAATTTGGAATCTATCTTGCGCCTTCCTGATTTTCAGAACGAGTATGGCCAGGGTGGCCAGAAGCAGCCGGATTCAAGGGAGAACTTCAGCTGGGGTCCGAAGTTTGATGGGGTGACCAGGCCATGGGGTCAGCAGATCGGTGATTCCATGAGGGTGAAACCTTATGCGGCCATTCCTGATAACGTTAAAGAGTTTTTTGATATTGGCCGTACCTGGACCAATGGTGTATCCTTCTCCCAGAACAACGAGAAGTCTACCTACTTTGTTTCTTTCAACAATGTTGACCAGAAAGGTGTGATGCCCGGTACAGAGTACAAGCGTACTTCCGTAAAACTGAGCGGTAGCACTGAATTTGCGAATAATTTCTACAGCAACGCCAGTGTGAACTATATCCGTTCAGTAGGTGACCTCTCCGTTCAGGGACAGGGTTCTTCCCCTTACGACCAGGTTTTGCAAACACCGCGTGATATCTCCCTGCTGGAACTGAAGGATTACCGCAATAAGTTCAATGACCTTTATGGTTATTATGGTGCCTACACGGTAAACCCATGGTACCTGCTGGGTGAAGATTCCTACAAGACCAATGTAGACCGACTGATCGCCAATGTGCAGATCGGTTACAAGCCGGTGAAATGGCTGGATATCAACTACCGTATCGGTACTGATTTCTCTGCTGATAAACGCAGGCAGATCGTTTCCAAGCGCGTGATCACTGATCCCAATAACCAGAACTATGATAGTCGTTATGATGGTAAATACGAAGAGACCACCATTGATATCAGGGAGCTGACTTCTGACCTGATGGTAACGGCCAAGCGTAAGCTGGGTGAGAACTGGACCATGTCGGCATTGGTAGGTCATAATATCCGCCAGCGCGATTTCAGTTCACAGGTAAGCACCGCCAATGGGTTGATCATTCCTGGTGTATATAACCTTTCCAACTCCAAGAACAGGCCCACCACTTCCAACCAGATCATCAACAGGAGGCTGTATGGTGTATATGCGGATGTGAACTTTGCCTATAAGAATTTCCTGTTCCTGGGTGCTACTGCACGTAATGACTGGTCTTCCACCTTGCCCAAGAACAATAACAGCTTCTTCTATCCCAGTGCCAATGCGTCATTGGTGTTTAGCGAATTGTTTGATATGCCTTCCTTCATTTCCTATGGTAAGTTGAGGTCGAGCATTGCACAGGTGGGTAATGATGCGCCGCCGTATCAATTGCAATCAGTATTTGTGACCGGAACTATTTCTGATGGCTTCCGCGACTCACAATTGAATTTCCCCCTGAACGGTGTTCCCGGTTATACGCAGGGTAACGTGATCGGTAATCCCAACCTGAAGCCTGAGATCACCACCTCCTTTGAAGTGGGTCTTGACCTGGGCTTCTTCAACGACAGGTTAGGTATTGAAGCGACTTATTATTCCAATGAGAGCCGCGACCAGATCCTTACCGTTCCCATTGCAGCAAGTTCCGGCTTTACCAGCCAGACCCTGAATGCCGGTTCTATCACCAATAAAGGAATTGAATTGCTGGTTAGGGCGCAGCCTGTACGCAGCAGGAATTTCACCTGGGAAGTGACCGGTACTTTCACCAAGAACAAGAACAGGGTGAATGAGTTGTTTGATGGCGTTGAGCAGATCAGCCTTGGTGGCTTTACCGGAGCAACGCTGGTGGCCAGGGTTGGCGAAGCCTATGGTTCCTTCTTTGGTGCTGACTTCCTTCGTGATCCGGAAGGAAGGGTAGTGGTTGATCCCAATACCGGCTACCCCCTGACTGATCCTGTTGCCAAGAGCCATGGCAATATCCAGCCGGATTTCCTTGCAAGCCTTACCAACTCTTTCTCTTATAAAGGTTTCACCTTCTCTTTCCTGATCGATGCCAGGAAAGGTGGTATGCTGTATTCAAGGACAAGGAGTCTCCAAACCTTTGTGGGAACAGATCCCCGCACCTTGTATAACAACAGGGAGCGTTTCGTGATCCCGAATAGTGTGGTGCAAACTGCTGATGGTAAGTATGTGCCCAATACCACCCCGGTGGCTAATGCGCAGGATTACTGGACCAACTACGTAGCAGATAATGAGATCGATCACCTGATCGATGCCAGCTTCATCAAGCTTCGTGAGGTTAGCCTGAGCTACCGTGTGCCGAAGACCTGGATCCAGTCATGGCCCATCAATGGTATCATGGTCGGCTTGAGCGGAAGGAACCTGTTCCTGTGGACACCTTCCGAGAATACCTATGTTGACCCTGAATCCAGCTCATTTGGTACAGGTAACGTACAGGGTTTTGAATATGGTACCATTCCTTCTATCCGCAGCTATGGTGCGAATGTTAAAGTGATTTTCTAATTGAAAAAGTTGAACGCATGAATTTCAAGAATAAATTTTTTGCTCCCCTCGTGGCTTTGTCTGCCCTGGCTTTCACAGGCTGCAGCAAGGACTACCTGGATATCAATAAGGACCCTAACAACCCTGTTGATGCATCTGTAGACCTGGTATTGCCAACAGCCCTGGGATATAGTGCCTATAACCTGGGCAACCCCTTCCAGATCCTTGGCGGATTATGGGGTCAATACTGGACACAAGGACCTACTGCCAGCCAGTACAAACCACTGGACCAGTACAATGTAACCAGTACCTCTTATGACCGTCAGTGGCAAAGCGTGTATTCTGGTCCTCTGGCCGATTTCAAATACCTGGTAACAGAGGGTATGAGGACAGGCCAGGAGAATTATGCCGCGATCGGTAAGATCATGCAGGCTTACATGTTCCAGGTGATGACCGACCTGCATGGCGATATTCCTTTCTCTGAGGCACTGGATGCACAGAATGGTAATGTCCGCCCCAAGTTCGATACCCAGGATAAGGTGTACGATGGCCTGATCAAATTACTGGATGAAGGTCTGGCCCTGATCGATGAGAACACTGCCCAGCATCCGGGTGAGGATGATTTCTTTTTCCATGGTGATATGCATTTATGGAAGAAGTTCGCCAATACCCTTAAACTGAAGATCTACCTGAGGCAGGCCTATGTGCGTCCGGCAGTTGCGGAGAACGGTATCAAGGCCATGTATGCTGCGAATGCTGAATTCATCGACTACCATGAAGATGCTTTCGTTCCTTTCAATAAGGAGCAGTTCAACCAGAACCCTTTGTTCGCGACCTTCCAGACCCTGACTTCCAATAACCTGCTGGCAAGTAATACTGTCCTTGGTTACCTGGGCGCAACCAACGATCCGAGGCTGCCCGTATTCTTCACCAGGGCAACCCAGGCGCCCAATACAGGCAATTTTGCGGGTATTGACCAGGGCAATGGTCCCAACCTGCAGGGTAACCAGAATGCAAATAGTTATTCAAAACCTGCACCAGCTGTAGGTGGCCCTATTACCCCTGATAATCCGATTGGCGGAGCAGAAGCGCCGGTGATCTTCCTTACCGCTGCGGAAAGCTATTTCTTGCAGGCAGAGGCTGTGCTGCGCGGATGGGGAACAGGTAATGCCCAGCAATTGTATGAAGATGGGGTATTGCTGTCCTTTCTGTACTGGGGATTGCCCGAGGCGAAATACAATCTGTACATCGGCCAGGACGCTGTGAAGTATCCGGCTGCAGGAAGCTTCGAGGAAAAACTGGAGCGGGTGATCACCCAGAAATGGGTAAGCTTCTGCGGTACCCAGAATTTCGAAGCCTGGACCGAGTGGAGGCGTACGGGTTACCCGGATTTCTTTACCATCTCTGCCACCAGCAGTATTGGCAACAATTTCCCGGTTCGCATCCTCTATCCTGATTCAGAAGTGAGCAGGAACCCCAATACCCCGGCACAAAAAACGGTAAAGGATAAACTGTGGTGGGATGTGAATACTAACGGACAGAATTGATCTTCATTAAACATTTAGTCATGCGTAAAAAGTTATTCAAGATATTGGTCGCCATGTCGATCACCGGATTCGTAGCCACTTCATGTAAGAAGGAAACCACGGATGGCATTTCCAGGGAAGTTAAAGTGAGTTACCCGGAAATCACCCTGAAAGGGGAGGAATTGGTTGTACTGCCGGTAGGTGCCAACTATACAGACCAGGGAGCGATCCTGAAGGATGATATTACAGGAAAGGAGTCTGATCTGGCGCCTACATCAGATAATGTGGACACCGATGTGCCCGGTCTGTACCTGGTTATTTTCAGCGCTTCCAATGCGAATGGTTTTGAAACGACCGTAGCCAGGAGGGTAGCGGTTACTTCGGTAACCAATACGGTCAACCGCTCCGGCACCTATGTTCGTACTGCCACAGGGGTTTCCTGTTTCGTTGAGCGGGTATCAGAGGGTGTGTATAAGGTGACCAACCCCGGCGGGGCCGGTATTGGTACAAATATCATCGTGTATATGGTGGAAACGGAGAAGGGTAAATATACCTGCCCGGCCCAGCCTACTGATGCGGGAACCATGTCTGTTACCGAGATCAATTTCACCGAAGGGGGATCTACCTGGAGGGTGTTGAATGCAGGTTATGGAAATGGTCTAAGGACTTTTGTAAAACAATAAGTAAATTGGGATAGCTGTCATCCCTAATAGCATCAAGACAGCAAAGACTATTTTTCTCTTGTGTGTGTAAGCAGGTAGTGTCTACTACCTGCTTTTTTGTATTTATGATTGTGGTCATAATGATTTTTTGAAGGGCTGTTTATCTTGCCAATACCAAGACCTAAAACAAACAACCATTATGAAGAAGATCTCCAATCTTGTGGTTTGCGCAATGATGGCAATGGTGCTGGTTTCCTGCCAGGGTAACCAACAGCCGGAGAGCCAGGGTGCAGCCGCAACAACCAATGTGCCCGATGGCGGACAATCAACAGTACAGGATGATGAATCCCAAAAGGATGTAGTTAAAGTCGCGGCAGCCAGTGCCGACCATACTACATTGGTGGCTGCGGTGAAAGCCGCAGAACTGGTGGATGTATTATCCAATGCAGGCCCCTTTACGGTTTTTGCGCCTACCAATGCCGCCTTTGATAAATTACCAGCCGGAACCGTTGAAGGATTATTGAAGCCGGAAGCGAAAGCTGACCTGCAAAATATCCTGCAATACCATGTGTATGTTGGAGGTATCAAGACTGAGCAAATGCAGGATGGCCAGGTGCTGGGCCAGGCCAATGGCGATAATATTACCCTTTCTGTTAAGGACGGCGTAGTGACCGTGAATGGTACTGCAAAGATCATTGCTTCCGTTCCTGCCAGTAATGGTATAGTGCATGTAATTGATGCGGTGTTACTGCCGCCTGCCAAGAAGTGATATTTTAGTTCCCTTTTATTGTTCGAAAAGTCCGCTATATTCCTATAGCGGACTTTTTCTTGGGAAACTATTCGTTGGTTTTTATAGGGAAATAAAGTTGAATGGGTCAGGAACCTAAGGGTTTGGCCTGGTTATCGGGATAGAGGATCTTGATCTGCATGATGGTGGCGATGGAGAGCGCCCTTTGTTTGATCAGGTCCGCATTATTTCCGGAGAAAAGGTTGTCGACGGTTTCATTGAATAGGTTCAGCCATTCCTGGAAACTTTCCTTGTCCAGAGGGTTGCGCTGGTGAAGGCGATGGTGGATCTGCATGGGGTTGCCATTATAGCCACCGGTATAAAAAAGGATGTTTTCCCAGAATTGATACATGATGGGCAAATGGTGGTCCCAGTCTACCTGTGTAAAGTAATGGCTGATCAACTGGTTGGACCTAACCTTTTCATAAAAGGTGTTGATCAGCAATTCAATGTCTTTCCTGCCAGCTATATCGTTCTTTAAAGCCTGCATCTTAAAGATCTTTTTTATTGAATTTTCGGATAGCCCACCAGGAGGGCAGGATGATCCATAGGGTCATTACGGTGGCCGCAAAGATAGATCCAAAGGAACTGCCCAGGAAAGATTTGAATACGGCGCCGGTAAAGCCCATCATAGCGGAGATGTCCAGTTTTAGCAGGAGCAGTATTCTTCCCAGGTCTATCGGGTTCAGGCTGCTCATGGCGATCATGGCTTTTTCCAAGGGGTAGTCAGCAAATTGGAAGAGGATCATCAGGACTATGCCATCATAGATGAAGGCAAAATAGAACCAAAGCAACAATGCCAATCCGATCCCCTTGGCCTTATCCCTCGTTAGAACGGCTGCCAGTAATGCCAATGAACAAAATACCAGGCTTAATCCAAGGGCCGTAAAGACCAGCGTGAGTCCGGTGCTGTCGGCACTGAATAAGAGGATGGGAATCCCGATGCCTATCATTACTGCGATGCAAAGCGATATACAAATACCCAGGTATATGCTGCTCAGTAAACTGGTCCTTCGGATGGGTTGTGCTACCATCAGCTCAATGAACTCCTGCGCATTATACAGGTAGATGGTGCTGAAAATGATGCTTACCAGCGGCGTGATGATCAGGGTAAGGTTCAGCAAACTGAGAATGGCCTTGGAAGGATGCTCTTCCATCGAAAATAATCCCAGTGAAATGACCAGCAGGAGTAGGGTATAGGCAATGACGGTCCTGTTCTTCAGGATATCGAGTAAGATGTATTTGGTGATCTTTTTCATGTTATCGGTTGTTTTTGGCCATGATGGTAGCCATTACCCTATTCAACTGGGACTGTCCTGTTTCTTCCTGGAGGGTGGAAAGCTTTTTATGCAGCTGGAGTTTACCGTCCTGCAGGTAAACGACCTCGGTTACAAGGTCATCAAGGTCGCTGAGCACATGTGAGGTAATGAGGATAAGCTTGCCGTTCTTTTTCTCCATCCTGATCTTCTCCTTGAGTTGCTCGCTGGACAATGGGTCAAGGCCGGCTGTCGGTTCATCAAGGATCAATACATCGGGCCGGAATAGAAAGGCGAGGCAGGCACTCACTTTTTGCCTCGTGCCGCCTGATAAGGTACTCATGCGCTTCGATGACAATCCCCCGATCCCGAATGTTCTCACCAGGTCCTCATCAAGTTCAGTTCCCTTGCTGTTGCGTATATCCTTCACCATGTCCAATACCTGGGAAATGGTCATATTTTCAGGGAACCTGCTGAGCTGGGGCATATAACCGATCTTTTCCCTGTAAAGCCAATCATGTTTGATGTTCTTTTGGTTGAAAGTGATAAAGCCACTATCGGGAATAACCATGCCCAGCAGGCATTTGATCAGGGTGGTCTTGCCTGAACCGTTTGGGCCGATCAGGGCAATGGTCTGGCCTTTGTTAAAGGTCAGGTTGATGTTATCCAGTACCTTCTGCCGGCCAAATTGTTTATTGACATTGGTTGCGATGATCATAATGGTAAGGGTTTCATTAAAGGGGCATTGTCCTTCATGCTTTCAGGGGTAAAGACCGGCAGGATCTTCTCCGCTTTTTCTACCAGGGATGTAATGGGGCTTCTCAAAAGCATCATGGCACTGGCATTCCGTTCAACCAGTATGGTGAACAGGCTGGTCGGACGGTAGGGCACGTCGCCCTTGCCATCCCTGTCCAGATCATAGCCTTCATACTTATCCCAGAAATTGTTGGTGAAATAGTTGAGCACCAATGATCCATTGGTTGCCACATCAAAAGAGTTGCCCTGGAAATTGTTATTGACGATATTGTTGTTGTCGCAACTCGCCTGGATCTTCATGGCATAACCATTATTGGTAAAGCGGTTCCTGGTGATCATGATCCTGCTGCTGCCTTCCATATAGATGGCCGCTGTGTTGCGGTTGAATTCATTGCCTTCTGCATGGCTGTCGCTGATGTCTTTCATCAGTATACCGTATGCTGCATTTCCCCAATTATTGATGAACTTGTTCTTGTACATCCGCACATGCTTCGTGTACATGATGGCAACACCTGCCCCGTTATTGCTAAAGGTGTTGTTGACATAGAGGTCGTTGTGGGAGAACATGAAGTGCAGCCCGTAACGGATATTGCCAAAGCTCTTATTGTTGATGATATTGGAAGCAGTGACAAATTCAAAATAGATGCCATCACGGTGGCCTGTTATGCTATTGCCTGCAATGACCAGGCTATCGCTCTTCCAGCAGTGGATACCATTGCCGCTTTCGATTTCATTGGCGGCATCGCTTTCTAGCTTGTTGTTCATGATCACCGAATGGGAAACATGCTGGAGATAGATGGCGAAATAATTATTGGTGAATGAATTGTTGCGTACCAGGACATTCCGGGCATTATAGATATGGATACCTGCCAGGTCATTGATGCTGGAGTAGCCTGAATGGAAAAGATGTAAGCCTTCAATGATGACATTGTCAGAACGGACTGTGATGATCTCGTACTTGCCTTGCCCGTCAAGGGTGGCATTGCCTTTTCCGATCAGGAACAACGGATGGTCAACTACAATGCCCCTGGTGGCATGGGTTCCTGGCAGGAACAAGATGGTGTCTCCTGCGGCAGAACGATTGATCACCGTATTGATATCATTGCCTGGTGCAATGGAAAAAGTTGTTGCCCCGGCGTGCCGGAAGGATAGGAATAGCAACAGGTATAGTAGTAAATGCTTCATTACTATTGGTTCATACTCCCGTCAAGCAGTTTTCCGGGATTCTTATCCAGGAAGGCTTCTGCATCCTTGTCATTTTCGAAGGCAATGATGGTTCCCCCCATTGGTCCGTGGGCGGAAGGGGAATTGATGAGGATGGCAAGATGCAGTGGGATCAGTTTTCCGCTGCCGCCATAGTCAGCCACAAATTTTTCGCCTTGTTCAGCATCATCGCCATCTTTCGCTTTAAGGTAACTGGTCAGGCAGGAAAGGTCATCAAAAAAATAGGCCTTCCCTTTTGTAGTGACCAGTTCACAACCAAATCTTTTGTCCATGATGGTCATCTTGCAATGTTCGCAACCGACCTGTCCGTAAGGGATCTCTTTAGGGCCGCTGTTGCAGGAGCTAAGCAGGGACACCGATAGGATCAGCAGGGGTAAATTGCTGTAAGGGGACCTGTTCTTACGGTTTTTCCTGAGTTCCAGGACAGTGCAGCCGGTGAGGCAGACGCCAACGATCACAAAGATCCAGCCACCGCTGTCGGGCATGGAATAGGCCGCGAAATTCAATAATTGTTTATACCCGATGAGGGGTGGTTGGTAGGCCATGCCTGGCACCTTGATCGCTGCATTGGGGTCGAGGTTATGGCCGTAGTTGTATTCCCAGATATAAAAATCAGTCATGGCTATCACGCCAAACAAAAGCAGGAAGATGAACCATGCGAGGAAGAACCATTTTCGGTTAATGATGGCTGATAGCAGACCGAAGATCGCCAGGGCGGCAATGAGGTAGGGTAGAACGATGAATTCAACGAAATCCTTTTCGTGAATGGTATTCATACCTATGTAGTGGTTAAGGCCGTTGATGATCTCTACATCCCCGCCGAGTTTATTGGCGTAGATCTGCATGAATAAGCCTTCCGGGTACTGCGGTGCAACAAGGTCGATCCTCCAGATAGGCAGGAAGATAACAGCTGCGAGTCCGGCTGCACAAATGAGGCAGGTGATCCTTGTTATTCCTGAAAGTGGCTTGTTCATATTACTGAGGTGTTGGGAAAAATGGGGCCTGCCGGTATTGGCAGACCCCTGGGTTGCTCTAAGGGTTACTGTTTGGTGCTGTCCTTTACAGGAGCTTTGGGGTCGCTGGAATTCTTTCCAAGACTAAAGGTGATGGGCACATTGCTGCCCTTGGGGCTCACCCTTACATAGCCCTGCATTTCCTGGTGAAGGGCACTGCAGAAGTCAGTACAATAGATCGGGAAGATGCCCACGCGATCCGGTACCCACTTCAGGGTTTGGGTTTCACCGGGCATGATCAGGAGTTCAGCATTGGCGGCGCCTTTAACGGCAAAGCCATGCGGTACGTCCCAATCCTGTTCCAGGTTGGTTACGTGGAAATACACTTCATCACCAAGTTTCACGCCTTCTATGTTGTCGGGTGAGAAGTGGGAACGGATGGAGGTCATGTAAACATGCACCTTGTTTCCTTCGCGTACCACTTTACTTTCCTTCTCGCCTTTGGCCACATAAGGATTCTTGTTCTCTTCGATCTTGTAGATCTTCCTGGAGTTCTTGGAGATCAGTTCAGCCGGTGCCGCCTGGGCGTAATGCGGTTCGCCGATGGTTGGGAAGTCATTGATCAATTGCATCTTGTCGCCGCTGATATCATAGATCTGTGCACTTTGGGCCAGTTCAGGTCCGGTTGGGAGATAGCGGTCCTTGGTGATTTTGTTGTAGCCGATCACGTACTTCGGACTGGGCTTCTTGCTGTCGCCGCCGGGTACACAAAGGTGGCCGATGGAATAGTAGGTGGGAGCGCGGTCCAGCACTTTCAGGTCCTTGATATTCCATTTCACGATCTCAGAGGAAACGAAGAAAGATGTATATGCGTTGCCTTTACCATCAAACTCGGTATGCAAGGGGCCAAGACCGGGTTTCTGCACTTCACCATGGAGTGCTGCTTCATACTTAACTACAGGGATCCCTTCATATTCGCCTTCGAAAGTCTTGTCAGCAATCGCTTTCTGCAATTTCTGGAAAGAGAATACGGGAATGAGTGCGGCCAGTTTACCACTACCTACAATGTATTCGCCGGTGGGGTCAACATCGCAGCCGTGAGGTGATTTGGGACAAGGGATCATATAGCAGATATCCTTGAGAGCCACTGCATCCAGCACGGTCACTTCATCCAGGATCTCATGGGTGGCAGTATGGGCGTTCTCGTCATAGCGGTTGCGGGCGTACTTCACTTTCTGCTTAACACCCTTGCCTGCTTTCAGGTATTCTTCTGCCTTCTTCCAGTTCACGGCAAGGATAAAGTCCTTATCGCGCTGGGAGGCATTCACTTCGAGGAGGGTATTGGCCTGTTCGGAGTTATAGCAGCTGAAGAAGAACCATCCATGGCTGGGGCCCTTGCCGGCATGGCTGAGGTCGAAGTTCACGCCAGGCAGCAATAACTGGAAGGCGATGTCCATCTTACCATCCTTGGCAACGCTGATGAAGCTGATGGTGCCCCTGAAATTTTCCTTGTAGGTGCTGATGGGTACATCCCCATTGGTATAGTCAGGCGGAACGGAGAAACGGGTACCCGCTACTACGTACTCGGTATTCTCTGTGATGAAAGGGGAAGAGTGGTTACCCGCGCTGTTGGGTAATTCAATGATCTCTGCGGTGCGGAAAGTGGTGAGGTCGATCCTGGCAACACGTGGGGTATTGTTCGCATTTCCGAATACCCAGCGTCCATCGATCTCGCCATTGGTCTGGGAGAGTTCAGGGTGGTGCAGGTCGTCCCAGGGAACGAAACCGTGGGAGGTCATCAGCATGGGTTTGGTTTCCTCGCTGTAGCCATAGCCTTTTTCCGGGTCAACAGAGAAAACAGGGATCACGCGGAAGAGTCTTCCTGAAGGAAGGCCATACACGCTCATCTGGCCGCTGAAGCCGCCGGATACGAAATTGTAAAACTCGTCGTACTTACCGGGTGGCACATAGGCCTTGATAGCTGCATCGCCACTCACGGCGCTGCCGGCTGATTTTGGTTTGCAGGCATTGAAGCTGAACAGGCTCGCAGCCGCCAGCAGGGCCATGCAGGTTTGTTGAATGTTCTTCATTGTATGTGATTGTTAGGGTTTTGCTTACTTAACACCGTCATTCTTGCGCATGAACTCCAGGATATGGCGGGCATCATCATCACTCAGGCTTTGGTTGGGCATGCGTACCATACAGATCTCCAGCTGTGCCTGGGCCTTGGGGTCCTTGTCCAGCATTTCGTCAACATTGGTAACGAAGTTCATGATCCATTCAGGCTTATTCCTTTGGGTTACTCCTTTCCATCCGGGGCCTACGAGTTTTTCATCGGTCAGTTTATGGCAGGCGGCGCATTTAACATCATATACCTGTTCGCCTTTGGTGGCCATGGCTGCATCGAGTTTGTCGCCCAGTTCAATGGCGCTGAATTTGCCAATGCCTTTCTCCGGGCTTGAGGGGGTGGCAGCCTGTTCTGCTGCCGGTTGGGTAGCGTCCTTGTTTTCTTCCTTAGCGGTGTCTGCCCCGCCGCATGCGTAAATAAGTCCCAGCATACCGGCGATGAAGAGTAACTTTTTCATGATGATTGATTTGGTTGAGTGATTAACAACCACAAGTTTAGCTGAGGCCTGAAGGAGCAATTATGATTCGAGTCATAATTGGGTAAATGGGTTCGATATTGGGGGAAAATCATGTAGCTGAATGATATTGGTCAGTTGGCTGTCCTGTTCAATTTCAGCCAGGGTAAGGTTGAAGGTCATGTTATCGCGGGGGAAGTGAGGATAGATTTGTTCATCAAATTACCCAACATGAACCATCAACCCTCTATCAACGAAGATCTCCTACTGAGTTGGGGTGCTACATACAAGAAGGTTAAGAAAGGTGAACTTATTTTCCTGGAAGGCACACATGCCTGTTTTTACCACCAGGTAGTGGAGGGTAGGGTGCGTTGGGTGAATATCAATGAAGAAGGCCGGGAGTTCATCCAGGTGATCATTGAGGAAGGGGAGAGTTTTGGTGAATTCCCCTTATTTGATGACAAGCCCTATGCGGCTACCGCTATCGCGGATGAGGATTGTACCCTGCTTCGGCTCCACAAGAGCAGTTTCCTTCAACTCATCAAGGCGAATTTTGAAGTGCATTTCCACTTTACCAGGCTGCTGGTAGAGCGCCTCCGCTTTAAGTTCATGACCTTGAAAGAGATCGCCTATAATAACCCTGAACAGCGGATATCCACCTTGCTGAACTATTACAAGAAGAACAATTCCAATGAAATCAGCGGCCGTTTGTGTAAGCTCCACCTTACCCGCCAGCAGATTGCGGATATGACAGGCCTGAGGGTGGAGACCGTTATCCGGACCATCCGGAACCTTCATGATAAGGGTGCCCTTACCATCCAGAGGGGAAAGGTCTTCTATTAAAACCTGCGTTGAATCATCTTTTGGGCTGGCCAAACCGGTTTCCTTTGTAAAAAACAACACTGATGAATGCCTTGGGGAAAACCTGGTGCCGTATTGCCCTCTTCAATTTTTTCCTGCTCGCCCTGGTGGGCCTGCTACTCAGGGTGAAGATCATGGCCTCCCTGCCCTGGCTGAATTACAAGCACCTGTTGCATGCCCATTCGCATTTTGCCTTTGCCGGCTGGGTGAGTCTCTGCCTAATGGGCGTATTGGTTGGACTGCTGCCAATTGAACAAGCGAGGAAATTCCAGCCTTTATTTGTTGCCCAGCTGATCAGTGCAGTGGGTATGTTGTCCAGCTTTCCCTTCCAGGGTTATGGTGCGGTTTCGATCTTTTTTTCAACTGCCTCCGTACTGGTATCCTACTGGTTCGCTTTCCGGATGTGGCGTTCAGCTCCTGCTACCGGCTTAGGGGAGGCAGCCCTGTTGTCTTTAAAGGCTGCCTTGGTCTTCCTGGTATTGTCCTCTTTGGGTACCTTCTATCTCGCCTGGCTGATGGCCAATAAGATCGATCATCCGCAACATTATTTTGGCGCGGTATATTTCTACCTGCATTTTCAATACAATGGCTGGTTCCTCTTCGGGATATTGGCCATCCTGTTGTCGATGGTGAAAAGCAGGGTGGTGGCAGGGCTCGAAAGCAGTATGCTCTTAATGGTGGTGAGTGCTGTTCCGGCCTGTGCCTTATCTGCGCTCTGGATGCGCCTTCCCGCCTGGTTATACGTACTGGCTGCTGTGGCCGGTATTGTTCAATTGATCGGTTTTGCGCTGTTCCTGCGGGCCTTGTGGAGCCAGTGGCAATGGTTGAAGCTGGAAAAGCCTGTAAGGCAGGTATGGCTGATCGCCATCGCTGCCATGGGCATCAAGTTCCTGCTGCAGGCTTTCTCCGCTATCCCATTCTTCTCCAAATTTGCCTTTGCCTACCGGCCTATCGTGATCGGTTACCTCCACCTGGTATTGCTGGGATGCATCTCGCTTTTCCTGGTGGGCTGGTTAATGCAGGTAGGGCTGGTCGCCCTACGGCAACAGCGGTTACCCATTGCAGTTGGTTTGTTGTTGGCGGGTATTGCCCTCACCGAGCTGACGCTGATGGTCCAGGGAATTGCCTCCATCAGTTATACTGCCTTCCCCCTGGCCAATCCCATCTTATTGGCTGCGGCATTGTTGTTGGTCCTGGCAACCGGTGCCCTGAACTTCCCCCATCACCGGCGCGGGTCCCATGATGAATAAGGAGAAGTCCCTGTTTATTGGTTTATTTGCGCATGGCTAAAGTTATTCTGATCACCGGGGTATCTTCCGGTTTAGGGGAGGCCCTGGCAAATTATTTTTCAGCAAAGGGACATACCGTTTATGGCGCGTCACGCAGGCCGGTATCGGGACAGCATTTCCGGCACCTGGTGATGGATGTGGGCAGGCAGGAGTCGGTACAGCAGGGTGTGGCCAAGGTGCTGCAGGAAGAAGGAAGGATCGACGTGCTGATCAATAATGCGGGACTGGGCATTGCCGGTCCGCTCGAGTACCTTACGGAAGGGGATATACGCGCAGTGCTGGATACCAATATCATTGGGGTGATGAATACCTGCCAGGCCGTACTGCCCGCCATGCGGCAGCAGGGTAGTGGCCTTATCATCAATATCAGTTCCATTGGCGCGGAGATCGGCCTGCCTTTCAGGGGCCTCTACAGTGCTTCCAAGGCAGCTGTTGACCGGCTTACCGAATCCATCAGGATGGAGATGGCAGCCTATGGCGTGAAGGCCTGTGTGGTGCAGCCGGGTGATATCCGTACGGCCATCAACCAGCACCGTCTCGCCACGGGTGTTGATGCCGGTAGCGTTTACCATAAGTCCTTTGCCCGTACCAATGAGCTGATCAACGAAGGCGTGAGCAAGGGCATGGATCCTGTGGAAGTCTGCCGCCTGGTGGATAAGGTGCTGCAAACCCCTTCCCCGAAAGCGATCTACCGCATCGGCAAGCCCCTGGAAAAACTATCGGTTACGCTTAAACGCATATTGCCTTCCGCTGTTTTTGAGAAAATGGTGAGGAAGCACTATGAGTGAGAACATGTATCCCATCCATCACATCCCCGCCCTCCCTCCCCTTGCCCTGATCACGGAGCTTTCGCCGAAGCGGTGCTTTACGCTGTCGATGGCCTGGTAGAGGCGTACCATTTCCTGCGTGCTGTCGAAGAGGTTGAGCTGGTAATTGCCCGGGATCAGCTGCGTGAAGCGGATGCCCAGCAAGCGTACCAGCATGCGCCTGTCGTAGAGCTTGAAGAACAGTTCCTTCGCGGTTTGCAGCAGGATATGGTCCGCAGCGGTATAGGGGATGCTGCATTGCCTGGTCACCGTATCAAAATTGGCATAGCGCAACTTCACGGTCACGCAGCCTGTCAGCTTGTTCTGCTCCCTCAACTGGAAACCGATGCTTTCGGTCATGCGCACCAGTTCGCCATGCAGGAAGTTCACGTCAATGGTGTCCGTAGGGAAGGTCTGTTCGGTGGAAATGGACTTCTGTTCACGGTAAGGCACAACCGGTGATTCATCAATGCCCTGTGAACGTTTCCATAATTCAATGCCGTTCTTGCCCAGCAGGTTGTGCAGCATCTGCATCGGGATCTCGCTGAGGGTGCGGACGGTCTCCACGCCCATCTGGATCAGGAGGTGCGCGGTCTCTTTGCCAATGCCGGGTATCTTGTTGATCGCAAGCGGGGCGAGGAAGGAACGTTCTTCGCCAAAGGGGATCACCAGCTGGCCATTGGGTTTCACTTCATTGGTACCCACCTTGCTCACCAGTTTATTGCTGGCCAGCGCATAGGAAATGGGCAGGCCGCTTTCCTTCATGATCTTCTGCTTCAGCTCCGCCGTGAACTTGCTGCAGCCGAAGAATTTATCCATGCCGCTGAGGTCGATATAGAATTCATCGATGGATGATTTCTCGAACAGTGGCACGCTGTCGGCAATGATCTCGGTCACCAGCTTTGAGTATTTGCTGTAGCTCTCCATATCGCCGCTGATGATGAGGGCATGCGGACAAAGCCGCCGCGCCAGTTTCATGGGCATGGCGCTGTGGATGCCGAACTTGCGTGCTTCGTAGCTGCAGGCCGCCACCACGCCGCGGTCGCCGGAGCCGCCGACGATCAGGGGCTTGCCTTTCAGTGCCGTATTCTTCAGGCATTCCACCGATACAAAGAATGCATCGAGGTCCAGATGGGTGATATGTCGTTCTGCCTTGGCTGTCATCTTATTCCTTGTTTCTTCTTGGTTTGTAACCGGGTTTCTCCAACTGCTCCACTTCCAGGTTGTATACCCCGAATTCCTCCACCACCTTCCCCGTGAGCCGGTAGAAGCCTGTGCCTGACAAAGGGTAACGGGCAAGGCTATCCGGGAAATGCACCGTATCGATCCAGTTGAGTTCATGGTCGATGAAGGTGCCGAAGCACATGGTCTCGCCCTTTACCGTTCGTACCGGTTTATAGGTGACCAGGTAGCCCAGCATGGTGATGCGTTCATGCTTGTACCGGCTCATATCCTTTGCCGCTACATATTGCGCCGGGTCATCATCCACCAGGGGGAAGGGCGAGTAAAGGGTAAAGCCCATCAGTTCCACCTGGTCATAGAGGTCATCCATCTCATGTACGGGAAGGTCGGGAAGGGTGAACTCCATTGCCGGTTCCTGGAAGAGCTTGTTGCCAACCGCTGTGGTTGCGTGTTGCCTCGATTGCAGGAAGTTGGCTTCCCAGAGCAATTGCTTCTTGCTGCGGCCGGTGAAACGCAAGGCGTTGATGCGGATGAGCAGGTTCAATGTTTCCCGACCCACCTGCGTGCGTTCAATGAAATCCTGCAGGTGCAGGAAAGGGCCATTCCTTTTCCTTTCTTCCAGCAGCTGCAGGATCATCTCTTCTTCCAGCGACTTCACATGGATGAAACCCACGTACACCTCATTGCCTTTGATATTGGTAAGCCAGTCGCTGTTGTTGACACAGGGCAGGTGGATGGCCGCGCCTGTCTTGTGCAGTTCGTAGAAGTAAAGTTCACGGCTGTAGAAGCCGCCGAAATTGTTGATCACCGCCACCATGAACTCCTTCGGGTAATAGGTCTTCAGGAAAAGGCTCTGGTAGCTTTCCACGGCAAAGGATGCGGAGTGGGCCTTCGAAAAACTATAGCCGCTGAAACTTTCGATCTGCCGCCATACTTCCTTCGTGATCTCATCGGGATAGCCTTTCTCACTGCAGTTGGTGAAGAACTTGTCGCGGATGCGCAGCATCTCCTTGTTGCCGCGGTACTTGCCACTCATGGCCCGGCGCAGGATATCCGCTTCACCCATGTCGAGACCCGCAAAATGGTGGGCCACCTTGATCACGTCTTCCTGGTACACCATTACGCCATAGGTCTCCTGCAGCAGTTCCTTCATCACGGGGTGGATATAGTCGAATGAGTCGGGATGATGGTAACGCTGGATATAGGCTTTCATCATGCCGCTGCTGGATACGCCGGGCCGGATGATGGAACTCGCCGCCACCAGCGTGATGTAGTCATCGCATTCCAGCTTGCGCAGGAGCTGGCGCATGGCCGGGCTTTCGATATAGAAGCAGCCGATGGTGTTCACTGTCCTGATCTGCTCCCGCACTTTCGCATCTTTCTTGAACTGCTCGATGTCGTGGATGTTCACACTGACCTGCTGGTTCTCACGGACAAGCCTAAGCGATTCCTTGATATGGCCCAGCCCGCGCTGGCTGAGGATATCCAGTTTGTACAGTCCCACCTGTTCGGCAACGAACATGTCGATCTGCGTGGTGGGAAAACCCTTGGGCGGCATGTGCACGGCTGTATAGGTGGTGATGGGCGCTTCGCTGATGAGCATGCCTCCCGGGTGGATGCTGAGGTGGTTGGGGAAATTCATCAGCAGGCGGCCGTATTGCAGCACCAGGTCCTGGATATGGTCTTCCCCTTTCTTTGCCCCGAAGGCCGTGCTGCGCGAGTAGTAGCCTTTCACCGACAGTTGGTCGATCTCGGCCTTGGGCAGCCCGAATACCTTTCCCAGTTCGCGCACCAGGGCATTGTACTGGAAAGTGGTGACCATGCCGAGCAGGGCCACCTGCCTGCGGCCATAGCGCTTGAAGACATAGTCGATCACATCGTCGCGGTCCAGCCAGGAGAAGTCGATGTCGAAATCGGGCGGCGAGGTCCGGTAGGGATTGAGGAAGCGTTCGAAGTAAAGGTCGAGTTCAATGGGGTCCACATCGGTGATCTGCAGGCAATAGGCCACGATGGAA
The DNA here is from genome assembly GCF_018595685.2 of Flavihumibacter rivuli. Taxonomy (NCBI): domain Bacteria; kingdom Pseudomonadati; phylum Bacteroidota; class Chitinophagia; order Chitinophagales; family Chitinophagaceae; genus Flavihumibacter; species Flavihumibacter rivuli. Next base: position 280,012 of record NZ_CP092334.1, read on the forward strand.
TTGGCGCCGCTGCCCCTTCCTACATAATAATAGCCGCGGCTTTGCGCATAGCGGATGATGTCCCAGGTGATCAGGAAATAGGCGTTGAAGCCCAGCTGGTCGATGATGGCCAGTTCCTTGTTCACCCGCTCGCGCGCTGTTTTGTTGCGCTTGCCATAGCGCGCGATACAGCCATCATGCGCCAGCTTGGCCAGCAGGATGCGGTCGTCTTCAGCAGTGGCACTAAAGACCTTCTTGTTCTTGTCGCTGTGGAAGTCGAGCGCCAGCTGGCAGCGGTCGATCAGCTGGTAGGTATTGGTGATGATGAAAGGGTAGCGGGTGAAGGCCTCCAGGATCTTCGCGGGCGACAGGAAGGTTTCGTTGGCGGCAGCCTGGGTGGCGGGATCGAGCTTCGACAGCAGGGTGTTCTGGTCGATGGCCCGCAACAGGCGGTGTGCGTTGAAATGGCGCTTGTCGCGGAAGGTGACGGGTTGCTGGACCACCAGCTTGTGCTGGTAAGTGCTTACCGGGAAGCTAAATAATTTAGCAATATGGGCCGGCTGGACCCCGATGTATTCGTTAGGCCGCAAGGCAGCAGGGGGCAGCTTGTCCATGGGGTAAATGACGAAGACCCCGGAATCGGCCTCCGTCAGGTAATGGTCCTGCAGGTGCGCGGGGAAGGGAAGGCCCGCCTGCAGGTGGTGGGAGAGGAAGGTGTTGATGCGGCTGAAGCCCTCGAGGTGGACCGCCAGCAGGAGGTAGCAGCATTGGTTGTCGTTCCTGATCTCCGCTCCCAGTATGGGTTTGATGGATCTTTCCGTGCAATATTTATAGAAGTCCCAGGCATCGGTGGTCGCATTGATATTGGTGAGGGCCATGGCCGTAACACCCAGTTCGGCCCCTTCGTTCACCAGCTCTTCGGTGCCGAAAGTGCCGTAACGCAGACTGAAATAGGTTTTACAATTGAGGTACATGGCGAGTTGATTGGGGGAGTAAAAATACTAAAAAATTTAGTATTTCGTGATTATTTTGGATACCAGCAGGATGGCCATTCCTGCCTGTTAATATTGTTGAGCAGGATCAATTATGGGTAAAATGCCGGCAGGCATCCTCAAAAAATTAACGGTGCAATACGTAGTAAATTTAAATAAACATACGTATATTAAACTCATGGACACAAAGCTGACACTTTCGATCGATAAGGATGTAGTTGAAGAGGCTAAGAAATATGCCCGCAAGAGAAACACGTCATTGTCGCATCTTATTGAAAACTATTTGGTGAGTGTGACCTCAAAGGGTAAGGATCAGGAAAATGAAATCACGCCATTGGTAAAGAGCCTTTCGGGCGTATTGAAGATGGGTGGTAAGGAAGATCATAGAAAGCAGTATGGGGATTACCTGGCCAATAAGTACAAATAGCATGGAGAAGGTATTTATTGACACTGGCATAGCCCTTGATCTCCTGGCACAACGTGAACCTCATTATTCATTTGCGGCATCCCTGTTTAGTCTTGCAGATAAAGGGAAAATAGCCATTTATATCTCCTTGCTTTCATTCAGCAATCTGAACTATTTATTGTCGCGGCAATACAGTCCATCGGAGAGCAGGAGGATTTTATCCCGGTTCAAGGTATTGGTAAAAGTGCTTGCTGTTGATGATAAGATCATTGAATTGGCCTTAAGCTCTGCGTTCCGGGATTTTGAGGATGCTATTCAATATTTCACGGCCATTGAGAATGGTATCAAAAACCTGCTAACCCGTAATGTAAAGGATTATAAAGCGGCAAAAATAGCCGTACATACAGCCGAGTCTTATTTGAAAAGCATGTAAAGAAGCACACTGCCCAACCGGACAGTGTGCTGCAATCTTTGAGCACCCTAACTATACCAGGCAATTCCCCGTCATCATTTCCCCTGCTTAGCGCTTCATCAGCTTGAAACCGATCTCGCGGCCCTGACCCTGGAACATGGCCAGGTTGATCCAGAAGAAAGCAAACTGCTCCATCAGCTGGAACTTGTCGTTGCCACCCACATTGTAGCAGGCGCCGAAACCGGCATCCAGGGCCAGTTGTGTGGCTGCGGCCTTTCCCTTTTCAGAGTCCCCCGCTACAAAGGCATCGATCCGTTCGTTGCCGTAGCGCGTGTCGATCATATTGTTGAAGCCGGTGGTGTTGAAGCATTTCACCACATCGCGACTGGCGGTATGGGCCAGGATGGCATCGGTGGTGGTGACAAACCCTTCGGGTCCCCTGCCCATTACGATGTTCATGGCATCGATGATGACCTTACCTGAGGTGTCGCCCAGGGAGCGGGCCACTTCAATGGCCGCAGTGGCCGGTGTGGCCAGCAGCACTACTTCTGCGGCTGTCACAGCTTCCGCGATGGGGTGCACGGTGGTATGGGGATTGCTGAGCAGGTCCTTGCCCTTGAAGTTGGCAATGTCGTTCACACCGAGAAAAATGCGATGGCCAGCCTGGGCCCATTTGGTTGCTAAGGCACCGCCTACATTACCGGTGCCGATGATGGCAATGTTCATGATTGTTCCTGTTTTTTATCGTGAATGATCTTTTCCGGGATAAAATAAATAGCGATCGAGCCTTCATGGAAGGCTTTGATGCAGATGGTTGGTATCAGGTTGATCTGTGGCATGGATCAGAATAGGTAGCCTTTTTCGGGTTCGGTTTTCGCGGGTAATGCTTCCCCCAGCATTTCTTTCAGGTCGCGCTCAATGGTATTGCAGAGCGCGGTAAGCGGGATATCGGTCACCTTGTTCTCAAAGGGATCCTCATTGGCGGCTCCCGTTCTTTCCATGATCACGAATACGCCGGCAATGATGAGGCTGAGTGGAATGATGAGCCAGCTAAGGTCGGTATTGTTCTGCACAAAAAAGCCCAGCAGGCTGAAGGGCAGCAGGAGAGCGAATACATATACGAATACCCTGGTGAAGAAGTCGTATTGCCTCGGCAGGGGCGTGTTCTTGATGCGTTCGCAACTGCACTGGAAATTGGAGAAGCCTCCCAGTGTGGGTTCCATGCTGATATTGTCGAATGGGCCCAGCAGTTCCAGGCGCATCCCTTCCTTGATGCGGTTGCCCTGCACCAGCAGCAGGTGGTTGGGCTTGTTCTGTTTGGTCAATAGCTCCTGGTATTCTTCTTCCGGCAATAAAGCCTTCAGTTCTTCCCATGCATCCTGTTGGCGCAGGTGCAACCTCAGGGCATGGGCAAATGCTGCCTGGCGGTAGAGCAGTTCCTGTTGGAAGCCGCGGACTGTTGCTTCACTGGCCTTGCCTGTGGCGATGGCATTGGCGGTGTTGGAGATGACCTGCCTTGCCAGGATGCGGCTGTTGTTGATGATGCTGCCCCAGATGGTTCTGGCTTCCCACCAACGGCTATAGGCCGAGTTGTTGCGGAAGGCAATGAAGATGGCCAGTGCTGAACCCATTACGCCTGCTGGGGTGAAATTGAGGGCCATGGTCTTGCTGCCGGTCCATTGGTAAAGGGCCCAGACGGCTATTGACCAGAACAGGATAAAGCTCATGGGCTGCCGGGTGTATTGCCAGACCCTGATGGGACTGAAATTTCGTTTAATGATCATCGTTATTTAAAGTTTGCGACGGCGATCCCGAAGAGCAGGAAGCCATCCCTTTTCTTGATCCCCTCCAATACTATGCTCTCGTAGTTGTAGTTATAACCCACCCTGAAGGAGGTCATGCTGGTAAGGGGAAGTTCCAGGGCAAATTCGCCATGCAGGCGATAATTTTGGCGGTCCTCGAAGGACTGCTGTCCCCAGCATTCATACCTGAACTTGAGTTTGTTGTTCAGTAACCGGTGCTGGCCATATACCCTTATCGTTCCCCTGAAGGTTTCAATGAAGGGGTCATTGTCGTAGCGGCTGTTCCCGAAATTGTTCCGACTGTATTCGGCGCTCTCATAGGTGAGGGTGAAGGATAGCTTGAGCTGGTTGTCCTGCTTCGATAATGCCGCCCAGCTGATGCCCGGGCCGTATTGGTAACGCAGGGCGATCTCCCTTCTTTTATTGGTTTCTACCCAGGCCATGAGGTAGGGATAGAAGCGTTGGCGGGGATGGAGGTAGAAGAAGTTCCTGGAGAAGAGGTCGTTCTCGGTAAGGTTCTTAGCGATGGTGCCGTATTGGTAGGTGTTGGCCGTTCGGAAGGCCCATTGCTCGTGAACGGTATAGAGGTCGGCCGTGCCGATGAGCAATAACCTTTCCACATTCCCCGTGATCCAGGAGCCATTGGCCGTTAAGCGGTAACCGAATGGCAGGGTGTCCGTCTCGGTGAGCTGTGCTGCAGACACCAGGGGAAGGAACAGGATCAGTATGAATAAAATGCGTTTAGTCATTACTGTTAGTAATGTTGGGAAGGGAAGGCAGCGGAACACCGGCTAATGTGTTCCGCTGTCCTGTATCATACGCCCAATGCTTCGATCATCAGCCTGGCAGTAGCGGCACCGCTGTATTGCTGCTGGCCGGTGATGAGGTTGCCATCGCGCACGGCGAAGGGCTTGAACAGCCCGCCGGTGATGAAATTGGTGTTGGGGATCTTTTTGGCTTCCGTCTCGATCCAGAAGGGCTGGATCTTCATGCCTACGAAATTGTCGGCGAACTGCTCTTCGCTATCGGCGAAGCCGGTCCAGGTCTTGCCTTCCACCAGCAGTTTGCCATCGCTGCCGGTAGCCTTCAGCAATACGCAGGTGGCATGGCAAACGATGCCCACGGCCTTCTTTGCTTCATGGAACCTGGCCACTAACTGGTGCAGTGCCGTATTGTTGATAAAAGTGTACATGGGGCTCTGGCCGCCGGTCAGGAAAACACCATCGTAGTCGTTGATATTGATCTCGCTGATGGGACGGGTTTGTTCCAACAGTTGGGCATGGGAGGGGGAGTGTTTGAACCCAAGGGAGACCAGGTCGTGGGCGGAATAGCCGCTCTCGTGTTCGGGGTCACTGAAGCCGTCGGCCTGCAGGGCGCCACCTTCGGGGGAGAAGATATCTACCGCATAGCCTTTCTCCCTGAATTCCCAATAGGGATGGGTAAGTTCGGCCCACCAGAAGCCGATAGGCCATCCGGTTTGCTGGCTGGTAGAAGCATTGGCGGCGATAAGGGCGATCCTTTTGGGTTTGCCTGCATCGAGGGTGTTGATAGCTGCGCTCATGGTGATAAAGTTTTAGTTGTTTCTTTTGGTAAATTTGGCGCATACATTCCCAAAAAGATTATTGTATCTCATAAGTATAATACTTCCTTTTAGGAAAGTATCTTGAAAATCAAATTATTAAGGAATGCCTGAGTTCATTTATAACGGCAAAGTGTACTATAACCCGGTAGAATTTGCCATGGACAGGATCGGTGGGGTGTGGAAGATGCCTATCCTGTGGCGCCTGAAGGACAAGACGCTGCGGTATGGGGAATTGAAAAAGACCATGCCCAAGGTGACGCATAAGATGCTGACCCAGGCCTTGAGGGAATTGGAGGCCGAGGGTTTTGTAGAGCGAAAAGTGTATCCCGTGGTGCCGCCCAAGGTAGAATATTCCCTGACCCCGAGGGGGCAGGAGTCCATCAGGATCATCCATACCATACGGGAGTACGGTATTCACCTGATGGAGGAGTTTGGCTTACACATCGAGAAGAAATGATAAAGGGCGTTTAGGTATTGGGGTTAGTATATCCTTTTTTCAACAGGATCAAAGATTGGCGGCAGGCAGCCATAAGTAATAAAAAGGGTCAGTGGATTTAACTCCATTGACCCTTTTTGGTACACTTTCTATGAAAACTTGTCCTGCCTGTCCGGCAATTTCACACAGGTAAAAAACGGAGCTCCTTCGGTGATATTTTGTTGAGAGAGGTTTAATTATGGGAAATACCCAATGGCCTTGGGATTGTTGAGGGCGGTTTTGCAGGGAGTTTACCAAAGAGTAATTCTTGGTATTAAAAGTTTTGGATTAATGTTTTTTCAGCGTTTTGACCAATTGTTCATGATAAGATTAGATTCGTGTTTTCACGGAAAATAATCCATACATGTTGTAAAATTCAAAATTTCGGCGGTAAAAAATTTAACTAGCACGAATAGGGTATTTTAGGGAAAATGGCCCCATGATATTTTTGTAGTCCAAAAACCTTAGCCGTGAGAGTATTATTAGCCCTTTCATTATTAATCAACCTCATTTTTATTAGCTGGAACTACAAGCGAGTTTCAGAAATTGCTTCAAGAAAAGTTAAAGAGTATGCCAATCCCGATTGGGAAACAGTAAGTTTTAGGTTACAACGCGATGCACTGTTAAAGCGACTCCCGAACCACAACAACCAGGTCGTAATCATCGGCAATAGTCATGTCCAATATTTCGAATGGGCAGAGGCATGTGGTAACCCTAATGTGAAAAACAGGGGTATAGGAAGTGATGTGATCCAGGGGGTGATCAATAGGCTTCCTGATGTTATTTCCGATAGTACCAGAACATTGATAATAGAAGTAGGTATTAATGATCTTGCAAAAGGGAAATCGCCTGAATATCTTAATGAAAAAATTGTTCAGTTGATAAGGGTTGCAAAGTCGTTGCAGCCTTCAATTAAAGTTGTAATCAATAGTATTTTCCCGACCTCAAACCTGGTGCAAGGCACCAAACAGCCCTTGTCTCCCTTGATCATCAAAACCAATGAATTCTATCGTAAGGCAGCCGAGCAGAATGATGCGGTCTACGTTGATGTCTTTTCAAAACTAGGTGATGAGAATGGCTTGAATGAAAAGTATCATCCTGGGGATTTTCTTCATCTTAATGCTGATGGTTACGAAGTGTGGTTGAAAGAGTTGATGCCTTATTTAAAACAATAACTTGATTGTTCGAAGAAGTGAATTGCAAAGTATAAAAAAAACCCGCTCAATGAGCGGGCTTTGTATTTGTAGCGAGGACGGGAGTTGAACCCGTGACCTCCGGGTTATGAATCCGACGCTCTAACCAACTGAGCTACCTCGCCAAACGGGACGCAAAAATAGAGAATGGAGGGGAAATGATGAAAAGATTTTTAGAATTTTTTCTGGTGAGCGCATTGCGCTACAAAGAAAATGCCTTCCGTGGAAACGGAAGGCCTCAACGATTGCTTGCATACCCCCTTAGTGGGCATTATATTAAAGCTGGTGATGATCTGTTGGGTTCAGGCACTGGGCAAAATTGAAGTATTCCGGGTTGGGGGAAAGGGTTGGACGGGTTACCAAATCTTTAAATTAAGATCCGCGGTACGTGGGGAGAGAATGGATTAAGTAATTACCAGGGTCTATTTGAAAATAGTTGCCAATTGTAGGGCCATAAAAAATACATCGGGGTCCTCTCCGGGAGCTACGGTGTACCCGCATTTATTTTAACCCCAGCGGGGTCTCCCGAAGGGGACCCCGATGTATAAAAGGAGAAATAGTTTATATATCCAATAGCTAAGCTCATCTTCCAACTACCCGTTGGTCATAAGACACAACGGGGGCGACGGGGAGCCAAATCATTTCAATCCATAGTGGTACTCTTCAAGATTCCCCGATGAATATTCACCCAACCATTCATCAGGGTCCCCTGCGGGAGACCCTGCTGAGGTAAAAAGATCCGCGGTACGTGGGTGTAGAATGGATTGAGTAATTACCAGGGTTTATTTGAAAGTAGTTGCCAATTGTAGGGCCATAAAAAAGACATCGGGGTCCCCTCCGGGAGACCCCGATGGGGTTTAAAAGAATCTTTCTTTGCTGTATTGCGAAAACCCCTAAAAAAGCGCACCGATCAGGCTAGTTTGCCGGGATAGGCTTCCAATGCCTTCTCCAGCACATCCATGGCCGCATTGATCGCTTCCGCATTCAACACATAGGCCAAGCGAACTTCCTGCTTGCCCAGTCCGGGGGTGCCATAGAAGCCGGTTGCCGGTGCCAGCATCACGGTCTGGCCCTCATAACTAAATGATTCCAGCAGCCACTGGCAGAACCTGTCGGCATCGTCAATGGGCAGCTTGGCCATGGCATAGAAGGCGCCGCCGGGGTTCGGGCAGAATACGCCGGGCATCGCATTCAGGCGGCTCACCAGCACATCCCTGCGCTTCTGGTACTCTGCCTTGGTGGCATCAAAATAATTGTCGGGCAGGTCGATGGCCGCTTCGGCTGCGATCTGGGCAAAGCCGGGAGGGCTCAGCCTGGCCTGCGCAAATTTCATGGCAGCATCCAGCAATTCCTGGTTACGGGTAACAAAGGCGCCGATCCTGGCGCCACAGGCGCTGTAGCGCTTCGAGATGGTATCCATCAACACCACATGGTTGTCCACGCCTTCCAGCTGCATGGCGCTGAAATGCTCGCCTGCATAGCAGAACTCACGATAGGCCTCATCCGCAAACAGGAAGAGGTTATGCTTCTGGATGATCTGCTTCAGCACTTCCATTTCTTCCCTGCTGTAGAGGTAACCAGTGGGGTTGTTGGGGTTGCACACCACAATGGCCTTGGTTTTGGGCGTGATGGCCTTCTCAAATTCCTCGATGGGCGGCAGGGCAAAGCCGTTATCGATATGGGAGGTGATGGGTTTCACGATCACGCCGGCGGAAACGGCGAAGCCATTGTAATTGGCATAGAAGGGTTCGGGGATGATCACTTCATCGCCCGGGTCAAGGCAGGCCATAAAGCCAAAGAGGATGGCTTCTGAACCACCGGTGGTGACGATGATCTGGTTGTGGTTGACAGTGATGCCAACCTTATGGTAATATTCTACGAGTTTGCGGCGGTAGCTCTCGTTACCGGCGCTGTGGCTGTATTCCAGTACTTTGAAATCGGCATGGCGAACCGCGTCCAGCATGGCTTTGGGCGTTTCAATGTCGGGCTGGCCGATATTCAGGTGGTACACTTTCGTGCCTTTCTTCTTGGCTGCTTCCGCATAGGGGACAAGCTTTCTGATCGGGGAGGGAGGCATGGCCTGCCCACGCTTACTAATGGTTAACATGGCGCAAAGCTAAAGAATATAGGTTTTGAAAGGAGGGACTGTTGCATGAATGGCATTGCCCCAAGGGCTGACAGTTAATGGCTATTTCATCCTTCCCAATAGTTAGACGTATTCCAGGGGCCATTTTCCCTGGTCAATACTACTGGGGAAATTTGGAAAATGCTGTGTTTCCGGTTAAACTTCCTCATCCTTTTAACTGTTAAGTCCGCAATTTAATATTATTAATATCTCTAAATTGTATGGAAATCCCTTTTTTGGTGAGGGGGTTTCTTCAATCCTTCCATACCCACGGAAACCAAATATTGGGCGGCTCTGCTTAGGGTGAATATTGACTTTAATCCCCGATTACTACTCAAAAAAATCTTTATGACTACCGGATTCAGGAAAGAGCATGATTTCCTTGGCGAAAAGGAGATACCTAATGACAAATATTATGGGGTGCAAACCCTAAGGGCCCTGGAGAATTTCGATATCACCGGGATTCCCATTTCCAAGGAGCCGCTTTTCATAAAGGCCTTTGGTTATGTGAAGAAGGCCGCAGCACTGGCTAACCATGATTGCGGCGTTTTGAACAAGGAAGTGACCGATGCCATTTGTTTTGCTGCAGATGAACTGATCGCCGGCAAATACCTCGACCAGTTCATCAGCGACCTGATCCAGGGCGGTGCCGGTACTTCCTGCAACATGAATGTGAATGAAGTGATCGCCAATATTGGCCTGGAAAAATTAGGCCATCCCAAAGGGGCTTATGAGCACCTCCATCCCAATAACCATGTGAACTGCAGCCAGTCCACCAACGACGCTTATCCCACGGCTTTCCGGCTGGCACTTTACCTGAAGATCAATGTATTCATAGATGCCCTGAAGCAATTGCAGGAGTCCTTCGGGAAGAAGGGCAAGGAATTCGACAAGGTGCTGAAGATGGGACGCACCCAGTTGCAGGATGCCGTGCCCATGACCCTGGGCCAGGAATTCAATGCCTTTGCCACTACCATTGGTGAAGATGTTTCGCGCATGCAGGAAGTGCAATCCCTGATCCGTGAAGTGAATATGGGTGCTACTGCCATCGGTACCGGAGTGAATGCTCCACAGGGCTATGCCGAGAAATGTGTGGCCCACCTGAAGCAGATCAGCGGCATACCGGTAGTGCTGGCCCATGACCTGATCGAAGCCACTTATGATACGGGCGCTTATGTGCAGTTGAGCGGCACCATGAAGCGTTGTGCCGTTAAACTGAGCAAGATCTGCAATGACCTTCGCCTCCTGAGTTCCGGTCCGCGTTGCGGCTTGAACGAGATCAACCTGCCGCCCATGCAGCCGGGTTCTTCCATCATGCCGGGTAAGGTAAACCCGGTTATCCCCGAAGCCATGAACCAGACCTGCTTCTATGTGATCGGAGCTGACCTTACCATTACCATGGCGGCAGAGGCCGGTCAATTGCAATTGAACGTGATGGAACCGGTGATCGGATTCAGTTTGTTCACCTCCCTCGAATACATCACCAAGGCCTGCCATATGCTGCGCACCAAATGCGTGGATGGTATTACCGCCAATGTAGAAAGGACCAGGGAGATGGTGATGAACAGTATCGGTATTGTTACGCAGCTGAACCCCATATTGGGTTATGAGGAATCGGCCAGTATCGCCAAGGAAGCATTGAAGACCGGTAAATCGGTACACCAGATCGTGGTGCAGGAAAGGAAACTGATCACGCAGGACAAATGGGATGAGATCTATTCCATAGAGAACCTGATCAACCCCAAATTCATCAATCAGTAAAACCCTAAAACCAGGACAATATGAAAAAGATAGTTGTATTCATTCTAGCAGTTTGTTCGGTGCTCATAACCAGCGCGCAAACCAAACCGAAGATCATTATCCTTGCGACAGGTGGAACCATTGCCGGTACAGGTGCTGCGGCTGACCGTGCCGGTTATACTGCAGGAAAACTGAATGTAGATGACCTGCTTAGTTCTATTCCGGCTGCAAAAAAGATCGCTGACATTTCCGGGGAGCAGATCGCTTCGGTAGGCAGCCAGGACATGTCCATCGAGATCTGGAAGAAACTGGCCGTGCGCATTAATGATATTTTCAAGAACAAGGAAGCTGATGCCGTGGTGATCACCCATGGAACGGATACCCAGGAAGAGACTGCCTATTTCCTTGACCTGACGATCAATTATCCCAATCCTGTGGTGTTGACCGGATCTATGCGTCCTGCAACGGCCATCAGTGCCGACGGCCCGAAGAACCTTTATGATGCCATTACCGTGGCGGCTAACCCTAAGAGTGCTGGCAGGGGAGTGCTGGTATCCTTCAATGAAGGGATCTTTGATTCCCGTGATGTTACCAAGATCAGCACGACAAAAGTGAACGCCTTTGCTTCCCCCAATACCGGACCGATCGGCCAGGTATATGACGGTAAGGTGGAATATTATTCCGTTTCACTACGTGAGGTATCACCTGCATCACCGGTCAAGATCGATAACAATACCAAACTGCCAAGGGTAGAAATAGTGTACATGTATGCCGATGCGCCTGCTGATTATATCGATTACCTGGTTTCCAAGAAAGTTGACGGGATCGTGATCGCCGGCGTGGGTAACGGCAATTTCAACAAGGCCTTTATGGATGCGGTGAAACGCGCTGTTGCGGCCGGTGTGGTGGTTTGTCGTTCTACCCGTTGCCCTTCCGGAAGGGTGGTGCTGGAAGATGAGATCAATGACAAGGAATTGGGTACCATCGTTTCAGATGACCTGAATCCGCAAAAAGCACGGGTATTGCTCATGCTGGCTTTGTCAAAGACCAGGAAGCAAAAAGAATTGCAGGATATCTTCTTCAAATTTTAAACAAGAGTAATGGTCTGGATAGAATTCATCATATTGCTGGCCATGATCCTGATTGGTTCCCGGATGAAGGGTATCGGGCTCGGCGTGATGGGCATGATCGGCCTGTTCATTTTCGTGCTGTTATTTAAAATGCGGCCGACTGACCCGCCCCTGGATGTAATGCTGATCATCCTGGCAATTGTTACCACTGCGGCTGCCTTACAGGCGGCCGGTGGTCTCGACTACCTGGTAGGGGTAGCCGAAAAGATCATCCGCAGCAACCCTTCGCAGATCACGTTTATAGCCCCCTTTACGGTCTTCTTCCTTTGCCTTTTTGCGGGAACGGCCCATATCGTTTATTCCCTATTGCCCATCATTTCGGAAGTGTCGGCCAAGAAGCGCATCAGGCCGGAGCGGCCATTGAGTATTTCAGTGGTGGCTTCCCACCTTGCCTTGACAGGCAGCCCCATGAGTGCGGCAACGGCAGCGCTTGCTGCCATACTCGTTTACCCCGGGGCTTCCCTCGATATCATGAAGGTTTGTATCCCTGCCGGTATCATTGGTACCCTTGCGGGGGCATTTGCCGTGATGCGCATGGGCAAGAACCTGGAAGATGATCCCGAGTTCCAGGAACACATGAAGGATCCCGAGTTCCGTGCCTGGATCGAAGGCAAAGGAAAATCAGGTGAACAGTCTGCAGAAAAAGAGATAAAGCCGGGGGCAAAACTTTCGGTTTTGATCTTCGGCATTGCCATCCTGCTCATCATCATGTTTGGGGCATTCCCTTCCCTTATTCCCAATGTTGGCACCGGTGCGGAAAATTTCGCAGTCCGTGCTGATGGTTCCCTGAAAATGGGAACGATCATCGAAATGGTTACCTTGTCCGCAGCCGCCTTCATGATGCTGCTTACCAAAACAACACCAGCCCAGGTGACAAAGGCCAGCTTGTTCACCTCCATGGCAGCAGCCGTGGTTTCCGTCTTTGGTGTGGTATGGATGAGTTCCACCTTTATGGCCCATAATGAAGCAGGACTCAAGCATGCATTAGGTGGTATCGTTCAGGCCCAGCCCTGGACCTTCGCCATTGCCGTATTTGTGATGGGTGCCCTGATGTTCAGCCAGGCCTCTACCACCAAGACCATGATGCCGTTGGGGCTTACGCTGGGACTGGCTAATCCAACACTCATTGCCGTATTCCCGGCGGTGAACAGTGATTTTGTTTTGCCTGGTTATCCTACTCTGTTAGCAGCGATCAATTTTGACCGTACAGGATCCACCAAGATCGGGAAATATGTGATCAACCACAGTTTCATGATCCCGGGGCTGGTAGCGGTTTCCACCGCCATAGCTGTTGGTTTCCTGATCGGTTCAATTATTTTGTAACTGCTTATTTTGAAAGGATGCCAAAACTATTATTAGTAGTAGTGGGTATCTGTTTGGGTGGTGCTATCATGGCACAAAAACAAACAGATACCTCAACCAATTATTTCAAGCCCATTATTCCTGTTGATAAGGCTAAACTGCTGAAGAATGTTGACATGATCGCCAATATGCAGTTTGCCCAGCGTAATGAATTTGAGGACGGGAAACATACGGAGTCCAGGTTTGCCATGAACCAGTTTCGCCTGGAGATCAGGGGTAAGGTGCATGAGAAGGTTTCCTTCCGCTTCCGCGATCGCTATACCAGGGATGTGGAGCCGCAGTCGGTGGATAACCTGAGCCGTTCCACAGATATGGCCTATATCGGTATTGAGCTAAGTAAGAAATGGAGTATCGCAGCAGGTAAGATGTGTGCCGACTGGGGTGGTTATGAATTCGATCTCAATCCCATTGATATCTATGAGTACAACGATATTGTGGAATACGCTGATAACTTCCTTACCGGCGTACAGGCCAGTTATGCGGTAAATGACCAGCATTCTTTTACCGTACAATGGTTGAATTCCCGTACCAAGTCTTTCGATGAATTATATGGACAGGTGCCCGGTGTTGAGGAAGCGAAATTCCCTTCAGCAATTGTTTTGAACTGGAGGGGAAGTTTTGGCGGAAAAAAGTTCACCACCCTTTGGAGTTACAGTGCGTTCCAGGAGGCTAGCGGGAAGTATATGCATTATATCGCGCTGGGTAACCAGTTGAACCTGGAAAAGTTCCAGGCCACCTATGACTTCAAATGGAGTGATGAGGACCTTGACAGGAAAACCATCGTTTCCTCGATTATTCCTGATGATATATTTAGTTATGCGGCCAGTGATGTTCGCTATGTAGAGCATTGGCTGAAACTTGATTATCTCATTCATCCCAGGGTAAATCTTTCCCTGGTTGGTATGGTGAGTGATGCCTATTGGTATGGTAATCCTGACCCGAATGCAGATAGCAAGCTAAGGACCTCATGGGGCCTTATTCCTACTGTTGAGTATATGCCTTTCAATGACCTGAACCTGAAGTTCTTTTTGAACTATGTATGGCGCTCCTATGACTACACCGGGTATGCAGAAACGAACTTTGCATCGGTGGATAAGAATACCAGTCGCATCAGTATAGGTTTTAGTAGTCCTTTAAAAATCTTCTAGCACCAACATGAGGAAGGTTATAACACTCCTGTTCCTGCTTTACAGCAGTTTGGTCATTACAGTTCCCTTATTTGCCCAGCAGGCAGAAAAGGAGGTAAACCAGCAGGTGCAGTTCTGGACCAGTATCAATACCCTGGCCAGGGTCTCTGATAAATGGGGCATAGTGGGTGACCTTCATATCCGCCGGAACGACTTTATCAAGGATCCCAGTTTTTATTTCATCCGATTCGGGGCCAATTACTGGGTGAAGAAGAATTTTACGCTGGTAGGTGGCTATGGCCATATGTGGCTGGCCAGTGCGGCGGCAGATGATTTCCTGTTCACCAATGAGAACAGGATCTACCAGCAGGCACAGGTGAGCAGCAAATGGGGAAAGGTTAGTGTATTGAACCGCTTGAGGAATGAACAGCGTTGGCGCCAGAAATTGATCGATGGGGAGAAGTCAGACCAGTGGGGTTTTTCCAACCGGGTCAGGTATCTGTTGAGTTTTACCTTCCCGGTATTCAGCAATCCCAAAGCACCTTCCCTGGTGCTGGCTGATGAACTGCTGGTGCAGTTCGGGAAGGACATTGTGTACAATACTTTCGACCAGAACCGCCTGTTCCTTGGTATGAAACAAAACCTGTCGAAAGTGATGAGCATGGACTTCGGTTACATGCTGGTGTACCAGCAGAAGAGTTCCGGTTACCAATACGATAAGAACCACACGGTTCGCCTGTTCTTTTACTATACACCCAACTGGACCATCCGCCATCATGAAAGGTCTGTGCTGGAGGAGACAGGGGAATGAGCGGGAACTGCCTTCGCTATTGCTTCGGTGGGTTGGATGTGGAGATGAGAAGATGTGGGGGTGTGGGGATGTGGATGCCCTTTCGACTCGTTAGGAGGGGGCGGCCCTTCTACACTAAAGCTTCGGCGAATGAGATGTTTGGCCTACGTCTATGAATAAACGAAAATGATAATTCCCTGCGGGACTTTCGTGAGAAGTTGCTGCTGGGAATTATTTATAATGAGCTGTTAAGGTATTTTAATCTTCTTCCGCCATCAGGCGTTTTTTGGCTTCTTCCAGTTTGGCTTTCTGTTCGGGGGAAATGGAAGGGTAGTCGATATTCAGTTTTTTAAATTCCTGGTGAATGATACCCGCGAGGCAGAGCCTGGTGAACCACTTATCATCAGCGGGTAGTACGTACCAAGGTGCGTACTTGGTGGAAGTGGCGCTCAGGGCATCTTCATAGGCTTTCATGTATTCCTTCCAGTATTTCCTTTCCTCGATATCGCCAAGGGAGAATTTCCAGTTCTTGGTCGGGTCATCCAATCTTTCGATGAACCTTTTCTTCTGCTCCTTTTTCGAAACATGCAGGAAGAATTTAAGGATCACGGTGCCCGTTTCAGCAAGCGTCTTTTCAAAGCGGTTGATCTGCTTGTAGCGCTTCTCCCAGAACTCTTCTGTGATATCCTCTACCTTGTTGACGCTTGGCAGGTTTTCGTTCAGTATGTACTCTGGATGAACCCTGGTGACCAGTACATTCTCATAATGCGAACGGTTGAAGATGCCGATATTCCCCCTTGCCGGAAGGGCCAGGTAGTGTCGCCACAAATAGTCATGGTCCAACTCCGTTGAGGATGGGGTCTTGAAGCTGGTAACATTGACGCCTTGCGGATTAAGTCCCGACATCACATGCTTGATGGCACTGTCCTTACCGGCTGCATCCATTGCCTGCAGTACGATCAATACATTGTACTGGTTGTGGGCATAAAGTTTGTCCTGCATTTCGGCCAGGCTATTGATACCCCAGGTCAGCAATTCCGCGCCTTCTTCCTTGGACAGCATTTTATGGTCATAATCCGTTTCAAAATCCTTCTTGAGGGAGATGCTGGTGCCGGGTTGTACTTTGAGTGTGTCGAGGTATTGCAGGAATCCTTTTATGTCCATAGGAAGCTATTTCCTTTAAGTTACTAAATAAACCACAGTCATTGGCGAAGGCAATAAAAAACCGCCAAAACCTTTGGGTGATGGCGGTTGATAATGAATTATGACGGGTAATTATTTTCCGGATTTCTTGGTGCCTTTTTCGGCTTCGTATTTGGCATATTGTTCTGCAGTCAGCACTTCACCGATGATCTTCAGTTCCAGGGGTTGTTGGGTGCCGGCTACTTTCACGAAGATGGTCTTTTCGAAAGGACCAGGAGCTGCTGCATTGAAACCAGCAGTCACCTTATTGCCCTTGCCGCCGGCAACAGGCTGCTGTGGCCAAACCGGGGTGGTGCAACCGCAGCTGGCAGTTGCATTCTCGATCACCACAGGAGCGTTGGAAATATTGGTGAAGGCAAATTCATGGTTTACAGGAACACCCTGCTTGATCTTGCCAAAATTATATTTCGTTTCTGCAAATTTTACGAGTTCATCGGCTTTCTTGGCCTGGGCGAATAAGGCGGCGCTGATGATCACAGCGAACAGGGATAAGATGATTTTTTTCATGCTATTCAAGTTTATTATTTATTGATTGATTTGTTTTAATAGTTGAACAGAATTGTTTGCCGGAACTGAGGGCGTGGCCTTGGTCACTTCTCCCTTGATATAGACCGTCCTTGTCTTCCCTCCATTGTAGTACAGGGTGATGGATTTCTCAAAAACCCCTTCCGCTGCGGCATTGTAGCCAACCGTCAACAGGCTTTTGCCACCGGGAAGGATCGGGTCCCTTGACCACTGGGGGGTGGTACAGCCACAACTTGCGGCCACATTCTCTATCCTGAGGGTGTCCTTTCCGTTATTGGTAAGGGGGAAACTGTAGGTGACCGGTCGTCCTTGCTGGATCCTGCCAAAATCGTGGGTGGAAGCAATGCCCAATGGGTCATTTGCAACAGCAGGTTGCTGCGCCTTCACTATGAAGGTGCCGGTACAGAAACCAAGTAAGAATAGGGCTCTTTTCAATTTCATACGCCTCTTAACGCTTAACAAATTTAGCTATTGTGTTGAATTTCCCTCCTGTTTCCGGTACAAATAACAATCTTTTGGTTAAACATTGAAATTTAATCAGTTATCAACTTGTTAATAACATTTTTGACCCCTGGCCATTAAAAAGGTTTAATGGGGGCTAACGATTGTTCGCATCATGGCAAATTCCATTAGTTTTGCCGCATGGAAAATCTAATGGAAAACGATCTGCTTGCTTCCGAAAAGCTGAGTTTCGACCGCTTCAGGAACGAGGTACTCCGTGATTACCAGATGGCCTGTGAAAGCCGCGAGGCGAGTTTAACAGGCCGAAAGGAAGTGCTGACAGGTAAGGCTAAGTTTGGCATTTTTGGCGACGGCAAGGAAGTAGCCCAGATCGCGGCGGCAAAATTCTTCCGGAACGGGGATTTCCTGGCTGGTTATTACCGCGACCAGACCTTCGTGTTCGCGTCTCGCCAGGCTACGGTGGAGCAGTTCTTTGCCCAGTTGTATGCCAATCCCGATCAGGCCCATGATCCCTTTAGCAAGGGCAGGCAGATGAACTCCCATTTTGCCACCCCCAATGTAACCCCGGATGGTGAATGGGTTGACCTGGCCAACAGGAAGAACATCAGCAGCAATATAGCCCCCACGGCAGGACAGATGCCCAGGGCCCTAGGACTGGCATTTGCGTCTAAGGTTTTCCGGAATGTGGAGCAACTGCATTCCTTCCCCGAACTTTCTGACAGGGGTAACGAGATCTGCTTCTGCACCATTGGGGATGCTTCCACTTCTGAAGGACATTTCTGGGAAGCGGTGAATGCCGTCGGCGTACTGCAGGTACCCCTGGCCATCTTCGTTTGGGATGATGGCTATGGTATTTCAGTGCCCAAAAAATACCAGACCACCAAAGGCTCCATTTCGGAGGTGCTGAAAGGCTTCCAGAAAAAAGACGGTACCAATGGATTGGATATCTATAAACTGAAAGGATGGGATTATGCCGGCATGATCGAAGTGCTGGAGGTTGCCATCCAGAAGATAAGGGATACCCATACCCCTGCTATCTTCCATGTGGAGGAGATCACCCAGCCCCAGGGACATTCCACTTCGGGTAGCCATGAGCGTTATAAGAGCCCAGAGCGCCTGGAATGGGAGCGGGAGTTCGATTGTATCCGCAAGTTCAGGGAGTGGATCCTGGCCAATGACCTCAGCAGTGAGGAAGAGCTGAACGATATCGAGATCAAAGCCAAGGAGTTGGTGAGGGAATCGAAGAACAGGGCCTGGTCTACCTACCAGGAACCCATCAAGCAGCAAGTCAGCAGGGTGGTTGAACTGATCAGTTCCCTTTCCAGCAGCTTGCCTGATAAAGCTGAAGCCTTGCTGGCACTGGCCAACAAGTTGCAGTCCAACAAGGAGCCCATGCGCCGTGATGTGATGCATACATTGCACCAGGCGCTGTTGCTGGCGGGTAACCATGATGCTGCCTTCTGGCTGAGGGATTATTACCAGGAATTGAAAGCTACCAATGCTGAGTTGTACAATTCAGATCTCTATACAACAGGACCGAAAAGCGCATTGAAGGTAGAGGCTGTCCCTGCCCATTACGAGGCGGAAGCTTCCATGCTGAATGGCTACGAGATCCTCAACCGCTATTTCGACCAGCTGTTCACCACCAACCCGAAGGTCATTGCCTTTGGTGAGGATGTTGGTTTTATCGGTGATGTTAACCAGGGCTTTGCGGGCCTTCAAGCCAAGCATGGTGACCAGCGCATTTCGGATACAGGTATCCGTGAGTTGACCATCATGGGCCAGGGAATAGGTGCTGCCTTGCGTGGGTTAAGGCCCATCGCTGAGATCCAGTACCTGGATTACCTGTTGTACGGCTTGCAGCCCCTGAGCGATGATGTGGCCACCCTTCAATACCGGACCGGTGGTATCCAGTCCTGCCCATTGATCGTTCGTACCCGCGGACACAGGCTGGAAGGGATATGGCATAGTGGCTCACCCATGGGCATGATCGTCAATTCCCTGCGTGGCATGTATGTTTGTGTGCCGCGTAACATGGTACAGGCGATCGGTATGTACAATACCCTGCTGGAAAGCAATGACCCCGCCCTGATGATCGAGTGCCTGAACGGTTACCGTCTCAAGGAGAAATTGCCAACCAACCTGCTGGAGTATAAAGTAGCCCTGGGTATGCCGGAAGTGATCAGGGAAGGAAATGATATCACCCTGGTGTCCTATGGCTCAACCTTGAGGATCGTGATGGAAGCAGCGGAGGTGCTCGCCAAATTGGGCGTTAGCTGCGAGGTGGTGGATATACAGACCTTACTGCCTTTCGACCTTGGTCACAAGATCCTGGAGTCGCTGAAGAAGACCAACAGGATCCTGTTTGTGGATGAAGATGTTCCAGGTGGTGCTGCAGCCTATATGTTCAATAAGGTGATGGAGGAACAGGGTGGTTACCGCTGGCTGGATGTGGCCCCGCGCACCCTTACTGCCAAGGCCCATCGCCCCGCCTATGCAAGCGACGGCGATTATTTCAGTAAGCCCAATACCGAGGATGTGATCGATGTGGTAAGGGAGATGATGGCTGAGTAATAAAATGAATTCGTTTTAATAAGATCGCCCGGCAGTTGCCGGGCGATTTGTTTTACAGGCCATCCTGGTCGATGATGTATAAAAGTGCAGTGATCGCTGCAGCCCCGAGGACCAATTCCCGCCGGTCCACGGCTTCAAAAGTATCCCAGTGGGTATGGTGGTATTTCATGTACCGCTGGGGATCGGGCTGGAAACCGATCAGCAGGCCGGTATTCTCCTTTAGGATAGCGATGTCCTCGCCACTGAAGCCTTTCTTGAAATGATAAAGGTTATAGGGTTCGAAATATTTTGCCCACGACCTGATCTTTTCCCAAACCTTAGGGTCATCATTGTCGAAACTGAATCCGGCCGGGGTAAATACGCCCAGGTCTGATTCCAACGCTGCAAGGTGCCTTTCCTTGCGTTGTTTTACTGCATTGGCATATGTGATGCTGCCGGTGCCATTGTTCTCCTCATCCATGAATAGGATCACCCTCAGGGTATGCCTGGGCCTGATGCCCAACTTGCGGAAGGTGCGGCCTACTTCAATTGCCTGCATACAGCCCCCGCCATCATCATGGGCACCTTCACCAACATCCCAGGAATCGAGGTGGCCACCCACGGCTATGATCGTGTTGGGATCGCTACTGCCCCTGATCTCTCCAATCACATTGTAGGTGGTCACGGAGTCTTTCACCCCGGCACTGTATTGCAGGTGCAGCTTCACCTTTTTATTGCCTTTCAAAGCCAGTTCCAGGCGGTCGGCATCATTGGTGCTCAAGGCGAGTCCAGGGACGGTCCTGCCTTTGGGGTCCACAAAGGTGTAACCGGTATGGGGCTGGTCATCCTGGTTGATGGAAAGGGAACGGATCACTACACCTGCGGCGCCGAGTTTGGCAGCTTCGTGCGGACCATAACTTCTTTGACTGCCCACTTCTACATAGGCCTGCATGGGGTTGATCAGTTCCTGGTTGAACTTGCCATTGATGAAAATGATCTTACCCTTTACAGCGGCCTCACCTAATTTTTCCAGTTCCCTGATGTGGGCTATTTCCAGGACTTCGGCCTCAACACCTCCAGGTCCGGTTCCCAGCGTATTCGCAAGCGCCAGGGCATTCAATTGTATCGCCGGTTTCCCTTCTACTTTCATGGTCACTTTTTCCTTGCCATTCCTCGTCCAGAACCCAACCTTCATGGGCTGCAGGTAAACCGTATCGAAACCGTATTGCTCCATCAGTTCCCTGGTGTAGCTGACAGCCTTCGCCGCTTGCGGGGAACCGGTGATGCGGTTACCGATCTTCTTACAGAGGAATCCAAGATTCGTATAGGCTTCACTGTGATTCAGTTGTTCTGCGTAGATCTTCCTTATCATTTCCTCGTGCTGGGCTCTTGCGTTTAATCCAAGCGTCAGCAGGATCGCGGTGACGAGGGTTTTTCCTTTGATCCGGTTCATGTTCATTGGTTGTATAAATGGGATGTGTTGAACTAAAAGTACAGAATAGCCCATCATGATCCATCGGGTAATGATGAGTGGTTCTCTCGGATTCTGGTTATTTTTATTGCATGAACTATTTCCCCCTGATAGAGCTGGCCGGGACCTTTGCCTTTGCGGTCTCCGGGGCCTTCGCTGCCATGAAGCATGAGATGGATCCCTTTGGTGTACTGATCCTTTCCTTCGTGCCGGCTATTGGCGGTGGTACCTTAAGGGATATCCTTATCGATGACCTTCCGGTGGCCTGGTTGCGCGATAATGTGGTGTTATGGGTGATCGTTCTGGCAGGAATTGCCTCCATGATCTTCGGCTCTTACCTGAAGAAGATGAACAGGCTGATGTTCCTCTTCGATGCGCTTGGGTTGGGCTTGTTTACAATTGCGGGGATCGAAAAGGGGATCGCCCATCATTATACAGGGGGAGTTGCCATAGCACTTGGCATCATGACCGGTTGCTTTGGTGGCGTGATCAGGGACGTATTGGTGAATGAAGTGCCCATGTTGTTCAGGAAAGAGATCTATGCATTGGCCAGCATGAGTGGGGGGATCGTATACCTGTTGTTGGGAAAACTTGACCTGTTCTCCGGGGCTAATGAGGTCATTAGTATCCTGGTGATCGTTTTGGTGCGATACCTTTCCGTACAGCGGGGGTGGAGCCTGCCGCTGATCTATAAATCCAGGTCTTCAACCGATTGATAGAACTTCCTTTTTTCCTTCTCTGTGGGTATCCGGCATTCTTCCCTCCTGCCAAACCAACGGTAACGGTTACGCGCGATCCATTTATAAAAGGGATCCCTGATGAAGCGGGGGATGATGATGAATGCATATAGGATATTACCCGGGAAGGAGAGGTAGCGACAGATACCAATAGCTGCGGTAGAATGCGTATATCCTTTTCCGTTAGCAATGAAAACAACGGAGTCCGTGTCGGGGGGGATGGCATATTGTTGCAGGAGTTGCTTTCCGGCCGGTGATTGTAAGGAGGCAAAACGGAGCCGGTCATTAGCGTCCGTTCTAAGGCACCAGTTCACCATGGTATTGCAGTAATTGCAATGCCCATCGAACAATACTACGGGATGTTTGGGCATGGTATAAAGTTAGGCCATATTCGTTCAGCCCTTCCTGTTGGTAATGTTAAATATCCCTTTGGGTGATGAATGGTGAAATAAAAAAAACACGATACCCGGTCCTTACCTTGGGCTTCAATAGCCCGGAAAAGAGACGGTATCGTGTTTGAACGGTCAGGATCTGACCGGTTGTAAAGCGCTTATCAGGCGAGGTTGTGGAACACCTTTTGGACATCATCGTCCTGTTCCAGTTTGTCTACCAGTTTCAATACTTCCTGTGCTTTTTCCTCATCCAGTTCTACGGTGTTGGAAGGAATCCATTCCACTTCGGCACTGATGGGGGTAAGGCCTTTGTCTTCCAGTGCCTTTTGCATATTACCGAAATCGGTGAAGCCACAACGGATCACCAGTACTTCTTCCCCGTTCTCGCCTGTTCCTTCACCCAGTTCTTCCAGGCCAAAATCGATCAGTTCCAATTCCATTTCTTCAGCATTCAATCCTTCGGGCTTCAGTTTGAAAACACCCATCTTCTTGAACTGGAAACTTACACTGCCGCTATTGCCCAATGCTCCATTGCCTTTATTGAAAATAGCCTTGACGTTCGCAACAGTACGTACGTGGTTGTCGGTGGCCGTTTCTACGAGGATGGCCACGCCATGGGGACCATAGCCTTCGTAAAGGATCTCTTCAAAGTTGTCCATTTCCTTACCCTGGGCGCGTTTGATCGCGGCTTCCACACGGTCCTTTGGCATGTTAACGCTCTTGGCGTTCTGCATACAGCGGCGTAGGGCAGGGTTGGTATGGGGGTCGGGGCCACCGGCTTTAACGGCAATGGCGATCTCTTTTCCGATACGGGTAAACTGTTTGGCCATGCGGTCCCAGCGGGCGAACATGGTGGCTTTTCTTACTTCAAATATGCGGCCCATTCTTTATATGGAATTTGATGTTAATGTAAATCTCCCTTTTCAGGGAAGGTGCCCCTCAGGGGTGTGCAAAATTAGTTTTTACGGGCAGTATCACAAAAAAATGCGTCCCGCTGGTTGGCGGGACGCAATATTCATTCTGTAAGGCTGAATTATTCGAAATCACTTGCCTTAGGCAGGATCTCGCCAGGGTTATGGCCTGGCTGGTTCAGCTTGCTGTTCTTCTTACTGTAAAGGAAGTAAACCACCAGTCCGACCAGCATCCAGCCGAAGGCAACCTTCAGGGTCTGGGCATCCAGTGCGAAGATCATGGCGGAACATACGATCACACCCATGATCGGTACGAAGGGCACCAGCGGGGTCTTGAACGGACGGGCAGTATGGGGATCTGTCCTGCGCATCATCCATACACCTGCACTCACCAGTACGAAGGCGAAGAGGGTACCGAAGCTGGTCAGGTCACCGGCAACATGTCCCGGAACAAAAGCCGCGAACAAACCAACGAATACAAAAAGGATCCAGTTGGACTTATAGGGGGTCTTGAACTTGGGGTGCAGGTCGCCAAACACCTTGGGGATCAGGCCATCGTTACTCATGGTGTAGAAGATACGGCTCTGGCCCATCAGCATCACCAGGATAACAGAGGAGAAACCGGCAAGGATGGCCACGGTTACTGCGGTGGACAACCAGCCATACCCGGTCATATAGGTAGAGATGGCATAGGCAACAGAAGCTTCGCGACCTTTTTCAGGGTCAACGAATTCCTGCCAGTTGGCCACACCGGTCAATACGTGACCAAAAAGGATATAGAGCACCGTACATACAGCCAGGGAACCCAGGATACCGATCGGCATGTCGCGGCTGGGGTTCTTGGCTTCCTGTGCTGCGGTGGAAACGGCGTCAAAACCAATGAAGGCGAAGAACACGATGGCAGCACCACCGAGTACACCACCCCATCCATGCTTGAACACACCAGAGTAATCAGCGATCACTTTGCCGGCCTGGTCGGTTACGGCAGCAGTGCCTTCAGGGATCATGTAAGGAGTATGGTTAGCAGGGTTGATGAACTGCCAGCCCAGTGCGATGAATAGTATTACGATGGCTACTTTAATGAATACGATGATAGCGTTCACCATGGCTGATTCCTGGGTACCCTTGATCAGCAACATGGTAAGGGCCAGAAGGATGATCAGCGCAGGGGCATTGATGATGCCCTGGTGCAGTACACCGGAAGAGTCTGTAAAGCTTTCGAAGGGCGAGTGGCACCATTCATAGGGGATGCTCCCTCCCAAAAGCTTGTTGAGGTATTCACTCCAGGCAATGGATACGGTAGCAGCGCCAAGGGCATATTCCATGATCAGCGCCCAGCCGATGATCCAGGCAACCAGTTCTCCCATGGTTACATAGCTGTAGGCATAGGCACTACCAGCAATGGGGATCATTGAAGCGAATTCTGCATAACAGAGACCAGCGAAAGCGCAACCAATGGCGGCGATCACGAAGGAAAGGGTAACAGCTGGTCCGGCCGCTTGTCCGGCAGCAGCAGCCGTACGCACAAAAAGACCGGCTCCGATGATGGCGCCGATACCAAGGGCTATCAGGTTGGTAGCCCCCAATGTTCTTTTCAGGCCTTTTTCAGAATCAGCTGCGCTAGCAAGTAGTTGCGACAGCGATTTCTTTCTGAATAAACTCATAATGTGGTTATTGGTTATGTGTTGAGCGTTTTGAAGGGCGAAAAATAAATAATTATTTAATTCACCTCACGTAAACTTTGATTGGCGGGCAATTTCGGTCGATTATTTTGGTAGCCTCAGGATTTTTTTGAATTTTCGGCCTTCTTTTACCACACTACTACTAACGATGGCAAAACAGAACAGACTTACCCTTTATATCCTGGTATCTATGGTACTGGGTGTATTGGTAGGGTATATCGTCAATAAGAATGCGACCCCGGAATTCATCCAGAGCTTTTCTACCAATATCAAGTTGCTGACAACGATCTTCCTGCGATTGGTGCAGATGATCATTGCGCCGCTGGTATTCTCTACACTTGTGGTAGGCATCGCCAAGCTGGGCGACCTGAAGACCGTTGGCAGGGTAGGGGGAAAAGCGCTGCTCTGGTTTATTACCGCTTCACTTACCAGTTTGTTGATCGGTATGGTGCTGGTGAACTTCTTTAAGCCCGGTGCCGCCATTGACCTGAGCAATGCAGACAGTTCTGGTGCGCAGGACCTGATCGGCAAGACCAAGGTCTTCTCACTGGCCAATTTCGTGGAGCATGTGTTCCCCAAGAGTGTGATAGAAGCGATGGCCACTAATGAGATCCTGCAGCTGGTGGTATTCAGTATTTTCTTTGGCGTTGCTACTACGGCTATCGGCGATTATGCCAAACCGGTGATCAAGGCCCTGGATGCGGTGGCACATATCATATTGAAGATGGTTGGATATGTAATGGCTTTTGCGCCATTGGGTGTATTTGGTGCCATTGCAGCCGTGATCGCCGTCAAGGGGTTGGAGGTATTCAAGTTCTATGGCCTGTACCTTTTGTACTTCCTGATCGGTATTGCCGTGCTTTGGGCCATCCTCCTGGCCATTGGGTTCCTGATCCTCGGAAACAGGATGCCCGCACTCCTGAAGCGTATTGCCCAACCGTTGCTGATCGCTTTCAGTACGACCAGTAGTGAAGCCGTTTTCCCCAAACTGACCGAGGAACTGGAACGTTTTGGCTGTAAGGATAAGATCGTTTCCTTCATCCTTCCCCTGGGCTATAGCTTTAACCTGGACGGCAGTATGATGTATATGACCTTTGCGAGCCTGGCCATTGCGCAGGCCTATGGTATCCATCTCGATACCGGAACGCAGTTGACCATGCTGGTGGTGCTGATGCTGACCAGTAAGGGAATTGCGGGTGTGCCAAGGGCATCATTGGTGGTGGTGACCGCTACCTGTGCCATGTTCGGGATCCCGCCAGAAGGCATTGCCCTGATCCTGCCGATTGACCATTTCTGTGATATGTTCCGCAGCATGACCAATGTTTTGGGTAATGCACTGGCTACCACGGTGGTGAGCAAATGGGAAGGGGAGTTGGAGAGTTAAATCAATAAAAGAAGCAGATGAAGCAAGGACTAATAGCAATTATCATCTTATTGTGCGGTGGGCTGTTCAGTGCAACGGTATGGGCGCAAGGGAATAAGGTGAGGGTGATCAACCAGTACGAAACACCGGTAAAGGATTTCGTGCTGACGCAGGGAGGAAGCAGCAAGGCGTTGAGCACAGACAAGGATGGTTATGTGGACCTGAGTGTTGATACGGTTCAGCCGTTTACCATTACAGCAGAGGCGCATGACACAACAAGTTTCAAGTGGCAGGATGTTTCCGCAGAAAAGGTAGTGGAGCTCCATAAAAACTTCACCTGGAAAGACCTGCTGAACCCGATGTTCTATATTGTTTACGGTGGGTTGTGGTTGTTGCTTTTCATCGTATTTGCAGAAACAGGCTTGTTTGCAGGTTTCTTCCTGCCGGGTGACAGTCTCCTGTTTGTAGCGGGTATTTACAGTACCAACCTGGCCCATGAATTCCTCGAGTCGTTCGGCCTGGGCGACCTGCAAAATGAGTGGCTCGACCTCCTGATCCTGGTGGGCCTGATATCCGTTGCAGGTGTCATCGGGAATACCGTGGGCTATTGGTTTGGAAGAAGGATCGGCCCTGCCATGTTCAAGTGGAAGGATAATTTCTTCTTCAAGAAAAGGTACCTGGATGAAGCCCATGATTTTTATGACAAGCATGGAGGTGGGGCAATAGTATTTGCTCGTTTCCTACCCATCGTTAGGACCTTTGCTCCCATCATTGCGGGCATTGTAGGTATGGATAAGAAGAAATTTGCTTTCTATAATATCAGCGGATGTATTGCCTGGGTGTTCAGTATGATCTTTGCTGGTCACTTCCTGCAGATATGGGTGAAGAACCAGTTTGGCTTTGAGTTGAAGGAG
Source organism: Flavihumibacter rivuli (assembly GCF_018595685.2). Classification (NCBI taxonomy): domain Bacteria; kingdom Pseudomonadati; phylum Bacteroidota; class Chitinophagia; order Chitinophagales; family Chitinophagaceae; genus Flavihumibacter; species Flavihumibacter rivuli. Next base: position 307,340 of record NZ_CP092334.1, read on the forward strand.
CACCTTGAAATGATCATTATCCTGATCGTGCTGGTAACCACCGCTCCCGTTATCTGGAAACTGGTAACCGGGAGGAATAAGGCAAAATCCTGATCCCCTGAATCATCATCTACCCAACCATGAACACGTCAACTGCTAACCGTTCTCCTATCTTTAACATAGCCGTGCTGGTAGCGGCACTGGGGTATTTTGTAGACATCTACGACCTGCTGCTCTTTGGGATCATCAGGGTGCCGAGCCTGGCGGACCTGGGTTTGAACGAAACGCAGATCAAGGATGACGGGTTGTACATTATCAACATGCAAATGCTGGGGCTGCTGATAGGGGGCATCCTCTGGGGTGTATTGGCGGATAAAAAGGGCAGGTTGAGTGTGCTTTTTGCCTCCATCATCTTGTATTCCCTTGGTAATATCGTCAATGGCCTGGTGCAGACCGTCCACCAATATGCATTGGTGCGTTTCATTTCCGGCATTGGCCTTGCAGGTGAATTGGGGGCAGGGATCACCCTTGTCAGTGAGTTGTTGCCCAAGGATAAGCGCGGGGTCGGGACTTCGCTTGTGGCGGGTATTGGCCTGTCGGGTGCCGTGCTGGCCTATTTCATGAAACAGAACTTCCATTGGCGTACTTGTTATTTTATTGGTGGGGGACTAGGATTCCTATTGCTCTTCCTGCGCATCAAAGTGGCTGAGTCCGGGATGTTCCGCGAGACCCAGGCCAGGGAGGTCAGCAAGGGTAACTTCTTCATGTTCTTCAATAACAGCGACCGTTTCAAGCGGTATTTGTTATGTATTCTCATTGGCTTGCCTACCTGGTTTGTGATCGGGATACTGGTGACCTTTTCAAAGGAATTTGCACGTTACCTGAACATCCAGGGCGAGATCGATCCGGGCAAGTCCATCATGTATGCCTATGCAGCGATCTCCTTGGGTGATATTGCGATCGGTTTTGTGAGCCAGGCCTTGAAGAGCCGGAAAAAAGCGCTGTACATTTTTTACGGACTGACCATCATTGGAATGGTTTGGTTCTTTAACCTGGAAGGAGCTACTGCCAACGAGATGTATTGGGCTTGTGCACTGCTGGGTTTTGGCACCGGGTTCTGGGCCATTTTTGTGACCATGGCGGCGGAGCAGTTTGGGACCAACCTGAGGGCCACTGCGGCCACAACAGTCCCCAACATGGTAAGGGGTTCCCTCAACCTGATCACTTTATTGTTTACCGGTTTGCAGGCTTCGTATTCCTTCGTGCAGAGCGGTGTGATCACAGCCGTGGTGATCATGGTCATTACCCTGATCTCTGCAGCACTGACCACAGAAACTTTTGGCAAGGACCTGAATTTCGTTGAAGAATAAAGAGTCTGGTGCCTTTAGCGGGGCAGGGCCTTGACTGCAGGTGTCCCATAAAAAATAGCACAATCAAATGAAGATACTGGTCATTAGGTTTTCCTCGATAGGGGACATTGTCCTAACCACCCCGGTCATACGCTGTTTGAAACAACAGTTGCCGGGCGTTGAGCTGCATTACCTTACCAAGAAGTCATTCGCGCCGATCTTTCAGGCCAATCCATATGTTGACCGGATGCATTACCTGGAAGATGATCTTGATGCGGTTATTGCGGGACTGCAAGAGGAACAGTTTGATTGGGTGATCGACCTGCACCACAATCTACGCACCCTGAAAGTGAAACAGGCCTTGAAAGTGCCTTCGAGAAGTTTCGATAAGCTCAATATCGGCAAATGGATCTACACCAATTTTAAGATCAACACCCTGCCCAATGTTCATATTGTTGATCGGTATATGGATACTGTGAAGCATTTAGGGGTGAAGAATGATGGAGCCGGTCTTGATTATTTCATTCCGGCAGAAGAGGAGGTGAAGGCTAATGATATTCCCGCTTCCCATCAGGTAGGATATATAGGATTGGTGATCGGCGCTGCATTGGGAACCAAGCAACTTCCGCTCGAGCGATTAAAGGAGTTGGCAACCATTATTGAGCACCCCATTGTTTTGCTGGGTGGCCCGGAAGATGCTGACAATGGTTCCGCCATAGCCGCCATTGATCCCATCAAGATCTATAACGCCTGTGGTAAGTTCAGTCTGAACGAATCTGCCGACCTGGTGCGCAAGTCCAAGTTGGTCATTACCCATGATACAGGCTTGATGCATATCGCAGCCGCCTTCCGGAAACCCATTATTTCAGTTTGGGGCAATACTGTACCGGCTTTTGGGATGTACCCTTACTTTGGTGAACTGGGAGGGTTATCTGTTTCTGCGCGCTCCGCAATAGTAGAAGTGGATGGTCTTCGTTGCCGACCCTGCTCCAAGATCGGTTACAGCAAATGCCCGAAAGGCCATTTCAAATGCATGCAGCAAATTGACCTGGGCAGGATCAAGCTCCTGGCCCAACAGCTGCTTTCGGGTCGGACCTAGGTCCGACCCGTCCGACCCGTCTCCGACCCGTCTCCGACCCGTCTCCGACCCGTCTCCGACCCTCTCCGACCCGTCTCCGACCCGTCTCCGACCCGTCTCCGACCCGTCTCCGACCCGTCTCCGACCCGTCTCCGACCCGTCTCCGACCCGTCTCCGACCCGTCTCCGACCCGTCTCCGACCCGTCTCCGACCCGTCTCCGACCCGTCTCCGACCCGTCTCCGACCCGTCTCCGACCCGTCTCCGACCAATCTTTAAAAACTATATAAGAAAGGGGCTGTCACCCTAAAGTGACAGCCCCTTTAAACATCAACAATTCGAGAAAGATTATTTGGCGTATGTGCCGGTCCATTCGCCGGTGCCATCGAAAATATTGAAACCTACTATGGAGTCCTCACAATAGAACGCACGGGTCCATTCGTCCTGGAGGTTGAAATAATTGTAGGTGTTGGTAGAGGTCTTCACGAGGTATCCTTTCCAAGTGCCCTTGTCATCGAAGTCAAGTATAACAAACTGGTTGGCAACTACCAGGAATCCGGAGAGGTTATTCGATTTGTCGAATACGTAGTAGCCTTTCCAGTTGTTATTGGTCAGCGGATGAAGGCTGAAGGAATACATCGGGTTAATGCTATGGTTGTGCTGGGGACTGAAATCCTTGTTGAACTTGGGGTTGATCCGCTGGTTCTTTTCCGGGTTGATCTCGTTGTTCATGTTCGGATTGATATTCCAATTGTGCTTTGGATTGATCCTGAGGTTTTTTTCAGGGTTGATCCTGGTGTTGGAATAGGGGTTGATTGCGAGGTTGAGCAACGGATTGTTTTGGTTGGGCAGCTCCGGGTTCTGGGCGGAAGCAATGAGCACAAGAAGTGTTAAAGCAACAGTGTGCAAGGGCTTGATCATAATCTTTTTGTTTAAAAGGTTACAGAGTTAATTCAGCGTTTGCTGTGGTCCTTCTAAGGTCCTTACTGAAGCTTTAAATAGGTGTTGGAGAGAGGTAGGTAGGATATTAGTGTTACAAAACTAATAGGAAAATCATCGGTTCAAAAGGTTTTCGGATATTTTTTTTCGAAATCCGTTTTTTACCTAAAACTGGGTATGGCCTGCCTTTGCCGGTAAAAAAGAAAGCCCCGGTAATTCCAGGGCTTTTGAAATATCCTATAACTCATTGATTATAAAGTCTTCAATACATCATTCATGGCACGAACGGCATCGGCGCTCTTATTGAAAGCAGCCTGCTCTTCTTCGTTCAGGCCGAAATCCAGGATCTTCTCCCAGCCGTTCTTACCGATCACTACGGGAACGCCAAGGCAGATATCATTCTGGCCGTATTCGCCATCCAGCTTCACGCAGCAGGTATGCAATTTCTTTTCATCACGCAGGATGCTTTCCACCAGGGCGGCCCCGGCTGCACCGGGTGCATACCATGCGGAAGTCCCGATCAGTTTGGTAAGGGTGGCACCACCTACCATGGTATCGGCAACGATCTGCTTTTGCTGTTCTTCTGACAGGAACTTGGTAACAGGAACGGAATTCCAGGTTGCGAAGCGGATCAGGGGGATCATGGTAGTATCGCCGTGTCCACCCACCACAACAGCATTCAGGTCGCCAGGAGAGCAACCCAGGTGCTGGCTCAGTTGGTACTTGAAGCGGGAGCTATCCAGTGTTCCACCCATACCGATGATGCGGTTCTTGGGAAGTCCTGTAGCGGTAAGGGCCAGGTAGGTCATGGTATCCATTGGGTTGCTGATCACGATGATGATCGCATCGGGAGAATACTTCAGGATATTCTCGCAAACATTCTTAACGATACCGGCATTGGTGCCGATCAGCTCTTCACGGGTCATGCCTGGTTTACGGGGGATACCAGAGGTGATCACCACCACGTCACTTCCTGCGGTCTTGCTATAATCGTTGGTAGATCCGATGATCTTGGTATCGAATCCCAGCAATGCTGCGGTTTGCATCATATCCTGGGCCTTGCCTTCGGCCAGGCCTTCCTTGATGTCCAATAAAACCAGTTCCTGGCACAGTTCTTTGCGGGCAATATTATCGGCACAGGTTGCGCCTACTGCTCCGGCACCTACTACAGTAACTTTCATTGTAATGTATTATGCGGTGAAATAATGATTTGCGGGGCAAAACTAAGGAATGTCGAATATCGAGCGATGATAAAGCAATGCCGAATTGTAAAAAAGCTGTTATCTGGCTCATTGGATGCCCAGGTACTGCAAAATGGTCTTCACTTCGGCGTTACCGCTGATATTGGTGATCAGCTTCTGTTTTTTGTCGTACAAGGCGATATTGGGTAATCCTGTCATTTTATAATAAGGCGGGAAAAAGAACTGTTCGTCCCTTCCAATGATCAGGTTGGGAAATTCTGCAAGTTTATATTGCTTGTAAAAGGTCTTTAATTCTTCCATCGGCTGGTAGGTGGCCATGACCAGGTTCACTTTCCTGAACTTCTCCTTTTCAGCCATCATTGCTGTTACCTGGTGCTGGCAATGGTCGCAACCTGGACTGAAATACATCAGTACAGTCGGGAATTTATCAGAGATATTGTCACGGGTGATCTTGTTGCCATCCAGTCCCAATAAGGTAAAAGGAGGGATGGTCGGGTAGCGCAGGTAGGCCGGCGGTTGCTGGTCGGGATTTTGCTGGGCCAGGGATGTTTGAGCCGCTGCCATGGTGATGAAAATGGAAAGCAATACTTGCATCAGTGTTTTCATGGCATAAAGTTAACAGGCGGTTGCTTTCCTGCATTCCTTAACAAAACTTTTAACAGAAAAAAACTCCTGATTTACGATGATTTCGTAGGTTTACGAAAAATTCGTAGAAATGGAAAGGTTGAGTCCGCAAGAAGAGCAAGCCATGCAGGCGGTCTGGCAGGTAGGGGAGGGAAATGTAAAGGCATTCCTGGAACAAATGGAAGAACCCTTGCCACCGTATACCACCCTGGCATCAACGATCAAGAACCTGGAGAAGAAGGGGTTCCTGGAGAGCCGGCAGGTAGGAAACATGTACATTTACCGGCCTACTATAACCGAAGACGAATACAAGGATCGGTTCATGAGCCATTTCATCAAGGATTATTTCGGCAACTCTTACAAGGCCATGGTCAACTTTTTTGTGGAAGAGAAGAAGCTTAGCGCGAAGGAATTGAAGGAGATCTTGGACCTGATCGAAAAAGGTAAGAAGGACTGATCGGTTGACAATTAAAATACCCCTGCCATTTACAAATAAAGCATATGCCTGACCTTATTCTTTACCTGGTTAAGTTGTCCCTCGGACTGGCTGCCATCTACCTGTTCTACTGGTTGATGCTCCGCAAGCTCACCTTCTACCAATGGAACCGATGGTATCTCCTGGGTTATTCGGTTTGCTGTTTCTTCCTGCCCCTGGTGAATATTCACTGGTGGCTCGACCCGGCTGACCATGGCATGGTCCTGCTTCAATATATCCCGGTAATGGGCCAATGGCAGGCGGGAAGCGATACACCTGTTGTAAGCACATTCAACTGGCAGGACACGATACCTTATGTATTCTATTCAGGAATGGCCTTGATGATGGCCAGGTTGCTGGTGCAATACCTGTCCTTGCTGCGCATATCCAGGACCGCCAGTTTGTTGGTGGATGATGATGTGAAGTTGTACGAGGTGAAGGACAGGATCATTCCCTTTTCATTTGGTAATTCCGTGTACATCAATTCATCGCTGCACTCGGAAGAGGAACTGAAGGAGATCATCCGCCATGAAATGGTGCATGTGCGGCAAAGGCATACCATTGACATCATCTGGTCGGAGTTGCTGGTGGTGGTGAACTGGTTCAATCCCTTTGCCTGGCTGATTAGGAAGGCGATCCGGCAGAACCTGGAATTCCTGGCCGACCGCCAGGTACTTGAGGCGGGACTGGACAGGAAGGCATACCAGTATCTCTTATTGAAAGTAGTAGGGCAACAACAATTCAGTATAGCCAGTCATTTGAATTTTTCAGCGTTAAAAACACGTATAGCCATGATGAACAAAATCAAATCCGCCAGGGTGCACCTGGTAAAATTCAGCTTTGCATTGCCGGTTGCGGCGGTGCTGCTGCTGGCCTTCCGGGACCAGCAGGATGATTCCCAAGGCCGGGGACTGTCCCAGGCCCTGGCCACAGATACCCTTCCTTCCCATTCCTGGGTAAACGAGAAAGGGTTCCGGCTTTCAGTGGCCGATAACCAGGGGGAATGCATTGTGATCATTAAGGATACCCAGGGTAAACTGGTGAAGGCAATGGAGCTGAACGAATGGAACAAGAACAAAACGGCCATGGTTGCTAAATATGGGGAGTTGCCCCCGCCACCCCCGCCGCCTGTTCCTCCAGCTCCGCCTGCTGCGATCTCACCTGCTGCTCCTGTAACCCATGCAGGCCTGATCGCGCCCCCGCCACACCCGGCACACCCGGCACCGCCAGCACATCCTTCTGGCATTTCTCCCATGCATGGAGACCATGGCGCGCCTCCACCGCCCCCTCCGCCTCCCCCTGCGCCCAGGCTTCCTAAGGAGTTGGAAGGAAAAGTAAGTTGGATCGATATTTCCCATCAGCAGGTCACCATTCGGTACAAGGATGGCAAGGTCGAAAAATATGACCTGGATAATCCTGCCCAGAAGGCAGCTTTGGATAAAAAGTTCGGTAAGACCCTGACCGCTCGTTTGCCCCAAAACATGGAAATGTCAATTAGTGGTGAAAGCAAGCCTGGTGAGCCGGTGCAGGTAATCATTAAGGGTAGCCAAAGCGGTAACCTCCAATCCTCGGATAGCAATTTACCCCAGCCTGGCCCGGTGTATTTCATTGAAGGGGAGGAGGCCAGTCCGGAAAAAGTGAAAGCGCTGGATCCCAATGCCATAGAGTCCATCAATGTCCTGAAGGGAGAAAAGGCCACTGGGGCATATGGCGAAAAGGGAAGGAATGGCGTTGTGGAGATCAAACTGAAAAAGGCTTATGGTGGGCAGGGCCAAACAGTAGATCTTTAAGTTGCCGGCCAGGAGCCCAACAAATACCAAAGGGATATATTAATACCAAAATAAATGTCTATAAGGCAAAGTTGATACTGCTTCAGCTTTGCCTTATTGTTTAATTGCTGTAGCTTTGCCCCCTCTAATTGAATAGCATCTAGTAAAACTTAGTTTTTATGGCAAATACTTCGGATATCAGCCGTGGCCTGATCATTAAGCTGGACGGCAGCCTGTACAAGATCATTGAATTTGGTGAAAACAAGACAGCCCGTGCTGCTGCCAAGGTTTGGGCCAAGCTGAAGGGAGTGGACAATAACCGCACCATCGAACAGACCTGGAACAGTGGTGATACCATCTATCCGGTTCGTGTGGAGCGCAAGAACTTCCAGTTCCTCTACAAGGACGACAGCGGTTACAATTTCATGGATAACGAGACTTTCGAGCAGATCGCTGTGCAGGAAACCCTGATCGATGCTCCCCAGTTCCTGAAGGATGGCCAGGAAGTTTCTGTATTGATCAATACTGAATCCGAGTCCCCCATGAGCATAGAACTTCCTGATAAGATCGTATTGCTGGTAACCTATAGTGAGCCTGGCGTGAAAGGGGATACCGCAACACGTACCCTGAAGCCTGCAACCGTTGAAACCGGTGCTACTGTAATGGTTCCCCTGTTCGTGAATGAAGGAGAACTGATCCGCGTGAACACCAAGACTGGTGAATACGTAGAAAGGGTAAAGGAATAATTCCCGGAAAACATATACAAAGGCTTCCAGCAATGGGAGCTTTTTTTATTGGGTCCTGGCAGCCTATAGATCATGTTGGTTATTGTTGTAACAATAACCAGAGGGGGAAACAGAAGGAATAGTAGTGTTTTGGCTTGAAGGAATTGTTCCTGAACCGGTTAACGGGTTTCCCTATCCGCTAATTGGCAATCGAAAATTTCCTACGTTCCGCCAGTTTCTTATCTTAGCCGCCAAATTAGAATCACCAACTGTAAATTCAGTATCATGGATTTCAAACAAATTCAGGAGTTGATCCGATTGATCAACAAGTCGAACATCGGTGAATTGACGATTGAGGAGAAAGGGTTCAAGGTTACGATTAAGCAAAAGCAAGACAACATCCAGCAAGTAGTATCAGCAGCTCCTGTAATGGCAGCCCAGGCCTATGCCGCCCCGGCTCCTGCCCCCGCAGCCGCTCCTGCAGCTGCGCCCGCCGCTGAAAAGCCCAAGGCCGCTGAACCTGCTGCATCCAACCTGGTTACCATAAAAAGCCCAATGATTGGTACTTTCTACCGTCGTCCTTCACCGGATAAGCCCCTCTTCGTAGAAGTAGGCGATGAGGTTAGCCCGGGTAAAGTGGTTTGTATCATTGAGGCCATGAAACTGTTCAATGAGATCGAGAGTGAAGTGAAGGGCAAGGTCGTTAAGATCCTTGTTGATGATGCTTCCCCCGTTGAATACGACCAGCCTTTGTTCCTGGTAGAACCTGCATAAACGAATCGTTCATAGTCCATTGTTCCTTATCCATTGCCCTCAATGGCCATCGATCAATGGACTATTTACATCCAAAAACTAGTAGCTAATGTTCAAAAAAATATTGATCGCCAACCGTGGTGAGATCGCCCTTCGTGTGATCAGGACTTGCCGTGAAATGGGTATCAAAACGGTTGCCGTTTATTCAACTGCCGATAAGGACAGTTTGCATGTGAAATTTGCGGACGAGGCAGTTTGTATTGGCCGCCCCCAGAGTGCTGATTCCTACCTCAACATCCCGCACCTGATGGCTGCTGCTGAGATCACCAATGCCGATGCGATCCATCCGGGTTACGGCTTCCTGGCAGAAAATGCCCGCTTCGCCGAGATCTGTGGTGAGCATGGTATCAAGTTCATCGGCCCCACTCCCGACCAGATCAGGGCCATGGGTGATAAGATGACCGCAAAGGAAACCATGATCCGCGCCGGTGTTCCGGTTATTCCCGGAAGCGGCGGATTGCTGGAAAGCCTGGAAGAGGCCAAGAGCGTGGCCAAGGATATGGGTTACCCTGTCATCATCAAGGCAACTGCCGGTGGTGGCGGTAAGGGTATGCGTGTGGTATGGTCCGAAGATGAGATCGAGCGTGCGTACAATACTGCGAAGGCGGAAGCCCTTGCTGCCTTCAAGAATGACGGGATCTATATGGAGAAGTTCGTGGAAGAGCCCCGTCACATCGAGATCCAGATCGCCGGTGACCGTTATGGTAAAGTGTGCCACCTGAGTGAGCGCGACTGTTCTATCCAGCGCCGCCACCAGAAGCTGGTGGAAGAATCCCCTTCTCCCTTCATGACCCCTGAACTTCGTTATGCCATGGGGGAAGCGGCCAAGAAAGCAGCTTCTGCTATCAATTACGAAGGCGTTGGTACCATCGAGTTCCTGGTAGATAAGCACCGCAATTTCTATTTCATGGAAATGAATACCCGTATCCAGGTAGAACATTGCGTTACGGAAGAAGTGATCAACTTCGACCTGATCAAGGAACAGATCAAGATCGCCATGGGTGAACCCATCAGCGGCCGTGATTATGAGCCCCAGATGCATGCCATCGAATGCCGGATCAACGCGGAAGACCCATACAACGATTTCCGTCCTTCACCAGGTAAGATCACCGTGCTGCATACACCTGGTGGACATGGTGTTCGGGTAGACAGCCATGTTTACGCAGGCTACACCATTCCTCCTTACTACGATTCCATGATCGGTAAGCTGATCACGGTTGCGCGTACCCGTGAGGAAGCCATCGATACCATGTATCGTGCATTGAGTGAGTATGTGATAGAAGGAATCAAGACCACTATTCCTTTCCACCTGCAACTGATGCAGAATGAGGATTTCAGGAGTGGTAATTTTACCACGAAGTTCCTGGAGACCTTCAAGATGAAGTAACCTGAAATAATCCAAAGGCACAAAGACAGCCGCAACGAAGTGTACTACTTCAAACCGGTTTCCGTCTTTGTGCCTTTTTTATTGTCCAACCTTTCCCGGCGGCCTATTTTTTCCAGAGGCCTTCCAGCAACAACTCATTGAAGTTGGTGAGTGAAGATATCTTCAGGTCGGCTGCCCCCCACTTGGGATGCGCTATATCACCGGCGGCCGGCACTACCACGCATTTCATCTTGGCTGCCTTGGCTGCGATCAATCCATTAAAGGAATCTTCAAAACATACACAGTAGTAAGGTTCTACTCCGAGCAGGTCGGCACAATCCATATACACCTGGGGATGGGGTTTACCATAAGGAAGTAGTCCTGCTGAGCTGATGCCATGTAAATGTGGCCCGAGACCAAGTTTCTCCAGCACTACATTGATGAGCTCCATTGGGGAGGAGGAGGCAAGCCCTATCTTGAATTGTCTTTCCTTGAAGAAGTTAATGATATGTTCTACTCCAGGCATGGGTTGCCCTTTCTCACCGATCTTTTCAATGGCCTTGCGTTCGATGGTGGTGATGGCTTCCGGGGCATGTTGCTTATCGATCTTAAAATGATTGAACCAGTGATCGATCCATTCGCTGGTGCGCAAACCGGTACTGGAATGGTATTGCTCCGTGGTCAGGGAGGCGCCGAATTGTTGCAGGGTCTCTATCCCTGCTTCCTGCCAGAATGGCTCTGAATCGATCAGCAGGCCATCCATATCAAAAATTACTGCTTTGTTTGCCATGCGTAAAGATAATGGCAATCGGCCATTTTGTTTTGTTCCAGCAAGCCTTGTCCTGCATTTGTCGAAACGTCGCTATGTATGCGCAATTCCTTATATTGCGACTTCGATTGCTTGTTCACCCAACGACAACACATGAGTGATTTGATAGATCGTTTAAAGCAGATAAGACTGGTAAGGAAACTGGTATATGCCGTAGTTGGTTATGCTTCCTATCCGGGACTCTGCATCATCAATAAGCTGAAAATATCCGGTACCGAACACATTGAAAAACTTCCCCGAAAGAATGTTCTTTTTGTCAGTAACCACCAAACCTATTTTGCCGATGTGATCACTTTCCTGCATATATTCTGTGCAGTAAAGTGGGGAAAGCGGAATGAACTGGGTGTGCCTTATTATTTGCTGAATCCCTATACCAATGTTTACTACGTAGCTGCTGAAGAAACCATGCGGGGCAGCTGGATCAGTAAGTTTTTTATCCTGGCCGGGGCGCTAACCGTGAAGAGGACCTGGCGGCAAGGAGCAACCGAAGTGAGGCGAGGCCTGGATCCTTCCGATACCAGGAAGATCGAAAGGGCGCTTGGGAACAGCTGGGTAATCACCTTTCCACAGGGTACCACCCGTCCTTTTGCACCGGGAAGGAAGGGTACTGCCTTGATCATCAAAAAGAACAAGCCCATCGTGGTTCCGGTGGTGATCAACGGTTTCTGGAGGGCCTTCAATAAGAAAGGACTGAGCTTTAAAAAGAAAGGATCACTGCTGAGTGTGACCTTTAAGGAACCATTGACCATCGACTATGATGCAGAACCTGAGGTGATACTGGAGCAGGTGATGAATGCCATCGAGCAAAGCAAGGGCTATATGATGAAGGTTCCCCATTTGGCGCAGGCCATACAAGGGGCTCCTGAAAAACAAAAATCCTGATGTAATGATTTTGGAATAAATAAAAAGCTGTCCGATCGGACAGCTTTTTATTTATCGTTTATCCCTGGAAAAGGGCCTTCAGTTCTGTGGCATCATCCGGTTTCATCTTGCCACCGAGGATCAACCTCAATTGCCTTCTTCTCAGTGCACTCTCAAAAAGTTTTTGCTCTTCATCGGTTTCAGCGATCAAGCCGGGTACAGGCCTTGGTTTCCTATTGGGGTCAAGCGCTACAAATGTGTAATAGGCTTCGTTGCTTTTGTATTTGTACTGATGGGTCAGGTCTTCTCCCCAAACCTTTAAGTGAACTTCCATTGAAGTGGAGAAAGCCCTGGTAACCTTGGCTTCAATATGTACTACATTTCCCAGTTTGATCGGGGCCTCAAAGGAGATATTGTCCACGGAAGCGGTCACTACCGGCGCATTGCAATGCTTGCCGGCTGCCAGGGCTGCCGCAATATCCATCCAATACATTAATCGTCCACCCATCAGGTTGCCGAACAGGTTGGTATCGTTGGGTAATACCAGTTCGGTCATGATCACCTGTGAGTCTGCTGCTCTTCTTTGTTCCATATTCATTAATTAGCCCCGCAAAGCTACAGGGTAATGGGGAATTCTGTTGAATTTTAACATTCGGGTCAAATGCTCATCATTTCACATTGTCCCAGGAATGCCGGGTCTGCATCTGCCCCTATTCCCGGTCCTTCCGGAAGTTCCACCATGAATCCATTGTACCTGACACCACCGATCACCGGGTCAAGTTTATGGCCCATCATACAGGTGTCCATATCGTAGAATTTTACATTGTCGAAGGCGGTGGCAAAATGGGCAAAAGCAGAAAGGGCGATGCGGCTTTCCAGCATGCCACCCATCATGCAGGGGGTATTCCTGGCTTCGCAGGCCTGGTTGATGGCCCTGGCTTCCATAATGCCGCCGCTTTTGGCAAATTTGATGTTCACGTAACTGCATCCGCCTGCTTCAATGATCCTGATGGCATCATAGTGGTCGAATACACTTTCGTCGGCCATGATGGGAATGGGTGAGATCTTTTTAAGGGAAGGAAGGAAATGGTCGTTGTATCTCCGCATGGGCTGTTCACAGAATTCAATATTGTATTTGCCCATCGCTGTCAGGGCGAACTTTGCCCCATCAGGGTCCCAGCCCTGGTTGGCATCGATCCGCAGGCCGATAGCCGGTCCAACTGCTTCCCGGATACGATGAACCCTTTCAATATCTTCTTTAGGGTCCTTTCCCAACTTGATCTTGATGATGCGTACACCTTTTGCAATATATTCCTTTGCCTGTTCGGCCATTTTAGCGGGAGCACCGATTCCTATTGTAAGGTCAGTTTCAAGCGCCTTCTTTTCCCTGCCCCCAAGGAAACGGTAAAGTGGCAGCCCGGCTGTTTTAGCCGATATGTCGAACAGTGCCATATCGAATGCACTCTTGATGGTGGCATTGCCTGCAGTGAACAGGTGCAGTTCATTCATGCGTGCGGAAATGTCCATGGGATCCTTTCCTTTCCATAACCTGGCAAAGTCCTGGGCCATTACAAAACAGGTGGATTGTGTTTCGCCTAGGATCATGGGGAATGCTGAGCATTCACCAATGCCGGTAATGCCTTCATCGGTATGTACCCTGACCAGTGTGTTTTGTGCAGCATCCATGGTACTGGTGGCAATGGTAAATGGATGCATGGGAATGCTGTAGCGGTAAATGTCGATATGCGTGATTTTCATGTGGGTTGAATGAAGGCGAAAGATAGGCAATAGAACGCTTGCCTATATATGCCTTTCCGCTTTTTTCCAGTAGGCGAAGAATGATGGAAAATAGCCGCTTACCTCAGGGAACATCCAGGGGTAGGGGTCCTTCTGGCCGGGATAATGCCTGGCAATTGGATGGTTGATGCTATACATGTTGGCAGTGGGGAATCGTTCCCTTAACTCCCTTGCTTCCATTACTGCAACCTGGATGCCGGGGATGTTTTGCCTGGCCAGCTCCATTATAAATGCCATTACTTTTTCACTGACAGGGAAACGGTTGAAGTGCGATGGTTCCAATAACAGTATACGGTTGGCTGCTTCATCCTTACGCCAGTTGGGATTGAGCTGGTAGCTATTGTACAGCAAGACCGGCTTAGCAGGGTCAATGTTTAAGCTGTCTGATGCCGGTAGTGTCGTTTGCAATTCTAACGGATGGGTGGTATTCAGGGTGTCGGGTACCGGCTGGTCAAAGATGGCCTCGTAGGGATGGTCAAGGAAACTATTGGTTTGCCTGCTGTTCAAGTAACGGTTGATGTTCTCCTGGTTGGCAATATATTTCTTGGAGGAGAAACTGCCTGCTACCCATTGCCAGCTGCAGGTGTTACTGGCCAGGTCGCCATCGAGCAGGTGATAGTACATCCACGCTGCCGGCGCAGACCAGTGCGCCTTGCCGATATTGCAGGTTATACCTGCAACGTACATACGAAGATGGTTGTGCATATAGCCGGTTGAATAGAGATGTTCTATACCCTTATCTATAGCATCAATTCCTGTGCCTGCATTTTGAATGGCTGTAGGCAGATTATAGTGGTCGACCTCTTCCTGTTGCCTTTTGATATCGGTAAACATTTTGTCGCCCAGGTGCCACCATACCTGCTGGAAATATTCCCTCCACGCCAACTCCTGCAGGAATTTCCCGATCTGCCAGGGTTTATAGCCTTTGGCCAGGACCGCATCCTTTACTTCGGCCAGGGTGATCACGCCCCTGGACAGGTAAGGTGATAAATACGTGACCTTGCCATCAATGTAGTTCCTTGTTTTTGCGTAGGCAATGGGATCAACGCTGTTGATTCGTTCCAGGATCTCGTTGTATTGGGTCGGGAAGGTGATTGCTTTCATATGTTATCGCTTGCTGATCTTGTTCATGCTGATGGTCCTTTGCCTGCTGCATTTGAAACGGCTTACATCTGAAGCCCTTAATGCTGCATGTTTCGTGGTCCTTGATTGCATGCGCTTCCGCCACATCCTGAAACTGGAGGGTTTCATTTCCTTGCGCATGAGGGCGATCACCTCTTTCTCACTGAGGCCAAACTGGAATGCAATGGCTTCAAATGGGGTACGGTCTTCCCAAGCCATCTCAATGATGCGGTCAATTGCTGCAGGTGTCAATGGTTCCATATGCTGGTTCAACTTCTGATGAGTTTATGTTGACGGAGGATATTGGTTGTAAGGGGCTCGCCGGGAAGGTTATTCTTCCACGACATGAGTTCGCATAGGCATGCCAGGTGATCGCCTCCATCCATGGTATTGATGATGCGTAGTTTCATGAAAGCGAGACTTTCCTTCAGTACTGGAAATCCTTGCCAGTTGGTTACCAGCCCCCGCTTTTCAAGCCTTCCGACCTTATCAATATCATTGCCGCTTTGCTTGCCCAACAGTGTCGTTAGTCGGTATTGGTGATCGGCCAGTAACTGAAGGACAAACTCAGGGTGACGTTCAATATTGGACCTGGTCCTTGTGCCTTCGTAAATGCCGCAGATAAACCTTTTGGGTTGCATACTGATAGCGGTTACATAGGTGATCATATGCATGTTGTAAGCTGCTTTGCCATCAAAGCTGCTTATTGAATATACTGCCAGTTCAGGCCTGTTCCATGGGCGATGCATGTGTTGTCAGGATTGGTTTTAGCGTAACAAGATCAATTCGTTTCAATTATTGATGATCGGTCATCCAGTTGCTGCAGGAAGTTTTCTGCAATCCTTAAATGCTTTTGTTTTTTTTCTTCCGGCATCTTGTCGAATGTTTTCACCAACATGCCCAATCGAGGGTTGCTGAGGAAGAAATCCCTGTGCACATGCATGAAGCGCCAGAACAGGCCATCCCAAATTTCCTGCCATGGACCCTTTGGCCAATCACCCATCTTCATCAGGTAATTGCTGCCACTGATATAGGGTTTGGTGGTCATCAGGCCGCCATCGGCAAATTGGGTCATGCCGTATACATTGGGTACCATTACCCAGTCGTAGCTGTCGATATACATTTCCATGAACCATTTGTATACTTCATCCGGGTCAAATTCGCAGAGCAGCATGAAGTTGCCCAATACCATCAATCTTTCGATGTGATGGTTGTAACCTGTGTCCAGCAGCTTCCTGATCACTTTATCGATAGGGGTGATGCCAGTAGTGCCGCTGTAAAAACCCTGGGGGATCTTCCTGGTGAAATTCCAATAGTTGCGGGTCCTTTGTTTTCTTCCTTCGCGCACATAAACGATATGGATGAATTCCCTCCATCCCATGACCTGCCTGATGAATCCTTCCAATGCATTCAAAGGGATATTCAACCTGTTCCTTACATCCAGCACCCTTTCCAAAATGGTTGAAGGGTCTAGTAAGCCGATATTCAGTATGGGGGTGAGAACGGAATGGAAGAGAAAATTTTCATTGACCACCATGGCATCTTCATAATCACCAAATAGCTTCAGCCTTTCCTGCAGGAATAGTTCCAGCCACCTGTCAGCCTCCGTATGTGTTACCGGGTAAATAAATTGGTCGGTATGTCCTGGGTTGTCCTTGAAATGTTCCTTCACATGTTCGATAGCGGCATCTACAAATTTGTTCTTGTTGGCCTGGCGGATAGGAGGGATCATAAGTCCTTTGGGAACCTTCAGCCTGTTCTCGGCATCATAGGTCCATTTGCCACCTTCCGGTTCCCCTTTGGATCCCAACAGTATTTTGCGTTGTTTCCTTTGCCAGATATAGAAATCAGTTTGGAAATAGGTCTTCTTCTTCTCAAAGAAAGCGTGCAGGTCTTCCGGTTGGTTAAGGAAGTTGGGACTACTATGGAACACCAACAAAATTCCCTGGTCCTTGCAGGTTTTACGCAGTCTTCTTTCCAGCCAGTCGTCGGCAGGATAGGCCAGGTGGATGGACTGAACTCCCCTGTTTTTTAATGCAGGGATCAATCGCCTGCAATCGGAAATAACTTCAGAACTATTGATGTACTCAACAGCATAATTGTTTTCAGTTAACCATGATGCATACCATTGCATACTTGCCCTGTGCAGGATCAGCTTGTTCTTGTGAAAGGAATACTGCCTGAAGAAAAGCCATTCTTCAACAAGCATTACCGGCCTGTTTTTATCCAATGCATCAGAATGCCTGAACAACTGGTGGGGGAATACTAAAGTGATCTCATTTGCCATCCGGCGATTACAACAAAAACTGGTAGGCATTGTTTATTGAGGCAAAAGCAAAGCATGGAATCATTATCTGGAAAGCATATTCTGTTGATCGGAGCAACCGGGGGTATTGGAAGGAAGGCCGCCAAATTGCTGGCAGGAAGCGGCGCCATACTTTTCCTGACTGGCCGTAACAGGGAGAGCCTGGCGGAAGTAGCCAACGCATGTGGTGTTCCCCAGGAGAGAACGGCGGTGACCGATATTGGCGTGGAGGAGCAAGTGAAGAACCTGCATCAACTTTTTACTGCATCCATGCCTGGCATTGACATGCTCATCAACGCTGCAGGCGTTGGCATCATCAAACCGATGGAAAGTCTGACCACTGAGGATTTCATGACCACCCTCCACAACAACCTGGTTGGACCATTCCTGTTGATGAAGTATTTCCTGCCCGATTTCAAGGAGAAGAAAAAGGGTTTGATCATCAATATACCCGGTGTATTGGGAAAAGTGCCCATGGCAGGCGCGGCTGCTTACAGTGCTTCCAAGTATGGATTAGTGGGTATGCTGCAGAGCATCAGGGAAGAAGTAAAGCGTACTGATATCAGGTTTACCAATCTTTTCCTGGGTGGAGTGGATTCGCCTTTCTGGGATACCATTGACCTGCGGGTGCAGCGGGAAAAAATGATCCGTACTGAAGAGGCAGCGAGGGCCATCTGGTTCCTTTGCCAGCAACCATTGAGCGGGGTGGTGAGTGAGATGGTATTACAGCCATTCAATCACCAGGCAATTTAAGGGGCGGGTACTTGTGGAATCGATTGACCTGAATACCATATGGGAAGGGAATCTTCCCCCTTTCTTTCCTATTTTTGCGCCCTTAAAATGCTTGCTATGGATCCAAAGTCCGCCATTTCCTTTGATAATACCGCCAATGCCTTTGCTTACAAGTCGGATAAGGACCTTAAAAAGGCCCATTTCCTGTTTGCTTCCATGGGCTTCCAATCGCTGGTGAAGCTGGGAACAGCCGTAACACCCTGGGCCATCCGCGTAGGCCTGCCTATAAAGGGATTGATCCGCAATACCATTTTTGAACAGTTTGTCGGCGGTGAAACGCTGGAGGAAACTGCAAAAGTTGCCCAAAAACTGGGAGGTTTCAATGTACAGGTGATCCTTGATTATGGGGTAGAAGGGGGTGATTATGGCGAGGAGGGGCTTGACCATGCCTGCGATGAATTCATCAAGGTGATCAACTATGCCGCTTCCCAGCCCAATATCCCTTTCATGAGTATCAAGGTTACCGGCATTGCCCGCTTCGGCCTGCTGGAAAAGCTTGATGCTGCAGCCCATGCCAGGAGTGGATTCCAGGGTACAGTCCATACAGAAGTGCTTTCGCCTTCGGAACTGTCGGAATGGGAAAGGGTGGTAGCCAGGATGCAAAAGATTTGCAGTACCGCTTTTGAAAAAAAGGTTGGGGTGCTGGTGGATGCCGAGGAGACCTGGATACAGGACCCGGTAGATGCACTTACTATGCAAATGATGGCGCAATACAATAAGGATCGGGCTGTTGTATATAATACCATCCAATTATATCGCCATGACCGACTGCAGTTCCTGAAAGATAGTTATAACGCTGCAGAACAGGGAGGCTTCCTGTTGGGGGCAAAGCTGGTTCGCGGTGCCTATATGGAGAAAGAGCGAAAGCGTGCGGAGGAAATGAATTACCCTTCACCCATCCAGCCCAATAAGGAGGCCAGCGACCGGGATTATAACCTGGCAGTGGAATTCTGTATCAATCATATTGACAGGATCTCAACCATTGTTGCTTCCCATAATGAGTACAGTAACCTGTATGCTACCCAACTGCTCGAAAAACAAGGGTTGCCCCTGAACCATCCGCATGTTCATTTTTCCCAACTGTATGGGATGAGTGATAATATCACTTTCAACCTGGCAAAAGCCGGTTGCCCGGTGAGTAAGTACCTGCCTTTTGGCCCCATCAGGGATGTGATCCCTTACCTGATGCGCCGTGCCCAGGAGAACAGCTCAGTTGCCGGTCAAACGGGCCGGGAACTTGGCCTGATCAAGAAAGAACTGAGGCGAAGGAAGGGGTAGGTTTTAGAAAGTAATGACAAAACAGTTATAAGGGGCCGGGTAAGATTTTACCCGGTCTTTTTTATCAAAGGCCCAAAGATGCAACGGTAGGGGATTTGCCGGTGTCAGGTAAGCAAAAAAGCAAATGCGTTTCCTGTTTGTAGTTGTGTTGGCCAGTGTATTATTTGCCTGCTCAAAATCGAAAGAAGTTGCTGGTAAAGAAAGCCTTGCAGGTTCCTGGTTGCTGAGCTCCTATTATGAAAGTACTGGTGCTGCCGGTGAATGGAAACCAGCGAACAGCCTGCCCAATCGCAGGCTGGAGTTGAGGGCAGATGGCACCATGGCGGGGGACCTTATCATCCTAAACCGCTTTGAAACCTATACCACCCGGCAGGATAGCCTGGTGTTCTATGGTGCAGCCCGGCAGGATTCCCTGGTGATGCCTTATGAATTGGAAAGCAATATCCTGATGCTCTACCCATTATGTTATGAGGGCTGTGGCCTCAAATTCAGGCGGGTCCTACCCTGAAGAAACAGGGAGGCTACCAGTTGATAAAGGATACGATCTCCTCCAGGTATTTCCTGTCGGTTTCATCGAACTGGTCCAGTTCGTCACTGTCCACATCCAGCACACCCATTATTTCACCCTGGTTGAAAAGGGGAACCACGATCTCTGATTTGGAGAAGCTGCTGCAGGCAATATGCCCCGGAAACTTCTCCACATCCGGGACGATCAGGGTTTGCGCTTGTTGCCAACTGCTGCCACAAACACCCCTTCCTTTTTTGATGCGGGTGCAGGCTACAGGTCCCTGGAAGGGGCCAAGCACCAATTCCTCTCCCTTAACAAGGTAGAAACCCACCCAAAACCAGCCGAATTGTTCCTTCAGGGCGGCTGCAATATTGGCCAGGTTGGCCACCAGGTCTGTTTCCCCTTCCAATAGTCCTTTCACCTGGGGAATCAGGGAGGTATACTGTTCTTCCTTTGTGCCTTTGGTTATCAGTAGATTTTCTGCCATGGCACAAATATAGTGGCTGCTTCAGGCATTGGGCGATCCAATCCTATATTTGACAGGACCTTTACATTTCCACCAGTTACCCACACCTGAATAGTGGGAAAAAAGCCCATTTCCCATTCCTTTGGCCGATTCCTTAACTTGCGGGCATGCAGCAATACCATCAATTACTTCAACATATCCTGGATACTGGCGTAGAAAAATCTGACCGGACCGGAACCGGAACGATCAGTTGTTTTGGTTACCAGATGCGCTTTGATTTGCAAAAGGGTTTCCCTTTGGTGACGACCAAGAAAGTGCACCTGAAGAGCATCATTTACGAACTGCTCTGGTTCCTGCAGGGCTCCACCAATATTGCCTACCTGAAAGAGCATGGGGTAAGTATCTGGGATGAATGGGCGGATAAGGATGGCAACCTGGGACCGGTTTATGGCAAGCAATGGCGCAGCTGGGAAGGGAAGGATGGAAAAGTGGTTGACCAGATCGCAGATGTGCTCAGGCAAATAAAGACCAATCCCGATAGCCGCAGGATCATCGTGAATGCCTGGAATGTTACAGACCTTTCCGAGATGGCATTGATGCCCTGCCATACCATGTTCCAGTTCTATGTAGCCAATGGAAGGCTTAGCTGCCAGCTGTACCAGCGTTCAGCGGATGTTTTCCTTGGGGTGCCTTTCAATATCGCCTCCTATGCACTGCTGACCATGATGATGGCTCAGGTTTGTGACCTGGAGCCCGGTGATTTCATCCATACCTTCGGTGATGTGCATATTTACAGCAACCACCTTGAGCAGGTGAAACTCCAATTGTCGCGCGAGCCCTATCCATTGCCGGTGATGAAACTTAACCCGGAAGTGAAGGACCTCTTTGCTTTCCGTTATGAGGATTTTACACTGAAGAATTACCAGTGCCATCCTGCTATCAAGGCGCCTGTGGCTGTTTGACCGTTGGGTTGGTGGGCAGGTTCAGTGAACCGGCACTTTTTGAAATATTGAAAGGGAAGGATCAGTATTTTCCCAGACTTCAAAAACATATAGCTTGATCATTAGTATAGTCGTTGCCGTTAGTGAGAACCAGGTGATCGGAAAAGATAACCAATTGCTCTGGCATTTACCGAATGATATGAAGTTCTTCAAGAACACCACCTGGGCAATGCCGGTGATCATGGGAAGGAAGACTTTTGAAAGCTTGGGGAAGCCGTTGAATGGACGAACCAACATAGTGATCACTTCCAATGCCGACTATCGACCCGAAGGGGTGTTTGTGGTCAATAGCCTGGAAGCTGCCCTGGAGGTAGCGGCGAAGACAGATGCGCTGGAAGCCTTTGTGATAGGAGGGGGAGAGATCTACCGTCAATTCCTTCCGCTTACCCATAAGGTTTACCTTACGCGGGTGCATACTGCCATTGATGGGGATACCTTCTTCCCGGAATTGCCGGAAGCAGAATGGGTCCTTCATTCCAGGCTCGATTTCCCGGCCGACCAGAAGCATGCCCATGCCTATAGTTTCCTTGTTTATGACCGCAAGGGAAAGGATTCCTGATCTAGTCCTATCTTGCAGGCCCTATGAACCAGGCTCCTTATCATATTATCAAACTGGCAAAGAAATACCTCCACTACTACCTGACAGCGGCTAACGGTAAGGGACATGGTATTCATTCTCCCTTTGTGTATGATTTTGTGACTAAGGTGCTCGATGACCGCAGGCATTATTATGCCTATGATAAGGTAGAGGCATTGAGGGACCGATTGATGAACGACAAAAGGATTATTCCTGTTGAAGACCTTGGTGCCGGCTCAGGAAGGGATAGTGCAGCTGAGCGCAGCATTGCTTCCATTGCCAGAAATGCGGCAAAGCCAAAAAAGCTGGGTCAGTTGTTGTTCCGGATAGTTGACCATTACCAGCCTGGTGTTTGTATAGAATTAGGCACCTCACTGGGATTGACCAGCGCCTACCTTGCGCTCGGTAACCCAAAAGGAAAGTTGTTTACCCTGGAAGGTTCAGCAGCAATTGCCGGTGTCGCCAAAGAAAACTTACTGGCGTTGGGTATAGATAATGTGGAATTACTGAAGGGTAATTTCGATGACACCTTATTGCCCTTGCTCCATGGCCTTCAAAGCATTGACCTTGCCTTCATCGACGGTAACCACCGCTATGAACCTACCATGCGTTATTTCGGACAGTTAATGGAAAAAATCCATAACCAAACCATGCTGGTCTTTGATGATATCCATTGGAGTGAAGGCATGGAGAAAGCATGGGAGGAGATCAAGGCAGATCCAAGGGTTACCCTGTCCATTGACCTCTTCTTCCTGGGTATTGTTATTTTCAGTCCTGACATAAAAGTGAAGCAACACTTTACAGTTCGTTTTTGAGAATTATGTCGCTTCTCTTTTAACTATGCCCAATAACACCTAAATTGTTAGGTAAATAATCCCACCTCATTTTATGGTCATAGGCGTTTTAAAAGAACCCTCCTTTGAAACAAGGGTATCACTCTTGCCTGATGCTGTTGCATTGCTTGTAAAGAAAGGCCACCAGGTGATGGTTGAATATGATGCGGGGCAGGCAGCCTTTGCTCCCAATGAGCAATACCAGCAGGCCGGTGCGATCATGGGTGACCGTAATAAGGTGGTGGCATCAGATATCATACTGAGTATTCACCTGCCTGAAGTGAAGAACCTCCCCGGGACCAAAGGGGTGGTGTTGATCGGGGTTTACCAGCCGCTCTACCGATTCCTTGAATGCAAGGAACTTGCCTCAGTTGGTTATACCTGTTTCAGCCTGGACATGCTTCCACGGACAACAAGGGCACAGAGTATGGATGTGCTGAGTTCGCAGGCCAATATTGCCGGTTATAAGGCTGTGCTGCTGGCTGCGAATACCTATTCCCGTTATTTCCCCATGTTCATGACAGCAGCTGGTAGCATTGCGCCCGCGAAAGTGCTGATCCTTGGCGCAGGGGTGGCGGGCTTGCAGGCCATTGCTACTGCAAGAAGGCTGGGTGCCGTGGTGGAAGTATTTGATACGCGTCCTGCGGTTAAGGAAGAAGTAATGAGCCTGGGTGCAAAATTCATTGAGGTGGAAGGCGCAGCTGATGCTTCAGGCGCTGGTGGTTATGCGGTTGAACAATCTGCCGAGTTCAAGGCCAGGCAACAACAGAAGATCGCTGATAGTATTGCCAAGGCAGATATTGTGGTTACTACAGCGCAGATCCCGGGAAAGCAAGCGCCTAAACTAGTGACCAGGGAAATGGTGGAATCCATGCGGAAGGGCGCTTTGATCATTGACCTTGCTGCTGCAACCGGCGGAAATACCGAGCTCACCCGTAACAATGAAACGGTAAACCATAACGGTGTTACGATCATCGGCGATTCCAATCTTCCTGCCACCATGCCTTCTGATGCAAGTAAGTTGTATGGAAAGAACCTGATGAATTTCATGGAGCTGCTGACGAGCAGGGATGGCAAGCTGGAATTGAATTGGGAAGATGACCTGGTAAAAGGTTCCTGTATCTGCTTTAACGGCGAGGTGGTCCATGAAAGGGTGAAGTCCCTGTTAGGGTAACCATTGCTGTTAGTAATGATTGATTTGTCTGATCAAAAAAAGTTTTTTATGGATAGTATATTGGAATGGATCACTGCTTACCAGGAATACATTTATATAGTGGTCCTGATGGTCTTCCTGGGTATTGAGGTGATTGGTCGCGTACCCAGCGTATTGCATACGCCATTGATGAGTGGGGCCAACGCCATACATGGTGTGGTGATCATTGGTGCCATTATTGTAATGGGTAAGGCAGCGTCTTATAATTACCTCGCCATCATCCTGGGATTCCTGGCCGTAATTCTTGGTACACTTAACGTGGTTGGTGGTTTTGTGGTCACGGATAGGATGCTGGAAATGTTCAGCCACCGGAAACAAGCTAAAAAATAAATCAGCAGCCATTCCCATACCCTTCAACTCAAGACGCTAATCATGAATCTTTCAATCCTTGCAATCATTTACCTGCTGGCCTCCGTGTCTTACATCCTTGGCCTGAAAATGTTATCCAACCCGGCAACAGCCAGGAAGGGTAATGGTATTGCTGCTATTGGTATGGGGCTGGCCATTATTGGGACGATTTTTCTTTACCAGGATGATGAAGGCAATTTGCTGGGAAATAAGGCATGGATATTCGGCGGTTTGCTGATCGGTACCGTAGTGGGTGTAATGGCAGCAAAAAAGGTGAAGATGACGGCCATGCCTGAAATGGTAAGCCTCTTTAATGGGATGGGTGGGGCCTGTGCGGCATTGATCTCCATGGTGGAGTTCAACCACCTTGCCGATAAGATCCATTCGCAGCCTGAGATCCTGCTGGAAGATATCTTTCCTTCCAGTGGAGCTTACTGGACCTGGACCTCAGAGATGCTGGTGATACTTGCGGGCCTGGTAATTGGGGCAGTGTCTTTTGCAGGAAGCGTTATTGCCTGGGGTAAACTGAACGGAAGGATTAAGGATTTTGCTTTCAGGGGGCAGCATATCCTTAACCTGCTACTGCTGGCCATTGTGTTGGTGCTTTCTGCCTGGATGATACTTGTCCATGAGAATGCCAATGTGATGGTGTTCTACCTGGTGTTCCTGCTGGCGGTATTGTATGGGGTGTTTTTTGTTTTGCCGATAGGCGGCGCAGATATGCCGGTGGTGATTTCCCTGTTGAACTCGTTTACCGGTGTGGCCGCTGCTTGTGGTGGATTCCTGTATAACAATAAGGCCATGCTTACCGGTGGGATCTTGGTGGGTGCTGCAGGTACCTTACTGACCATCCTCATGTGCAAGGCCATGAACCGTTCGCTAAAGAATGTTTTGATCGGCTCCTTTGGTGCCACCTCAACCGGAGGTGGCGGAGCAAAGCAGGAGCAGGGAACTTATAAGGAGATTTCACTTAGTGATGCTGCAATGGTATTGGCCTATGCCAATAAAGTGATGATCGTTCCGGGTTATGGCCTCGCAGTTGCCCAGGCGCAGCATGCCTGCCATGAATTGGAAAAACAGCTTGCCGAAAAAGGGGTTGAAGTGAAATACGCCATCCATCCCGTTGCAGGCAGGATGCCCGGGCATATGAATGTATTGCTGGCCGAAGCAGACGTGGCATATGAGAACCTCCTGGAAATGGAACATGCCAATGAGGTATTTCCCTCAACAGATGTGGTATTGGTTTTGGGGGCAAATGATGTGGTTAACCCGGCAGCCAAATCAGATCCGTCTTCGCCCATTTATGGTATGCCTATCCTGGACGTTGAATCTGCAAAGACCTGCATCGTTAACAAGCGGAGCATGAAGCCGGGTTATGCCGGTATTGAGAATGACCTGTTCTTCCGGCCCAAGACCTCTATGTTGTTTGGTGATGCCAAAAAGGTATTGCAGGAATTGGTTGCGGAGATCAAGAATGTTTAGCGCGATTTCTTCATCCAGTCTATTGCCGCTTTTATTTTCCCGTCTTTTTTCCAATTAAAGAAGTTGTCCCCTCCGACAACCCTGATATCGGGTTGAACATCCTCCATGTATTGTTTTCCTGTCCTGTCGGTCATGAAATCAACTGCCAGCACTATCCCATTGTCCTTGCCGGGCAGGTACCAGCCCTGGTTGGCCGTAACAAATCCTGCTGTAGGCTCACCGACCAAAACTGCTGCCGGCCGGCCTTTGAATGCCAGTGCCAATGCCTCCCCTGAACTTCCTGTAACAGGCCCGATGATAACGGCTACTGGTAGCCTGGAAAGGTCGCCGCATTTCCTGTTGCAACTGGTTAATGTAGTGTCAAAGGCGATGACGGAATTTCCTTTCACCATTGTCTTTCCTGTTGTGTCTCCCTTATTGTTCCTGGTCATGGAAATGATGCCATCACCCAGCAGGTTGCCAAGTCCGCTGATCATGGGGAACATATTCCCTCCACCATTGAGCCTGAGGTCAACGATAACTCCTTTGGTGTTGGGCTTGATATTGGCACATAATGAGTCCTGGATCTTTTGTGCGAATCCCTGCATGGCCTCTGCTGATTGTCCGCCAAAGAAGGGGATGCTGACATAGGCATAATGGTTGTCGATCAGGCCGGCATAAACTTTTGGTCCTTTTGCTGCTGCTGCTTTGATATCGGGATTTATCCTGGTGGTGTCAAAATGATAATCAGGGTTGCGGTAGTCCTTGTCTTCGAAGACCAGCCATCCATGTTTATCCCCCAATGCATTGAATGCTTTGATGAGGGAAGGGTAGGCGTCCTGGTAGGATTTGCTGCCTGCAATTTCCTTGTAAACATTGCTGCGCATCTCTGCCCAGTTTACGTTAGCGGAGTAAATGGATCTTTGCTCCATCAGGTTCAATGCGCTATCCACAAAGGTCTTGACGCTATCGGGTACCTGTGCGGAGACAGATAAACTTCCAATGAACAGGCAGGTTGCCAGGATAAGTAGATATCGGGACATAAGAACTGATTAAGGGCGCAAAGTTATGCTGTATGGGAGAAGGGAGCTGACCGCTGGTCATTTTGGTGAATGAAGTGGAGATAATGGCGACTGGGTCGTAATTTTACCGGATAATTTTTTGTCTTTGTCCTTACCGTCATCATTCATTCGGTCCATTGGGGATGCTCCTGGATTTGACCAGGAGAGCTTTTGTAAAGTACATGATTCAGGGGAGCAGGTAGTCTCCATAAGGATGAATCCTGCCAGGATTTCCTTGTCGGGAAAAGAAGGGGACGAATCTGCTATACCTTCCGGTCTTTCCTTCCGGTTGCAGGAGAGGGTCCCTTGGTCAGGTATGGGCTATTACCTTGCCGAAAGGCCTTCCTTTACTTTCGATCCCTTGTTCCATGCGGGGGCCTATTATGTACAGGAAGCGTCCAGCATGTTCCTGGAACAGGCCATCCGTCAATGCGTTGATCTGGACCAGCCCCTGACCGTTCTTGACCTGTGTGCAGCACCCGGGGGCAAATCCACCCATTTGCTTTCCCTGATCGGCCCGGATAGTGTATTGGTCAGTAATGAAGTGATCAGGGCCAGGGCGTCCATATTGGAGGAGAACATTACCAAATGGGGGAGTGCTAATGTGGTGGTCACCAATAATGACCCCAGGGATTTCTCCGGCCTGGAAGGACTTTTTGATGTGATCGTGGTGGATGCGCCTTGCAGCGGAAGTGGCATGTTCAGGAAGGATCCCGATACCATTGCCGATTGGAGTGAGTCAAATGTTGCCTTATGCAGCCAGCGCCAGCAAAGGATCCTGGCGGATGTATGGCCTGCCCTGAAGGAAGGTGGTATATTGGTGTATTCCACTTGTTCCTATTCAGTAGCAGAAGATGAAGCCATTGCGGATTGGTTGCTGGAGAATTTCGAGGCCGTATCCATTGGACTACAGGTAAGCAGCAAATGGAATATTGTTGAGACAAATTCATCGGGGAAGGGGGCGAAAGGGTATCGATTCTATCCCGATAAAGTGAAAGGCGAAGGGTTCTTCATTACCGTATTCAGGAAGGAAGGACATACAACACAGTCATTCCCTTCCCGGAATAAAAAAGTAAAATGGGAAAAACTGGGCAAGTCAGGATCGTCCCTGGTAGCGCCATGGCTGTCCAATAAGGGGCTTTCCTTATTGGACTGGAACGGTCATATCCTGGCTATGCCTGCACAGGTAGAAGGTTTGCTTCCTTCCCTGCAGCAACTATTCATTAAAAAGGCAGGCGTGATGGTGGGCAAACTGGCCGGTAAGGACCTTGTTCCGGATCATCCATTGGCCTTAAGTACTATACTGTCGAAGGAATTGCCTGTCATTGCAGTAGACAAGGACCAGGCCATTGCCTACCTGCGCAGGGACGACCTTCACATTGCCCCCGGCATCAAGGGATGGGCATTGGTGCAATATGAAGGATTGTCGCTTGGCTGGGTGAAGGCATTGCCCAACAGGCTCAATAATTACTATCCCAAAGAGTGGCGGATACTGAAACAGCCCGGTCAGTAATTTGGCTTCAATTTTGCCGATAAACACGCATATTTGCAACGAGTAAAATCTATTCCTTATGCAACGAAAGCCGATTTTGTGGTTGTTTGGCCTGTTGTTCAGCTTATCCCTTAAAGCCCAGCCTAACCTTGAGATACAGGGTGTTTCCCCTTCTTTATATGTGGTACATGTGGTGCAACCCAAAGAGACCTGGTATAGCCTGGGGAGGTTGTATAATATCAGTCCCAAGGAATTGGCCCCTTACAATAATGCCGACCTTTCCAAGGGGGTTAGCATTGGCCAGGTAGTACGTGTGCCATTGAACAGCACTAATTTTTCCCAGGATGGCCAGAAGGCCACCGATGAAGCATTGGTGCCTGTTTACCATAAAGTAGCTGAGAAGGAATGGATGTACAGGATCAGCACCAATTACAATAAAGTGCCGATAGAAAACCTTGAGAACTGGAACAAGATCAAGCGCGACCAGGTGAAGGCGGGAATGACATTGGTGGTAGGTTACCTGAAAGTAAAGCGTGAATTGTCAGCCCTGGCCGGCCAGGCAGCAACCGGTGTGCCGGTGGCCGTAACTGCACAACCCAAGGCGCCGGTTGAGCCACCGAAGGAAGAGAAGCCGATCACTACCCCAAAGCAGGAACCTGCAACAGGGGCCAAGCCTGCACCGGCACCAGTGTTGACCAAGCAGGATCCGCCTAAGCAGGCAGGTGATAACAGGCCAACATCCATTGATTATAAAGGTGGATATTTCAAATCCCAGTTCGAGAATTCCGGAAAGTCAAACAAGGGTGCAGCCAATATCTTCCGCAGCACGAGCGGATGGAATGATGGCAAATATTATGCTTTGATGGATAATGTGCCGGTAGGTACCATTGTACAGGTGGTGAATACTGCTAACAATAAATTCATCTATGCAAAAGTATTGGGTACGCTTTCGGATATCAGGGAGAATGCAGGGCTGGTGATACGATTAAGTAATGCAGGCGCAGCTGAACTAGGAGCTGGTGAAGCCAGGTTTGCAGCAGAAGTGAGATATTGACCAGGTGCAATAAAGTAAAAAGGGGCTTTGGCCCCTTTTTTTATGCTTTTCTTTTACTTCTTGTTTTTTGATTTTTTGTACTGGATGAGTTTTCCATCCTCTATGGTGTACATGGTTTCGCGCGTAGTGATGTTCAACAATGGAGCGGTTCCATCAAAGGGCTTGGTTTCCTCCAGCCTTTTATAAAGATGCCGGTAAAGGGTGGCATTACCAGTCGGGACTTCCAGGAACCAGCTTTCCATCAGTATCCTGTCCTCTGTGGGTAGAATTGACCCATGCAATAGGGTTTCGGGTTTGCCTGTTTCGGGGTCGGTCAGATTGATCTTCCTGACTGGCATGACAACGATCATTTCCTGTTGCTTTTCGTTGAGGTAAATGACTTCATTGGTC
The DNA here is from genome assembly GCF_018595685.2 of Flavihumibacter rivuli. NCBI lineage: Bacteria > Pseudomonadati > Bacteroidota > Chitinophagia > Chitinophagales > Chitinophagaceae > Flavihumibacter > Flavihumibacter rivuli. The sequence continues at coordinate 337,045 of NZ_CP092334.1, forward strand.
ACCAGGTCCAGTTTGATCATCTGATCCTTTACCAATTTGTTATTGGGCAGTTCTATATCGGCCTTCGCGTAGGCGTCCTTATAGAATGCTGAGCCGCTTTCCACTTTCGAATAACGATCGGTGATCCTGGGAATGGAATTGGAGAAGGCATTCAGGTTGATCATCCTGCCATTATTGCTATTGGAGAACTCTGCATTACTTACCTGTGCAAGCAAGGCCGCAGGTGTAATGGCTAATAGGGATGCAAAGATGAGTTTCATGGTTGAGGTATCTGGGTTCATTTTTTCCTGCCCTTCTTCACTTCCACTAAAACACTGTCCTGGATGGTGTAGAAGCTTTTCTTTTCGACAATGTTGATCTCTGTTGTGGCAGAATTGTATTGTTTGTATTCATCCAGCTTTTTGGTGTGTAATTGATAGCAAGGGGCATTCTCCGTTGAACAATCAAGGAACCAAGCAGCCTTTAGTTTTTTTTCGTCAGTAGGCAGTAAGGATCCGTGGATAAAGACCTCCGGTTGTCCTTCAGTACCATTGGCAAAGATGATCCTTTCAACAGGAATAGTGGCGATCATTTCATCTCCCTTGTCGTTTTTGAATTGGATCTCACCGGTAACCAGGTCGAGCCTGATCAGCTGGTCTTTTGCAGCCTTCCCATTCGGGAATACCAGGGTTGCTTTTTCAAAAATATCCCTGTAATAAGGTGAGCCGGAATTGATCCTGGTGTATTTGGTAGGGGTACTGGGCATGCCATTGGCAAAAAGGTAGAAGTTCTCCGATGGCCCTGCTATAAGGGTAGATACATCCACACTCTTGACCTGTGAAAAGGCCAATGCCGGAAAGGTCAGTAATGTGGCTATCAGGATTTTTCTCATGGGCAGTTCTTTACTTGGACCTTCAAGTTACAAAACCTGCCAGAAAAAAAGGGCGCCCTGTTAAAGGGGCACCCTTGCTTGTTTATAAAGGACTTCTGATCACTTTTTTTCCAGCTTTACCGTATCGATCACCGTGGTCTGGCCAAGGGTGATGGAAACATTGCGGGTGGTTGATTTAAAGGTGGTATCAGTGGGGTAGTAGTGGAATGCATAGGCTCCTGCAGGGATATCCCTGAACTGGTAGCGGCCGGAATCGGTTGCAGTAGAGGCAATGGTATCCGATCCCTTAATAGCATAAATATTTGTCAGCACGGTATCGGGTGCTACCACTCCCTTGGCGATACCACCGGAGGGAATAAAGGAGATTACCCTGATCACCGGTTTAAGGTTGAACTTTCCGCTGTTGCCTGCTTCTACCACAGACTTGGCTGCATCGAAATCAAGGACCAGGCGGTAGAGTACCCCGCCGGAAACTTCTGACTGGATCTGCACTTTGAGGCCTGATTGCTGGGCGCTGGGTGTGCTCAGCATTTCCTTGCGCCCATCTTTCATGATGATATAGTTATTGCTGCCAAGGATTAGCCTGAGTTGGCTGATCCTGCCGGCAGGGATAACAGCATCTGCTAGCAGGGTGTCCTTACCATTGGTTAGTTCCAGCAGGTTGTATATTCCGGGATAGATCCCTTGCAGGGACATCCATTTGGAAGTGTCGCCGGTATTGATCTGGATCTCCCTGATGTCCACCCAAACCTCCTTGATATTGGGATTGGGAGCATCGGTTAGCCTCACTTCCAGGCGTGCCTGGTCGGGGCCGGTGTTGTTGTTGTCGCTACAGGAGGTAAAGGCAAGAGCGGCCAGGCTGAGTACAGCACAAGCAAACAAATGTTTCGTTTTCATAAGTGTGTTTTAAGAAAGAGTACCACTTGAATCCTGCCAAATACTATTCCAAATTCCCGGAAATGTGGATAACTTATCGGTTAATCGGGGGTGTTATATTCTGATACCCTTGGTTATTGGGCATTTTTTTTGGGAATTTAATCAACTTTAAATGTATTTTTGTCTGAGTACCATTTAGTTAAACTAAGCAAATGGGCTATGATTAACCACTAACCAAAATAACTAGTATGAGAAAAGTTGTACTGAGTTTTGCATTACCCTTCCTGGTTTGTAGTGCCGTAACGGCGCAGGAATTGGCCAATACTCCTTTTTTTGGGGCCAAGGCAGGGGGGAACCTTTCCAGGTTTAATTTATCCGGCAATACCCCACAAGGATGGGCTAGCGAGATAAAACCCGGATTTTCAGGAGGTCTTTTTACCAATATTCCGGTAAGTAAAAAATGGGCTATCCAGCCTGAACTTTCTTTCAATGAAAATGGAAGTAAGATTAAGGATGCGGGCCGCGATATCAGCCAGCGCCTGAATTACCTTTCTATACCCGTTTCAGTTAAATACTGGGTGAGTGACAAATTCAATTTCCTTGCAGGTCCCGGCATTGATTTCCTGCTGAGTGGAAACAAGGTTGTACAGGGGGTTAAGGAAAAGAATTCCGATGATTTCATTCGCAACAACTTTGCCTTCCATGGGGGCTTTGAATATTGGCCATCATTGAAGTGGGGATTGGCTGCACGTTTTATCCAGGGTATTAATGATATCCGTGATAATGAAGATTACGAGATCCGTAACCAGTCATACCAGGCTACCATCAACTACAGGTTTGGGAAGAAGCCACAACCGGTAGTGATTGCCCCACCGCCGCCGCCACCACCTGCTGATACAGATAAGGATGGCATCAACGATAATGATGACAAGTGTCCTACTGTTCCGGGTGTGGCCAAGTACAATGGTTGCCCTGTGCCAGATACAGATAAGGATGGCATCAATGATGAAAATGATAAGTGCCCCACAGTTCCGGGAATCGCCAAGTACCAGGGATGTCCAATTCCTGATACCGATAAGGACGGGGTGAATGATGAAGAAGACCAGTGCCCTAATGAGGCTGGTGTTGCCCGTTACAAAGGTTGCCCGATCCCTGACAAGGATAATGATGGTGTGAACGATGAAGAAGATCGTTGCCCTGACCTTGCCGGACCTGCAGATAATGGTGGCTGTCCAAGGTTGGAAGCTTCCAAGTTCAATGCCAGCGCTGTTCAGTTCGTAACAGGAAGTGCAGCACTTACAACTGCTGCCAAGAAGGAACTGGACAAGGCTGCCCGAATCCTGAACGAGCAATATCCCCAGTTGAAGGTGGAAATTGGCGGTCACACTGATAATACCGGTAAGGCCGAAGCCAACCAGGTATTGAGCCAGAAGCGTGCGGATGCCGTAAAAGCTTACCTGGTGAAAAAAGGTGTTGCTACAGATCGTTTGACCACGCAAGGTTTTGGCCAGGACCAGCCGGTTGCAGATAATGCTACAGCTGATGGCCGTACCAAGAACCGTCGTGTAGAATTCAAGGTTAGCCAGTAAGAAATTACTGCCACAACATAATAAAGAGGCCGTCCCAATTGCAGGGACGGCCTCTTTTCTATTTAATTATGTATCGAAATGAACTGTCCTTAATGGTATGCTTTCCGCAAATTGATTTCCGGAATTTATGGAGTGAAGGGGGTGCCTAACGGTAAAGTATCAGTGAAAATAATAGTACAGGAGGGCAACTGCAGCAGTGGCCATGAGTAAGAAGGTGAGCACGCCCATGATATTCGACATCCTGCTATTGGTATAAGGTCCCATGATGTTTTTGTTGTTACAGATTAACAGGATGATGGCGATCAGTATGGGTGCTGTAATGCCGTAAAGAATGGCAGTGTAGATCAGGGCCTTAACAGGACTGATCCCCAGGGTTTGCATAGCCAGTCCCAGGAATAGGGATACCGCCATGATGCCATAGAATCCTTTGGCTTCATGGAATTTTTTATCCAATCCCTGTTCAAGGTTAAAAGTCTCGGCGATCATATAACTCAAGGCGCCCCCCAGGACAGGGATGGCCAGGCAGCCGGTACCCATCACTCCCAGGGCAAAAAGCAGGTAAGCAGCATTGCCTGCCAATGGTTGCAGGGCTTTTGCGGCGTCTTCTACTGTATCCACCTGGAATATACCTGCATTGTTCAACACATTGGATGCTGCCAGGATGATAAAGAAGAATACCAGGTTAGTGAGCAGCATTCCTGTGCGTACATCGCTTTCCATGGCCAGCATGATCCGTTTATCCACTACCAGGTGTCGCTGGTTGACCTCTTCCACTTCCATCGAAGCCTGCCAGAAGAAAAGATAGGGGGATATGGTTGTGCCCAGGATGCCGACCAGTGCCATCCAGTATTCCGTGTCATTTTTCCAGGTAGGGATGATGGTGTGCCTGATAACCTTTGGCCAATCGGTATGGGTCAGGAAAGGGATCAGGATATAGGCAAGCAGGCTGATGCATAGCCATTTCAAGGCTGTTGCTATTCTATGGTAATTCCAGGCGATAGTCATGTACAGTAATGCTATCGTAAACAATATGGAGAATACATAGGAGGGGATCTTGGGAAAAAGCAGGTTGGCAACAGCTCCCATGCCTGCTATATCTGCCCCGATATTCATGATAATTGATGGGGCGCTGATCAGTACCACCATGTAGAGTACCCATTTCGGGTAGTATTGCCTGATAGTACCTGCCAGTCCATGCCTGGTGACCAGGCCGATCCTTGCGCACATCTCCTGTACCACTACCATCAGGGGATAGGTGAACAAGGCTGTCCATAATAAAAAGGGACCGAAGCGGGCTCCTGCCTGGGTATAAGTGACGATCCCCGATGGGTCATCATCACTTGCCCCGGTTATTAATCCCGGACCAAGTTGCTTCAGGAACTTTTTCCATTGTGGTCTTTTAGCCTCTTGTTTCTCCATAGCTCAGGATAAAGATAAAGTTTAAGGGAATGAAGTTGTATGGATCGGAAGAATTGATGGGTAATCATGCCCCTGGCTGATATTGCTCATTGTGGGAAATGCTTGTACAGCCTAGATTGGGTCCAAAAATCATGCAGTCGCCACCACCGGTAAGAATGGAAGGGATTCCCCTGGCCAATATGGAAGGAAAGCTGGGTTTCCCGGACTTGCAGGAAAAGTTCCGCAAGGAGTTCCCGATAGTTTTCCCCGACGAAAAGGCGGAGAAAACAGTGGTGATCATACCCAGTCTTACATTGGACCAGGAGATACTTTCCAAGATCAATGGTGTTGTCCATTATGAAGAAAGGATGTTGTGCATGTTGATGCTGCTGCGTATGCCCAGGACCCATGTGGTGTATGTGACCAGTACTACCATCGATCCTGTTATTGTTGATTATTATTTGTCACTGCTGCCGGGCATAACCGGTTACCACGCACGCCAGCGACTTCATCTGCTATCCTGCAATGATGCTTCCCCCAAGTCCCTCACGGAGAAGATCCTGGATCGGCCAAGGTTGATCGAAAGGATCAAAACATCCATCCCTGCCGGACATGCTGCGCACCTGGCTTTTTTCAATGTCACCAATTTTGAAAAGGAATTGGCAGTAAGGTTGCAGTTGCCGGTATATGGTTGTGACCCCGGCCTTGATTGGATCGGCTCAAAATCGGGCGGCAGGTCCGTTTTCAGGGACTGCGGTGCCCCTATGCCAGATGGGATGGAAGGATTGGTTGACAGGAGTGCAGTAGTTGATGCCTTGCATCAATTGAAGCAGCGCCATTCCAACCTAAGAAAGGCCGTGATCAAAATGGAAGAGGGCTTTTCCGGGGAAGGCAATGCTGTCTTTACCTATAGCGAAGGAAGGGTTTCGACGATTGAAATACGCGATGGTTTGATGGGTAATACCTGTCCAGTTGCACCTGGCATGTCTGCTGCCCAGTTCTTTGATAAGTTTGACAGTATGGGAGGCATAGTGGAATGTTTTGTTGAAGGGGAAACCAAGCGCTCTCCATCTGTTCAATGCAGGATCACCCCAACAGGGGAGGTGGATATCATTTCCACCCATGATCAATTGCTGGGTGGGAATTGCGGCCAGGTATTCCTTGGGGCATCCTTTCCAGCAGACCGGGACTATGCGGCTTCACTTGCCAAAGAAGCCAGGATGATGGCAGGTAACTTAAAGGATAAAGGAGTACTGGGAAGGTTTAGTATTGACTTCATCAGTGTAAAAGATGATGAGGGTTTATGGCGTCATTATGCTATTGAGATCAATTTGCGCAAAGGGGGAACGACCCATCCCTTCCTGATGCTGCAATTCCTGACCAATGGTATTTATGCTGAAGGGGAAGGGATATACCATAGTGCTACAGGCAGGGACTTGTATTATTATAGTTCTGATAACCTGTATTCACCTTCTTATATAGGATTGACACCCCATGACCTGATCGATATTGCCATGATGAATGGCCTGCAGTATGATGGCAGCAGGCAGCAGGGGGTAATGTTCCACCTGATCGGTGCATTGTCACAATACGGCAAACTGGGGGTGGTATGCATTGGCCATAGTCCAGGAGAGGCGATTGCCTATTACCAGCGGATAATAGAGGTGCTGGAGAAAGAATCCGGGAAATGCTGAAAGCTCCGGTTGCGGTGCATGATTAATGGGCATTCACCCAACCCAGCCTCACTGCATACAATACCAGGCCAACCCTGCTTTTGACCTGGAGTTTTTCGAACAGGGATTCCCTGTAACCGTCAATGGTCCTTTCACTCAGCTTCATGGTATTGGCGATCTCCTTGTAGGTCATTTCAGATGCGGCGTATTTGATGAATTCCATTTCGCGTTCTGTTAGCTTGATGGATGTATCTTCCTGTTTATCTTCCTTGTTGATATTATGGATCAGTTTCCCGGTCACGAAATCTGAATAATAGAATCCCCGTTCCAGGATGTCCGTAAGGGCTTTCTGCAGTTCCGCCTGGCCGCAATCCTTCAACAAATAACCTTTACAGCCCGCCCTGATCATCTGGATAACAGAACTTTCATCATCATTCATGCTGAGTGCAAGAAGGCGTATGAGCGGGTAATGCTGGGTCAGGTGCCGGGATGTTTCAATGCCGTTCATTACCGGCATGTTCACATCTACGATCACGATATCGGGAGTCGTTTTCCCCGATTCCAGGTAATTGATCAACTCCTTTCCGTTGCTGGCCTGGCAGATCATTTCAAAGCCAGGGATATCATTGATCAAATGCGAAAGCGATTCCGTAATAAGCCTGTGGTCGTCAACTATGGCAACCTTGTATTTGGGAAATGCCTGGTTTTGCATGATGCTCATCCGTTTTTGGGTAGTGTTATATGGATAGTGGTACCTTCTCCTTTCCTGCTATTGATCTCAAGCCTGGCGCCAACCAGCGCTGCCCTTTTTTCAAGGTTGTTCAGGCCCGATCCTGATTCGTTAATGCCGCGGTTCTTTGCCTCATTGGGCTCAAAACCGTCGCCATCATCCTTAATGATAAGGTTGAATGCAGCATCTGTATAGATCATGGAAATAGTGATGCTTTTTGCATTGGCATGCTTGAGGATATTGTTCAGCATTTCCTGTGTCATCCTGTAGAGAACGATCTCTTTCTTGGCATCAATAATGAAGTCTTCCCCCTCCGTAATGAGGATGCCCCTGATCATCGCACTCTGTTCGATCCGCTGGAGCTCGAAACGGATAGACTCCCGAAGGCCATAGGTGGCCAGCATATCAGAGTTCAATCCCTTTGAAAGGGTCCTGATGTATTTGATGACATCGGCCAGTATCTTATTGGTGTCTTCCGCTCTTTTCTGGGAAGGTGTGCTGGACAGTTCTTTTTCGAGGATATTCATGTTCAGTCGGGCTACACTCAGCAATTGACCCATGTTATCATGGATCTCCTGGCTGATATCCCTCAGTGTCTGGTCCCTGCTTTCAATCTGTGAGGTAAGGATTTCCTTCTCATAGGCTTCCTTCAGCTCCTGCTGTTCCTGCATCATCCGAAGTTTCCTGCGCTGGCTGATAAGGATAAAGTATACTACGAACCCACTGAGTGCAAGCATGATCAATACTGCAACGGCGAGTGTATAGATGATCTCGTAGGAAGTGGATTGCATCAAGCGGATTTTTGGGGACTACCTTTAGACTGAAGGATAAAGTTCAGGCTAAATGACAAATAAAAAAGCCATTCGGTAATGACCAATATGGGAAAGGTAAGGTCATTGCCCCTATTGAGTATGGAATTATAAATGCTGAGCGTGAGAAAGGAAGAGATGGAATTGATGAGGATGCCCAGTACGATCCAGAATGAACCCCTGTACATGATCGTGTTCCAGTCTTCATACTCGAACAGCCTGGTCACATATAGCAAGACCTGCAGGATAAGGAGCAGGGAAGTAAATGTGATCACGATGGTATTGAGGGTGGTGGCAGGGGGTTGAAGTGTCCTGGCATTCAGCCAGGCTGCCAGCCATACCAATGGGACGGTCAGGAGGAATAGCTTCCTGAATCGCCCCAGCCCGGTTGCCAGACCCCAGGTCAGGATACCGTAGAACAGGGGCCTGGCAACATGGTACAAGGGGAAATTATTCTGGAATATAACACCCATCATTCTTTCCAGGATCTCGAAGCTTCCGGCGATCACAAGGAAGAACCAGAAGGTTCGGTTAGCCGTTGTGAGTTTTTCATTTTGCAGGAAGCCTATTAAAATGCCTGCGCCAATTATGCCCAACTTAATGTAAGTGCCTAATGCTATCATGCTCATTCCTGGCCTGGATTATGGGTAAGGTCAATCTTTACAATGGGTGGGACAAGGGTAATACACGAGGAATGTGGTGGTGCCGTCCTGTCCATTACCGGAGGTTCCTTTCTGGTCGGTTGTATCCACTACTGGCGGGAACCTCGCATTCTTAACCCCTACAATGACAAATACCGGACTTGAGAACCTGTTGTCTTTACCGAAATAAATACGGATGGCATCAAAGTCAGCACCTTCTTTGAGGGAATCGAGTACTGAAAAAGGGATCAGCATTCCATTTTTGAATTTTGCCTTGAAGGCTTCATCCGTTTCATAGGCTTGCCTAAGCTTTTCACCTTCAGCATAGGAGATCTTTTCAATCATTGATACATCAGGCGGGGCAGTGGTAAGGCTGGAAATTGTTGATTTGGGACTGCTACAGGCAATGGCCATCAATACAATGACCAAACTGAGGATAAGGTTACGCATAAAATTTGGTTGGGGGTTATTGTTATGTTTAAAGTTAGGTTATTAGATGATTTGTTCAATGGCCCAGCCCCGGCTAAACAGACTGGTGGGAAGAGAAAGTGGAATAGGGAGACCTGTATTGGTCCCCCTTTCTCACAGGTAAGCACAGGTGAAATTGCGACTATTGCGGTTTATGGTGGTTCCTGCTAACATGGTATATGACCAGCAGGATCATGATAATGGTCAGGCTGATGATTACACTCATCATGTAGGGCAACATCTTTCGTAACACTTCCATACTGGCAGCAGTGATGAACATCAAAGAAGGGCTGGATGGTTCTGTTAGTACCGCTGGCAGGAAAAGCATGGCCGGCTGCCTGATGATTTTGGACAGTTTCATGTCTGTATATTGAATGGTTCTCATTGCCAGTACCAGCCTGCAGTTCAATTGTCCCTTGGCTGATGAATGGCTGTTTGATGATGTGAAACTATCTCAGGCAGTAGTTATAGAAAAGGGTATTAAACCAGAGGGGGTAGGGGAAAAATCCCGTACCCCCTCCGTGTTGGTCAATAGGGTCATCAGATGTTACTGCGTTCAGCCCTTTGCTTTGCCCGGTCCATAAACGGCCTTTCCCGGCCTGCTGCCATTGTGTTTCCCGTTTTCCATTACCGGCTGCCCGTTGACCAGCACATACTGGAACCCGGTGCTGTAGGCATGCGGCTTATCGAAAGTGGAAAGGTCGGTTACACTTGCCGGATCGAAGACAACAATATCAGCCACCATGCCTTCCCTGATCAGGCCCCTGTCCCTGATGTTGAATTTTTGTGCAGGTAATGAGGTCATCCGCCTGATCGCTTCTTCGAGGCTGAGGATGCCCAGTTCCCTGGAATACTTTCCCAATACCCTGGCGTTGGTACCATAGGCGCGCGGGTGGGGAACGCTATTGGTCTGGTAAACCACTCCGGCATCTGAAGCGATCATGTTGAATGGATACCGCATGAAATGCTGCACATCCTTTTCATTCATGCCATGGTAGACCATTTGGGCACCACCCTTCCTGATGATCTCGAAAACAGTTTCAATATCAGAGCTGATTTTTGACTTCTTCCCTTTGGCCATGGTAATGGCAGAGATGGATTTGCCATTGATGCTGGTATCTGCCGTGCAGTAAGCCACTACTGCGTAATCATAATTCTTCATTTTCGCTTTTGAAGCCGTGGCCTTCATCTCCTTGATGATGGTGGCCCTGGTTGCTTCATCGTTCAGGCGATAGACCACCGAGTCTTGTCCGCCGGATAGCACCCACGATGGCAACATGGTATGGAGGTTGGTGGAACTTGCAGTATAAGGGTATTGGTCAATGGTTACATCAAGGCCTTCTTTCCTGGCAGCTTCCACCATGGCGAGCGTTTCGGTTGACCTCCCCCAGTTTTGTTTGCCGGATACCTTGAAGTGGGAGATCTCCACAGGTATGGAAGCTTCCCTGCCAATGGTGATGGTTTCACGGATGGCATCTGTAACATTATTGCCTTCGCTGCGCATATGGCTGGCATACACACCACCATGTTTCGAAGCTTGTTTGGCAAGTCCCACTACCTCAGGCGTTTTGGAGTAGGTGCCGGGAACATAGATCAAACCAGTGGAAAGCCCGACAGCCCCTTCCTGCATCGCCAGGTCTACCAGTTTTTCCATGGACTCCTGTTCCTGTGGGGATGGGTCGCGTTTTACCCTTTGCATTACGGCCTCCCTCACCGTATTATGGCCTACCAGGCTTGCGACATTTACGGAAGTGCCTGCGCTGTCTATCTTGTAAAGGAAACGGCCAATGCCTTCGGCAGATGAACCTCCGCAATTACCCGTGACCAGGGTGGTAACGCCATCAAAAATGAAATTGTCTGCTGTCGGTTTCTGGAAAATGGAGCCTTCAATATGGGCGTGAACATCAATAAAGCCAGGTGCGATCACCAATCCTTTGGCGTCAATGGTCTTTTGCGCATTGGCCTGGCTGAGCTTACCAACCGCCACGATCTTTCCATTGGCGATGGCCACATCACCGTAGAACCAGGGGTTGCCGGAACCATCAACGATCCTGCCGTTCCTGATCACCAGGTCAAAGGTTTGGGCTTTCAGGCCGGCGCAAAAAAACAAGAAGGGGAGCAATAAGTATTTCATAACAAGGGGATTGTCTTAAAATTAGGGAAAAGCAGGCATCAGGCGGAATACTAAGGGTAATTTGTAGTCGCCGCTAATGGCTAACGATTAGTTGCATTTTTTCCGATCGTTTATTCCAATATTTGTAAGGAGCTTGAAAGAAGAATGATGTAAGCTCGATGAATGGAAGCCTGATGTGGAAAATGTAATGGGCGAAGGGATACACCAGGCAATGAGGATAAGGCAATGGTTAAAGGTATTTGAACTAAGGTTTGCCTGGTGTATCTGGTAGCAGAGGCTGACTTTGGGAAAATCCTTCACCCTTTGACCGTCCGTTTTGGAAACCAACTAAAACCAAACGGTGTTATGAGCAATTAGGATACTTGTTAACTGTAATGCGTTTCAAAAGTAGCCGGACCAATGTTGATGGAGAAGGGGGAAAACCTGAATAGTGGGGGGGGTTTTTCCCGGTCTGGGTCGATGCACAGTTACCAGGATCATGGAAATGAACATATTGCCCCTTTCAGGCATTATACTGGCTAACTAAAACCAAACACTAATAACGATGAGAAAAAAGGCACTCTACCTGATCTTTTTTCATTTTTCTTTTCTGGCAGTTCTTGGGCAGGCTACACAAAAGCCTGTGTTGCATGGCAAGAACTGGATGGCCATTACCGGCAAGCCATTGGCTGCCACTGCCGGTTCCATGATCTTCCAAAAAGGCGGTAATGCTGTTGATGCGGCATGTGCCATGTTGGCCGCAACCTGCACCATGTGGGACGTATTGAGTTGGGGCGGTGAGACACAGGCCCTGATCTATAATCCCAAAACAGGGAAAGTGATCGGCATCAATGCATTGGGGGTGGCACCCACAGGAGCTACTGTTGAGTTCTTCAAAAGTAAGGGACTGAATTTCCCTCCTGAGTATGGCCCACTGGCAGCGCTTACTCCCGGTACCCCTGGTGGGATTTGTTACATGCTTGCAGAATATGGCACCATGAGCCTGAAAGAAGTACTGGCTCCAGCCATGCAGCTGGCAGCCGGTTATCCCATTGAGGCGCAAACAGCCAACAGTATCGAAAGGCAGAAGGCCAGGATCAAGGAGTGGCCTTATAGCAAGGCGGTCTTCCTGCCCCATTTGGGTGAAAAGCGTGAAGCGCCTGAGGCCGGTGAGATCTTTGTGCAAAAGGACCTTTTGGAAACCCTTACCAAGATGGTAGAAGCGGAGCAGGAAGCACTTAAAAAGAAGAAGAGCCGTAAGGAAGCCATCATGGCCGCGTACGATCGGTTTTATAAAGGGGATATTGCAAAGGAGTTTGTTCGTGGTGCACAGGAACAAGGGGGACTGATCACCCTTGAAGATTTGGCCAGGTGGAAGCCCATTGAAGAGGAACCCATGAAAGTGAATTACAAGGGCATTGATGTGTATAAGCTGCAGCAATGGACCCAGGGGCCCATGATGTTGCAGGCACTGAATATCCTGGAGAATTTTGACCTGAAGGGGATGGGGTACAATTCCGCCCGTTACATCCATACGGTTTACCAGGCCATGAACATGTCGTTTGCAGACCGCGATTTCTATTATGGGGATCCTTATTTCCCGCCGCAGGAACCCATGACCGGGCTGCTGAGCAAGGACTATGCGAAAATGAGGGCAGCGCAGATCGGTTTTGACCGGAACAATGCCACCCAGGGTCCCGGGGATCCCTATCCTTTTGAAGGCAAGGTGAATCCCTATCTTGACCTGTTAAAAAAGCGCGGCTTCAATATGGATACCACTCCGGCTAACAGGAGGGGATTTGCGCCAGCACATGATACCCGATCTGTAGCGGCTTTGTCTATCGATGCCGAGTATATGGATCGCCTGTGGAGGGGAACTACTTCTGTTGAAGCTGCAGACAAGGATGGTTGGGTTGTTTCCATTACCCCAAGTGGTGGATGGATACCCGCATGTATTGCCGGGCGCACCGGTGTAGGCATGAGCCAGCGTATGCAAAGCTTTGTACTGGATTCATCGCTGAATCCATTCAATGTGGTGGAACCCGGGAAACGACCCAGGGTAACGCTTACCCCTACCATGGCCTTGAAGGATGGCAAACCCTGGTTGTCCTTTGCGGTACAGGGAGGAGATACGCAGGACCAGAACCTCCTGCAGTTCTTCCTGAATATGGTCGAGTTTGGCATGAATGTGCAGGAAGCTACAGAAGCAGCCAATATCAATTCCAACCAGCTGTGGTTGTCGCTGGGAGGGGTGAAGACAGATGATCGCAAGCCCAGGGGAGGTAGTATTTTGCTGCGTCAGGACACACCGGAATGGGTGCAGAAGGAGCTGCGCCAAATGGGTTACCAGATCACGCTGGATGACCGGACTAGTGGGCCGATCAATGCTATATTCTTCGACTGGAAGCACAATAGCTTCTGGGGCGGAAGTAGCAACCACGGTGAGGATTATGGAATCGGATGGTAAGGAAGGAACCAGATAATTGAATTGCCCATAAAAAAGACGCTGCATCCCGATCAGGGTGCAGCGTCTTTTTTTAATATGATGATTCAGTTTCCACCGGCTAAGGTCCTGTTTAGCATTGGAAACCTTGCATGAAATATCATTTCATACCGGGCGGAAGGATATCGCTGTTCCAGATATCCTGGAAGGCTTTCCATTTCCCACCTTCCTGCTTCCAGATCACGATGTATTTGCCTTTGTCCAGTGAAGCACCACTCCCATTGGTCATGGTATAGGTGCCCTGTTCGATGATGCGTTCTGCACAACCGGTCACGGAAACAGTATTGAGGTCGATCCTGGCATCCATGCCGATGATCATGGCAGCCATGGGTATGGCAGCAGCCTTCCCTTCTGTATAGGGCCAGTTGGGAGCCATGATGCGGCAGTCTGTGGTGTAAAATTCTGCGAAGCCAACGGAATCCTTATTGCGAAGCCCGTTTTCAAGAATGGCATTGCCTTCATCAACGATCTTCCTCATGGTTGCTTCGTCCATGGCTGCGGGAGATGAATGGGAGCTTCCTGAATGTTGGGCCTTAGAGCCACAGGAAAGGATAAAAAAGAGGGAGCAGGCAGCAAATGCCACTAAGGCAAAATAGCTTTTGTTCATGTTGGTTGTTTTAGGTCTCTTAAGTTACGAAAAACAATAACATGTTATATGGATTAAAATAGACTGCCTGGCCAGGGGCAATACTATTCCTGTGGGACAATTTCTGGTTATTGCCCCATCGGGAGTTTGATCTGGCATTAAGGGTTCGCCGGATTTATCCTGAGCAGCAGGTTAAATGATCTGCTTCCAATACTGTTCCTGTTCCTTACGCTCGATCGCCAGCCTGGCCTCCATTGAGTTAGCCTGGAAATACTCACAGGCTTCCCTGCTATTGTGCCCAACATAGTAAAAATGGGTGTACACATCCTGTTGGATAGCCAGGGCATTTCCCTGTGCATCGGTGATCTTTTGTGGTTCACTGGCAAACGGCAACAGACAACCGAACTTGGAAATGAGCATATTCGACAAGTCATCCTGTTCGGTGGTATTGAGCTGGTAAAATTGGTATTCTGCCATGAACAGCAGGCTGTCCAGGAAATGGAAGACCAGCTTTACTTTCTTGTTGAAGAACCGCGTTTGGTACAACATAATGCTATGCTTTTCCAATTCGGGGTTCACCAATTTTGCCAATGGCTTGCCAAGTTGCTTCGATACTTCAGTTGTAGTGCAGTTAAAATTGAGGCCATGCACCTTGATCGGGGTGATGGTCCTGCCCAGGGGTGTGATCCCGTCCAATTGACCGAGGATATGTTCAACCCGGGATGCATCAGCCAGCTCCTGTTGCTGGTACTGGTAGCGATTGGGATAATACCCATAACGCTGGTTTGTTTTTGATAGGATGGATGATAGGATACGCATGGGGCTAAATTACAGCAATTAATTATTCGGTTGTTTGTTGGCGTTATAAAAAGATATGCACTGGATTTTTCCTTCAAACCCTCGTATGAACTGCATTCCGGCTATAGTGGAAGGTGCTCGTAAAAATACTTTTCATCATTGTTGTAACTACTCATGATAAGTAGGTGGCAATAAAAAAGCCGTTGCAATTTGCAACGGCTTTTGCTTAAGGTAAGATCCCGGGCTATTACCGGGGTGCCTTTTATTTCGCGAACTGCTTGCGAATGATGTTCAATGCCGCACCGGCCTTGAACCACTCGATCTGCTGTTCGTTGTAGCTGTGGTTAGCGAGAATGGTGTCGCTGCTGCCATCCTTGTGATGGAGAACGATCTCCAGCGGCTTGCCCGGGGCAAAGCTGGTCAGTCCAACGATATCAATGCTATCGTCTTCCTGGATCTTCTCGTAATCATTCTTGTCGGCAAAGGTCAGCGCCAGCATACCCTGCTTCTTCAGGTTGGTTTCGTGGATACGGGCAAAGCTCTTTACCAGTACGGCACGAACACCGAGGTGACGTGGTTCCATGGCAGCGTGTTCGCGGCTGGAGCCTTCACCGTAGTTTTCATCACCCACAACGATGGAACCGATACCTGCTGCCTTATAAGCACGTTGGGTAGCCGGAACCGGGCCATATTCGCCGTTCAGTTGGTTCTTAACATTATCGGTCTTTTCATTGAAGAAGTTTACTGCACCGATCAGCAGGTTGTTACTGATATTATCAAGGTGGCCACGGAACTTCAACCATGGACCCGCCATGGAGATATGGTCAGTGGTACACTTGCCTTTGGCCTTGATCAGGAGTTTCAGGCCTTTCAGGTCAGTTCCTTCCCAGGCGGCAAATGGATCCAGTAGTTGCAAACGCTTGGAAGCGGGATCAACGATCACCTGTACGCCACTGCCATCGGCTGCCGGGGCCTGGTAGCCGGGATCTTCAACGGAGAAGCCTTTGGGAGGCAGTTCATAACCTGTTGGGGGATCCAGTTTCACCTGCTCACCTTTTTCATTGGTAAGGGTGTCAGTAAGCGGGTTGAAGGTCAGGTCACCTGCAATGGCCAGGGCTGTCACCAGCTCTGGGGAGGCCACGAAGGCATAAGTATTGGGGTTGCCATCGGCACGCTTGGCGAAGTTGCGGTTGAAGGAGTGAACGATGGTGTTCTTTTCCTGCTTCTCGGCACCCATACGATCCCACATACCAATACAGGGACCACAGGCGTTGGCAAATACCTTGGCGCCGATCTTGTCGAAGGTGCTAAGGAAGCCGTCGCGTTCGATGGTATAACGTACCTGCTCTGAACCCGGGGTGATGGTGAATTCTGCTTTTGTCTTCAGGCCTTTATCTGCTACCTGCTTGGCCAGGCTAACAGCGCGGCTGATATCTTCATAGGAAGAGTTGGTACAAGAACCGATCAGGCCTACTTCTACTTTTGTCGGCCAGCCGTTTTTGGCAGCTTCTTCCTTCATCTTTGAGATGGGGGTAGCCAGGTCCGGAGTGAATGGTCCGTTCAGGTGCGGTTCCAGTTCGTTCAGGTTGATCTCGATCACCTGGTCGAAGTATTGCTCTGGATTGGCATATACTTCAGGGTCAGCGGTCAGGTGTTCACGGATACCATCAGCCAGGGCGGCCACTTCTTCACGGCCGGTAGCTTTCAGGTAGCGGCTCATGCTTTCATCATAGCCAAAGGTTGAGGTAGTGGCACCGATCTCTGCACCCATGTTACAGATGGTTCCCTTACCGGTGCAACTCATGCTGGTGGCACCTTCGCCGAAATATTCCACTACGGCACCAGTACCGCCTTTTACCGTAAGGATACCGGCCACTTTCAGGATCACATCCTTGGGGGCTGTCCAGCCATTCAGTTTGCCGGTCAGCTTAACACCGATCAGCTTAGGCATTTTCAGTTCCCAGGCCAGTCCGCTCATTACATCACAGGCATCTGCTCCACCAACACCAATGGCGATCATGCCAAGGCCTCCTGCGTTAACGGTATGGGAATCGGTACCGATCATCATACCTCCGGGGAAAGCATAGTTTTCCAATACCACCTGGTGAATGATACCGGCTCCGGGCTTCCAGAAACCAATACCGTATTTGTTGGATACGGAGGCCAGGAAATCATATACTTCCTTGCTCTCATGCACGGCACGGTCAAGGTCAACCTTGCTATTGTCCTTAGCGACGATCAGGTGATCGCAATGTACTGTAGACGGAACGGCAACCTTGTCCCTTCCGGCCTGCATGAACTGCAAAAGGGCCATCTGGGCGGTAGCGTCCTGCATCGCCACCCTGTCCGGAGCGAAGTCTACATAGCTCTTTCCTCTTTCGTAAGCCTGGGTGGCCTCTCCCTGCCAGAGGTGGGCATACAATATTTTTTCTGTCAGCGTAAGGGGACGGCCAACCACTTTCCTTGCCGCTGCAACACGGGAGGGGAAGTTAGCGTACACCTTCTTGATCATCTCTAAGTCAAAAACCATAGCTATCTATGTTTGAGGTTTGATGTATGAAAGAAATTGTTTATTTCTTCGTCCGGATAAGCCCCAGCTACACCCCAGAAACCTTGAAAAATGCTTGATCCCTTGGGGGAAGGGGATTTCCGGCCCGCGAATTTACCGAATAAAGCAATCTCTTTTTAACCTTTTGTGTTGTGTAATTGTTGAAATTTCCTAATTTGTCAAGCATGAAAAACATCAAACACTTTATCGAGTGGCACGTGTTTGGAGTTTGCTCCTATATAGGGGAAAAAATGGGGGTAGCTCCGGCCACCATCCGCAAGTATTTCATGTACATTTCCCTGATGACCATGGGGTCGCCCATTATCTTTTACCTGTTTGCCGCATTCTGGATGAATGTGAAACAGTATATCTGGGCGGCAAAGAGAAATCCATTAAGGTATTTCTAGCCCTGGACCAACACCCATTGATGATCCCATCCCGCTCCTGGCGGGATTTTTTATTTGGCCACAATGTTCCCGCCATTGTCGATCCCGGTCAGTCCTTGTGTTTTTTGGCCATCTCCTGGTTGAACTGTCCGGATGCCCCCTTCGGGATGGAAAGGCTTGTCCATTCACCACCCTTGAGCATTTTGCCTAAAAAAGTGATCTGGCCAGTATGGTAAGCATAATGCCCTAACTGCCGGTTCAGGGCATCTACCACACTATGGTTTTCATGACGGATGGTGATGGTCCTGTCCAGGTATGATTCCCGGAGATCATCTATTGCCCTCATGGTGCAGTCCCATCCTTCCTGCCAGAGTGCCAACAGTTGGTCCTTGCCCATCGGGATCGCCTCAAACTCCTCATCACGTTTGCGCCAGGGCTTTTCACCATCTTCAGTAAGGAAATTGGTGAACCTGCTGAGCATATTCCCATGCATGTGCCGGATAATGACCGCAATACTATTGGAGCCTTCTCCGGGCTGCCAATTCAGCTGTTCCTCTGTAAGTTGTGAAAAGGTTTTGTCGCCCAATTCCCTGTATCCCTTTAACCTGGCCCTGAGGCTGGTGAGATAGGAAGCTTCTACAGACATGAGTAAAGTTTTTAAGATCATGAAATGGGGATAGTGTGCATATTGACCTGGTCAAAGCTACGCAGGTTAAGGATGGCAGACTTATAAGAATCCTTAAAAAAAATCCCGGGCATCCATAAAGGGCCCGGGACCATTATAATGCATGACACCATTTTTACCATCCTTCTGCGGCATCATCCCCCCGCATATCACCAACGGCCTCCATGGTTCCGTCTGGCAGCACCTTGATCAATTCGGTGCGGCCAAATGCACCCCTGATCCTGGTCTTATAACCCATCTTTTCAAGGGCGGCTTTCAGCTCCTCAGGGAAATTCTTTTCTATGTCCACCTGGTCGGGCAGCCATTGCATATGGAATCTTGGTTTGTTGACGGCGTCATAGGCGCTGAGGTTGAATTCCAGCAGGTTCATCAGGGTCATGTACACATTGGTAGTGATGGTAGTGCCCCCCGGTGTACCTACAACGATATAGGGTTTCCCGCCTTTCAGTACAATGGTTGGTGTCATGGAACTCAGCATGCGCTTGCCAGGTGCAATGGCGTTGGCTTCGCCGCCAACAGCACCATACATGTTGGGTACGCCGGGCTTCACACTGAAATCATCCATTTCGTCATTTAGGATAAACCCGGCCCCACCAACTACTGTGAAGGAACCGTAGCTGTTGTTCAGGGTAGTGGTAACCGATACGGCATTGCCGTCCTTATCCAACACACTGAGGTGGGTGGTCTCTTCTGATTCCCCTTCCACCACCCCTTCATGGATCAGGGTACTATTGCCTGCTGTATCCGATTGGTAGAGCTTGAGGCGTTCAGTGATGTATTTATCACTGAGTAATTGCTTTACGGGTACTTTATAGAAGTCTTCATCTCCCAGGTACTTGGCCCTGTCGGCATAAGCCAGTCGCTCGATCTCCACCATCAATTGAACAGCCTTGGGCGACATGTAGCCATAGGAACTAAGTGGAAACCTTTCGGTCATTTTCATCATCATTGGCAACAGTACGCCACCGGAACTGGGCAGGGGCATGGTCACCAGGTCGTATTCCTTGTATTTGAAAGTTGAAGGGGTCCTTTCCACTGCCTGGTAGGCTTTGAGGTCATCATAGGAGATGATGCCATTGCCCCTTTGCATTTCTTCAACGATCATCCTGGCGGTCTCCCCTTCATAAAAACCTTTCTGGCCCTTATCGCGGATGCGGATCAGGGTCTGGGCCAATTCTTTCTGTACCAGTGTATCGCCGCCCTTCCAGGGGATATCCCTTACAAAGGCTGTTGGCCGGGTACTGTATTTTTCAAATATGGCTTTACGGGCGTTCAGGGCATTGGCTTCCGCCTGTGTGATCACAAAGCCTTTTTCCGCAAGGTCAATAGCAGGCTGGATAAGGGTTTTGAAAGGCAGGCGGGCAAATTTATGAGAAGCAAAAAGTCCTGCAACTGTTCCGGGTACCCCCGCCGCGAGATGGCCATTCTGGCTTTTTTCCAGGTCAGGACTGCCATCCTGTTTCAGGTACATATCCCGGTGGGCTTTGCCCGGGGCTTTTTCCCTGTAATCGATGGTGATGTTCTTGCCTTCTTTCAGGTGGCCCACAAAAAATCCCCCGCCACCAATATTGCCGGCATTGGGATACACAACAGCGAGGGCGAGTTGGGTGGCAATGGCTGCATCCACGGCATTACCGCCTTTTTTCAGGATCATGACCCCTACCTGGCTGGCCAGGGGATGGGCAGAAACAACTGCTCCGTTCTTTCCGCGAAAGGTCTTTTGGATAGTATAATGGTAGGGATCGATCGGGTGTTGCGCATGCGTGACTACAACAAGCTTAACCAATACAAGCAATAGGGCGATTCTTTTCATGCAAAAACAATTGTCCGATAAAAATAGGGGATATTTCAACCTGAAGTCCCATCCATGTAGTTCCTTGTTGCGAAAGGTTCTGGTCAAGCATTTTTCCTTAGTTTCACGCCTCATTTCAAATCAAATCTGCGATTAGCTAGTATGAAAAAAATGTTTTTGAGCCTGGTGGCAATTGCTGCTGCTGTTGCTGCCATTGCGCAGGTGCAATCCCCCGACCAGTTCCTCGGTTATCAATTGGGAACCAGGTACACGCCACATTACAGGATCGTTCAGTATTTCCAGCATGTGGCCCAGCAGGCACCCGAAATGGTAAAGTTGGAACAGTATGGTGCCACCAATGAAGGGCGCCCGCTTTTATTGGCTACGGTAGCCTCCAAAGAGAACCTTGCCAATATTGAGCAGATCCGCATGAATAACCTCCGGTTGGCCAGTGTGGCAAAAGATAAGATGGCCCCGAATGAGAATGCACCTGCTATTGTTTGGTTGAGCTATAATGTGCATGGTAATGAAACTTCTTCATCAGAGGCATCCATGATGACCATCTATGAATTGGTGAACCCCAATAGCGCAAAGAGCAGGGAATGGTTGAAAAATACGGTGGTGCTGATCGATCCCTGTTTGAATCCGGATGGTCGTGACCGTTATGTGAACTGGTACACCCAGGTGTTGGGCAGGAACGTGAATCCCCAGCCCATTGCGCGTGAACACAAGGAGCCATGGCCCGGCGGAAGGAGCAACCATTATAATTTTGACCTTAACCGCGACTGGGCCTGGCAAAGCCAGGTGGAAACCCAGCACAGGTTGAAGAAATACAACGAATGGTTGCCACAGGTGCATGTGGATTTCCATGAGCAGGGATTCAATGAACCCTATTATTTTGCCCCCGCAGCTGAACCCTACCATGAGGTGATCAGCAAGTGGCAGCGTGAATTCCAGATCATGATCGGAAAGAACCATGCCCGTTATTTTGACCAGAACGGCTGGCTGTATTTTACAAAGGAACGGTTCGACCTTTTCTATCCTTCCTATGGCGATACCTATCCAACCTACAGCGGTGCCATTGGCATGACCTATGAACAGGGAGGTATCCGGGCCGGATTAGGGATCATCAATGAAGACGGTGATACCCTTACCCTGAGGGATCGTGTGCTGCATCATTTTACAACAGGTATCAGCACCGTCGAGATCAGTGCACAGCAGGCCAATCGCCTGATCCGCGAATTCAGGAACTATTTCAATAACGCCATCAATCATCCCCTTGGTGAATTCAAGGCATGGGTAGTGAAGAATGATGGCACCGACAGGATGAAACGCCTGAAGGAATTGCTGGACAGGAACCAGATCGACTGGTCTTATGCCAGCGGCGCCAACCTTAACGGCCTGAATTATTTCACGGGCAAGAACGAAGCTTTCAAAGCAGAGAATGGGGATGTGGTGATCAATATCAACCAGCCCAAAAGCAATTTCATAAAAGTGCTGTTTGAACGCAGTTCCAATATCACTGATTCTGCAACCTATGACATCACTGCCTGGTCTTTACCCTATGCCTATGGACTGAAGACCTATGGCGTAGCCAACTATATCACAGCCGTAACCAGGACCGCCCCAGCTGTTTCCCAGCCGGCAGTAATGGCTAACGCCTATGCCTATGCGGTAAAATGGGATGGATTGAACAGTGCCAAATTCCTGGCAGCAGCCCTGCAGAAGGGTTTGAAAGTTCGTTATGCAGAGCAGCTCTTTAATAGTGGTAACGAGAGTTTTGAAAAAGGCACCCTGCTGGTGACCAGGGCAGCCAACAATGGCAAACCAATACAGCAACTGGTGGAAGCCGCTGCGAAAGAAACCGGTAGTACTGTGTATTCCATCGGATCCGGTTTTGTAGACAGGGGATTCGATTTCGGCTCTGACAGGGTTCGGACCATCAATGCCCCGAATGTAGCCATGATCTATGGTGATGGGGTATCCTCATTGGGAATGGGTGAGATCTGGCATTTCTTTGACCAGCAATTGAATTATCCCATTACCCTGGTGAGCGCCAATGACTTCCTTCGCGACGGAATGAACCAGTTCAATGTATTGATCCTTGCTGATGGCTCTTATGATTTCTTTAGCAGGAAGGAAGCCAATGAGGAACTGAAGAATTGGGTAAAACGTGGAGGCAAGATCATTGCGCTGGAGAATGCCGTTGCCCAGATGGCCAGGGCGGAATGGGGTATCAAAATAAAGGATGGTGATGACAAGAAGGATGAGGACAGGAAGGATGAATATGCTTCCATCCGGAAGTTTGAGAACCGTGAACGCGATTGGCTGGTGAACAGTATGCCGGGGTCAATCTTCAGGCTGGAACTGGATAACACCCATCCGCTTGGTTTTGGTTTCCCCGACTTTTATTATTCCCTGAAGCAGGATGGGAATGTTTACCAGTTCTTCAAGGATGATGGCTGGAATGTGGGAGTTATTAAGAAGAATAATTATGTGAGCGGATTTACCGGAAGTGTGATCAAGGAAAAACTGAAAGACGCCTTGTTGATTGGCGCCCAGGATATGGGACGTGGACAGGTGATCTATCTTGCGGACAACCCGGTTTTCCGCAGTTTCTGGGAGAACGGTAAACTCCTGCTTTGTAATGCCGTTTTCCTGGCCGGCCAATAATGAGTTCGAAAGAAAATTTTTCCCAACCCGCTGGTATTGCCGGCGGGTTGTTCTTTTAAAGGCCTTCCAATTTTATGAATGGCCAACTTTGGTAGGTGCTTTTTGTTATTTTACAACCTTAATTCAATCAGTTCCCTCATATGCGCAAACGCTTAGCTGGCCTTTTAGTTGCCTTGACAACATGTATGGGTGTCAGGGCACAGTCGCCACAGACCTACACCTCTGCAGACATCTTGTTGGGCTTACAAAAAATGAAAGTGTTGGGTTCCGTGCTGTATGTTGCCGCCCATCCGGATGATGAGAATACGAGGTTGCTGGCCTACCTGGCCAAGGAAAGAAAGCTCAGGACGGGGTATTTATCACTGACCCGGGGTGATGGAGGACAAAACCTGATAGGGGATGAGCAGGGGGTATCCCTTGGCCTGATCAGGACACAGGAATTGCTGGCTGCAAGGCGCATTGATGGTGCGGAACAATTCTTTTCCAGGGCCTATGATTTCGGGTTTTCCAAATCCACGGAAGAGGCCCTTTCGGTTTGGGATAAGGAGAAGATATTGGGTGATGTGGTTTGGGTGATCAGGAAGTTCAGGCCGGATGTGATCATTACCCGTTTCCCTCCCGATAGCCGAGCCGGCCATGGCCACCATTCCGCCTCCGCGGTTTTGGCCAATGAAGCATTCAGGGCAGCAGCAGACCCCAAGCGGTTTCCCAAACAGTTGAAGTATGTAAAACCATGGCAGGCGAAGCGGATACTCTGGAACACCTTCAACTTTGGCGGGGGTATGAATACACAGAGTGATGACCAATACAAGATAGATGTTGGTGTGTACAATCCCTTGCTGGGTAAGGGTTATGGCGAAGTGGCCGCCGAGAGCCGCAGCCAGCATAAGAGCCAGGGCTTTGGTGTGCCCAGGCAACGCGGAGCCTTATACGAATTCTTTGCCCACACGGATGGCGAGAAGATCCAGTCTGACCTGTTGGACGGGGTCAATACCTCCTGGTCAAGGGTGGGGCAAAAGGATATAGAAGCCAAAATCGATCGGGTCATCAGTGATTACAGCCCCTTGCAGCCATCGGCTTCGGTTCCGGCCTTGCTTGAATTACTTAACCTGGTCGACCAGAAAGTTGAGGATACTTATTGGAAAGAGCAGAAGGCCAGGGAACTCCGGGAAATGATCAAGGCTTGTGCGGGCATCTATTTCGAAGCAGTGGCCAATCAACAGGTCGCTGTTACCGGCGATTCCCTTCAGGTGACGTTTAATTTTGTGAGCAGGAGTGCTGTTCCTGTTTCGGATGTCCGTATCAGTTATGCTGATACCTCCCTGACCATTGCCAGGAGTGCCCAGTTTAACCAGCTGGTCAGCACATCAGTGAAGCAACTGGTTACGGATAATTTCATTACCGACCAGCCTTACTGGTTGCGTGAGCAGATGCTTACCGGCAGCTTCAATGTGAATTCACAACTCATGATCGGTTATGCCGAAAATCCCGGTAATAAAGTGAAGCTTACCTATAAACTGGATAATACCACCTTTACAGAGGAGTATCCATTGAGATATAAATACACGGATCCTGTGAAAGGGGAGATCTACCAACCGGTCTTTACCGTTCCACCAGTAGTGATCGGTTCCCAACCGGGGGTAGTGCTGAACAACCTGGTGCCGGCGCACAAGCAAATGGTACAGTTGACCTACAAGAGTTATGCGCAGCGGGATACCACCAGTGGTAGTTTCAGGTTTGAGTTGAGCAACGGTAAGAACCTGAAGGAGAAGCGGATTCCTTTTGAGTTGCCATTGGTCAAGAATACCATGCAAAGCATCATGCTGCCTTTCGATTCCCTGGTGGATGGCCAGAAGCCTGAGATAGTGTATCCCTGGATAGAATTGCCCGGCAAAGGGAAGCCGGTTGCCTATAATAATGCTATGAAGCTGATCCAGTATGACCATATCCCGACCGTTCATTATTTCTTCCCCAATACCATCAAGGTGGTCAATGAAGAGATCAGGGTGGCAGGGAAGAAGATCGGTTATATACCCGGCTCCGGCGATGGTGTAGGAGATGCCCTGAAGCAAATGGGTTACACAGTGACCACATTGGATGATGCAGCCCTTGGTTCCATGGACCTCTCCCAGTTCGATGCCATCATTACCGGTGTAAGGGCATATAATATCAAGGAGTCGCTGAATAATTACTATGATAAACTGATGCGTTACATTGCCGATGGGGGGAACCTGATTGTACAGTACAATACTTCCAACCAGATCGGTCCGGTGAAAGCCAAGATCGGTCCCTATCCCTTCAATATCTCACGTACAAGGATAACCGATGAAAAGGCGGAAGTAAAGGTGAGCAACCCAGACCATCCGCTAATGAATTTTCCCAACAAGATCGGTCCGAAGGATTTTGAGAACTGGATCCAGGAGAGGAGCATCTACCATGCTTCAGGATGGGATAGTCATTATGAGACCATCTTCAGCATGGGCGATCCGGCCGAAAAAGAAGATGCCGGAAGCCTGATCATGGCCAAATACGGTAAGGGTTATTTTGTATATACTGGTCTCGTGTTTTTCAGGCAGTTACCCGCCGGTGTGCCTGGCGCCTATCGGTTACTGGCCAATATCATAGCTTTGAACCAGAAAAAACCATTCTGATATGGCTAATCCAAACCAGGGAAGAAGGGATATTGGTATAGGGATATGTATTGTACTCGGCCTGATCATCGGGGCATTTATCAAACGGGTCCATATTGGCCTGCTTATCGGCCTGGGTTTGGGGCTATTGGCATCCGGACTGATCGCTGGCAGGAAGCGGTAGGAAGTCCAGCCAGGCCGCCAGTCTTTTGTGATGGGCCTTGCTTTGATTACATCGAATTGTATGTATACCTGCTAACCCAAACAACTACCTTCGACAAATAATTTGAAGCGTATGGCTGATAATAATTCAAAAGTTCCCTTGTTCCGGACCTGGACACAGTGGTATGTTTTCGTACTGCTCTTCCTGGTGGCCTTGATCATAGGATTTCACTTCTTTACCCAATATTTTTCATGAGTAAGCTTGACTGGATCGTATTGGTGACCACATTGGCAGCCATCGTCACTTATGGCTTGTTCAAGAGCAGGACATCCAAGAACCTGGATGGATATTTCCTGAGCAACAGGTCGATGCCCTGGTACCTCGTATTATTGAGTATCATGGGGACCCAGGCAAGTGCCATTACTTTCCTGTCGGCACCCGGCCAGGCATATTCGGATGGGATGAGGTTTGTGCAATATTATTTTGGCCTGCCCATTGCCATGGTGGTGATCAGTATCTTCTTTGTGCCCATCTTTCACCGCCTGAAAGTATATACCGCTTACGAATACCTGGAACAACGATTCGATAAGAAAACCAGGACATTCACTGCCCTCTTGTTCCTTTTGTCCAGGGGGCTTTCGACCGGTATCAGTATCTATGCGCCCTCCATTATCCTCTCTTCGTTGATGGGTTGGAATATTTACTGGACCAATATCTTCATGGGCGGGTTATTGATCATTTACACTGTTAGCGGTGGTGCCAAAGCGGTAGCCTATACGCAGCAGTTACAATTGCTGATCATTTTTACCGGAATGTTCCTGGCAGCCTATATGATGGTGCATTTGCTGCCCGAGGGCATTGGTTTTATAGATGCCCTGAAAGTGAGTGGGAAGCTGGGCAGGCTGAATGTGATCACTACCGGTGTAAAGGAGACCGGATTCGACTGGACGGACCGGTACAATATCTGGAGTGGGATCATTGGCGGCTTCTTCCTGGCCCTTTCCTATTTTGGGACGGACCAAAGCCAGGTCGGTCGCTACCTTACGGCAAAGGACACTACCGAAAGCAAGACCGGCCTGCTCATGAATGGCCTCGTAAAAGTGCCGATGCAATTCCTGATCCTGTTGGTGGGTGCCCTGGTCTTCACTTACTACCAAATGAACCCGTCGCCAGTGTTCTTTAACCAGGCTGTAGCCGGACAGGTTACCTCCGGGCCTGCAAAGGAAAAACTCCGGCAACTGGAAGCTAAGTACCAGGAACATGCGGGTAAACAGCAGTCATTGGTAAAGGATTTTGTCAGCAAGCCAGAAGATGATGCATTGATCCAGGCCATGAAAAGCAACCAGCAGGCCCTGGACCAGACCCGTTCTGATTATAAAAAGACATTGAAGGACGCAGCTCCTTCGGCGGATGTGAATGATACCAATTATATCTTCCTCCGGTTTGTGGTAGATCATTTGCCACAGGGACTGGTTGGGCTACTCATTGCCGTTATATTCCTTGCGGCATGGGGTAGCATTGCCGCTGCTCTCAATTCCCTTGCCTCTTCCACCATGTGTGATATCCATAAACAGTATGTCAGGCACCCTGAAGAACCCTTGAGGGAATATAAGCTTTCCAAGTGGTACACATTCGGGTGGGGTGTCTTCTGTATTATAGTGGCCCAGTTTGCCAATAACATGGGCAGCCTGATCGAAGCAGTGAATGTACTGGGATCCCTTTTCTACGGGGTGATACTGGGTATCTTCCTTGTCGCTTTCTTTTGTAAGCCGGTGGGTGCCGGGGCCACTTTCTGGAGTGCGATCATTACAGAATTGGCGGTCATTGCCCTTTTCTGGAAATCTGACCTTGGCTTCCTTTGGCTGAATGTGGTGGGGGCACTCCTGCTGGTATTATTGGCATTGGTATTCCATGCAACGAAATTGATGATGGCAAGGTCAATGGGGTAAAACCAGAACCATGCACTGCCACTTCCAACGCATCCTCGTTTCTTCCCTCATCCTGAGTATGATTACTGCCTGCGATAAACAGCAGGAGGGAGGCAGCAGTGAATTGGTTGGGACCTGGGTAAATAGCACCCTAAGGGCGGACTCCCTGGAGATTTACCGGGAAGGAACCAGCCTGGTGCTTTTTGATAATTCCATGGCCTACAGGAGCCATGCCAATCCCGAACAGGTAAAAGATAACCATAAATGGTATGTTCGCTTGAAGGACGGGGAATTGCAGGTTGAATTTTATGATCGGATCGGCCCCGCGGTGGAATGGGGATCCTATGGATTCAAATGGATCAGGAAAGGGGAGCGGTTTGAAGTGGAATCCCTCGCGTTCAGGCCCTATATCAGTTGCCTGGGATGTAAACTGGAGTATGAAAGAGTAAAATAACAATAAAGCCCGATCATCGATCGGGCCTTATTGTTCAAAGGAGTGATCCTTATTTCAGTGTTGCCAGCAACTTTTGGTTCAGGGCAACATAGTCATCGTTCTTGGCAGCCTTGGCCAGCTCAATGGATTTATTGGCAGCAGCAATGGCTTCCTGCTTCCTGCCCAACTTGGCCAGGCAATTGGCTTTCTGGTGGTGAACCCAGAAGGCATTGGGGTTTTGCTCAATGGCCTTATCGAACCATCCAAGGGCCTTGTTCAGGTCCTTGCCATTCTCCAGGTAATACATGGCTGAAGCGAAATAAGGTTTGTTATCCTTATTCATCAGGTTGTCGATCTGGGCCATGATCTTGTCGTCAATATTTGCCTTGATGGGAACAGCAACACCGGTCTTTTCCCAAAGGATCTCCAGGTTCATGGAGTTTGCCTTCACTTCATCGAAAAGGATCATGAAGTTTTCAACATTCATGGGGAGCGCAACTGGCTTCACCTTCACGCGGACAACGTCCTGGTCTTCCTTGTAGGCTGCAGGACTGGTAACATCCAGTTGCCTGGAAAGGATGATGGTCCATTCTGATTCACCCGGGATAGAAAGCAGTCCATACTTTCCTGCTGGAACGGTTTTGTCGCCAAAGATCACGTCTTCACCAAAGGTGATGATGGTAGCACTATTCGCACCGGTACGCCATACTTTGCCATAGGGAACCAGGTCGCCAAACACCTTACGGCCACGTACGGCCGGACGGGAATAATTCACTTCAACAGTAGATAAGGCGAAATCCTGCTTTAAGGTCTGGCCGGGACTCGGCTGTGGAGTCCTCAATTGCTGGGCATTAGCCACTTCGGCCAAACAAGCAGCAATAGCAAATGAAAGAATAAGTTTCTTCATGGTTAGCTGATTTGAGTTTCAAATGTAGCAAACTAACAGTTATCAGGGTAATTGGTTGTTAGGAACAGCAAAATGGGGAAAACAGGATATGATTTTTCATTGATGAATGGGGGATCGCCATCCTGTTTCCATTCTACGGATTGGGTGCTGGTTAACTTGCCTATTTCCTGAATGCAGGATGGAACTGGTGTAAGGTAGAGCGCAGGTATTCCCTGTCGAGATGGGTATAGATCTCAGTAGTGGTAATGCTTTCATGCCCGAGCATTTCCTGTACGGCCCTCAGGTCGGCACCGCCTTCTACCAGGTGTGTGGCGAAGGAATGCCTGAAAGTATGTGGAGATATACTTTTATTGATGCCGGCTTTTTTAGCCAGGTCCTTGATCAGGAGAAAGATCATCACCCTACTCAGCTGTCCGCCCCTGCGGTTGAGGAAAACGATATCCTCATTGCCTTTCACGGGAGGGTAATGGTTCCTGATAGTGCCCAGGTAAAGCCGCAATTGTTTAATGGCATTGCTGCCGATCGGCACCAGCCTTTCTTTATCTCCCTTTCCGATCACCCTGATGAAGCCCATGTCGAGATAGAGGCAGGAGATCTTCAATCCCACTACCTCGCTCACCCTTAGTCCGCAGCTGTACATGGTTTCCAGGATGGCTTTATTTCTTTCCCCTTCAGCCTTGCTGCGGTCGATGGCTCCAATGACCTGTTCTATCTCTTCAAAACTCAACACGTCAGGCAATGCCCTTTTAAGCTTGGGTGAATCCAGCAGCAGGGTGGGGTCGTTTTGACTGACCTGTTCGATCTGGCAATATTTGTAAAAACTCCTTAACCCGGAAAGGATCCTGGCCTGCGAGGTGGCCGTCATGCCAATTTCAGCGACCCAGCGGATGAATTCCTGTAAATGGGAAAGCTCCAATTGGCCGGGAGGCATGACCCATTGTTTCATCTCCAGGAACTGGGTGAGTTTATCCAGGTCGCGCAGGTAGGCTTCAACGGAATTGTCGGACAAGGACTTTTCCAGTTGCAGCCAGGCCTTAAACCCTTTTTTGTATGAAGCCCACATTGCCAAAATGATATTCAAATACAAAGCAAATTAAAACATCGAATCCTTTATATTGCAATTCCTAAAACTACAAGCAGCAGCGCATGACATCAAGCACCAATCCCCGTGCCGTTAACCTGAGGCAATTTGCTAAGCAGGTAAAGGATAATAAGAGTAAGTTACGCAGGTTCCTCACTAAAATTGAAAATGTAAGGCCGAGGGGGCTTGATCAACTGACGCCGGTCATTGAGCAACAGGTTTGGGCAGAAGTGGATTGCCTCACCTGCGCCAATTGCTGCAAAAAGATGAGCCCGACTTTCAATAAGAAGGATCTCGAACGTATTTCGGCTTACCTGGGAATGAGTGTGGAAGCGTTCAAGGAGAAGTGGTTGTACTACGATAAGAAAGATGGCGACTGGATGAATGTAAAGCAGCCCTGCCAGTTCCTCGACAAGCAAACCAATATGTGCAGCATATACGAAGTGAGACCCGCTGATTGCGCAGGCTTCCCCCATCTTACCAAGAAGAAAATGGCGGACTATATACATGTGCACAAACAGAATATTGAATACTGCCCGGCAACCTATAAAATGGTAGAGAAACTTAAGGCAACCCTGCCCCTTAAATGATGCTGCTTTTTTACAAGCTAATGTCTTCCACAAGGTAACAGTCATGCCCACCCGAATGTAAGTTGATGGCGAGGATATCGTATTGTATCCTTGTCCAGGATGGATGTTGTTCCAGGTATGCGATGGCGCCATTCATGAGTGCGTTCAGCTTCCTTGGTGTGACATCTTCCTCCGGCCAGCCCAGTGCATTCCCCCTTCTTGTCTTTACTTCTATGAAATGCAATACCCCATTGCGACTGGCAATAATATCCAGTTCATAGTGGGAGTGACGCCAGTTCCTGTGCAGGATGGTGAAAGAATGTTCCAGTAGCCAGGCGCAAGCCAGTTCTTCTCCCCAATTACCCAATTGAATATGCCCGCCCATGGTTGCTCCTTTTGCATTATTTTCGGCCCTCTGATATGGAACAAAGTAAATTCTTTAAGCTGAAAGGCAAGGTGCAACACTACCAATGGGGTGGTTTCACCTATTTGCCGCAACTCTTATCCTTGAATAATGACCAGCAACAGCCATTTGCTGAATACTGGCTGGGTGCGCATGTTCAGGCGCCTGCGGAACTGGACAATGGGAGCAAACTGGATAGTGCGGTGGCCGCACATCCGGAATGGCTGGGGGCCAGGGTGCAAGATGCTTTTGGCCGACTACCCTATTTGTTGAAAGTATTGGATGTGAAGGATATGCTGAGTATCCAGGTGCACCCAAGCAGGGAGAGCGCCCTCAAGGGATTCAGGGAAGAAAATGAGGCAGGAGTGCCCCTTAGCGCATCAAACAGGAATTATAAGGATGATAACCATAAGCCGGAACTGATGGCAGCGCTGGGTGATTTTTGGCTGCTGCATGGGTTCAGGAATATTACCAGCATGCAGTCGATCCTTGCAGCAAAACCGGAGTTGAATTTTTTATTGCCGGTTTTTGGGGAAGGCAATTATGAAGCTTTGTACAGGACCGTCATGGAAATGCCTGCCGATGAAGTGAAGGGACGATTGGATCCTTTGCTGGAGCGCATTATCCCGCTTTACCAGCAAGGCAGCCTGGATAGGTCGAACCCCGATTTCTGGGCAGCGAGGGCAGCTATCACCTTTAACCAGCCCGGACAAGTGGATAGGGGTATCTTTTCTGTTTACCTGCTCAACCTGGTGCAGATGAAGAGGGGAGAGGCGATCTTCCAGGATGCAGGAATATTACATGCCTATCTCGAAGGCCAGAATGTAGAACTGATGGCCAATTCAGACAATGTCCTGCGCGGTGGACTTACTCCCAAACACATTGATGTACCTGAATTAATGAAGCATGTTCGCTTTGAACCGGTTGAACCGAATATCCTGGCCGGCTCTGCCATGAATGAAAAGGAAACGGCATATGTTACCCCTGCAAAGGATTTCGAATTGAGAAGGATCGATCTTGAAGCCGGGGAACACTACAGCCTGAAAGCGGAGACCCTGGATATTCTATTGGTGTTGAACGGAAAAGTATTAGCAAATTCAGGGGCCAGGACCGTGGATGTGGAAAAGGGGGCTGCCCTTTTATTGGCGGCTGGTGCTGAGTTGCGCCTGGAATCGGCCACGGGAGCGGAAATATACCATGCAACCGTCCCTGCCTGAAAGCGTGAAAAACTTTGACGCTTCTTGAGGGGTTTTCTGCTATTTTTGCCTAATCATTTTGAATTTTATGAAGTTGAACAGATCATTTATTGTTTCGCTTGTTTTATTGATCATCGTAGCAGCACTGTACCGCGTCATCCCTTCCCGTCCCTGGGGATTCGCTCCTCATATTGCCATGGCCATTTTTGGCGGGGCTGTGATCAGGGACCGTAAGTGGGCCTTCGCACTGCCTGTCTTCTCTATGTTCCTGAGTGATGCCCTTTACCAGGTTTTATATGTGAACGGACTTTCCAGCATACCGGGCTTCTATGAAGGACAGGTAACAAATTACCTCATGTTTGCAGGCCTTACCCTTGTGGGCTTCGCTATCAGGAAGGTAAGCGTTGCCAATGTGGCGCTGGCTTCCCTGGCAGCCCCTGTACTCTATTTCCTGGTTTCCAATTTTGCCGTATGGGTATCCGGTGGCGGCTTTAACCGTCCCAGGACAATGTCTGGCCTGCTGCAATGCTATGCTGACGGCCTACCTTTCTTCCAGGGTTCCCTGATGGCTACCGTGTTCTTTAGCGCGGTATTGTTTGGTGCCTATTATGTGGTTCAGCAAAAGCAGGAGAACAAGGCCATTGCATGATCGGTCAATACATCATTAAATAAAAAAATGCCACCTGCTTGGGTGGCATTTTTCTTTCTAATTAATATGGTCAATTCTGTGCAAGGGTGCCGTTGTTCACGAAGTAGAAATAAGCAGTACCGCCACTGAAACTATTCCAGGTATTCAGGTCAACACTACCATTGCCTGTTGCTGAA
Source organism: Flavihumibacter rivuli (assembly GCF_018595685.2). Classification (NCBI taxonomy): domain Bacteria; kingdom Pseudomonadati; phylum Bacteroidota; class Chitinophagia; order Chitinophagales; family Chitinophagaceae; genus Flavihumibacter; species Flavihumibacter rivuli. Next base: position 370,319 of record NZ_CP092334.1, read on the forward strand.
CCGGTAATGGCATAAGCCCTTACCGCTTGTTGGTTCCGGTTCCAGGTGAGACTGGTCCTGGACAGGCAGGTTTCAGCGCCAAGGCCGTTATTGCTGAGGAAATAGGCTTTATTGGTACCGTAAACTTTGGCAAGGCCATTTGCCTCCACACAAACCGCTGTTTGCTCATCCACCCCAATTCCCCTTACAGTTGTCATGCCCCAATCCTTCATCATCCTGGCCAGCCAGGAGATATGCCTGCCTTGCCTGTCGCGTTGCGTATAATGAGAATCGGTGATGGTATTGGCAAGCAGGGGTGCATTGATGAAATTGTCCCTGTCGATCGTGCTATAACGGTGATAGGGATCCCCCAAAGCCTGGGCTGAGGTAACGGATCCATTCTGGGCAGTATAATAAGCGGATCCGAGAATGGCCAGGCCTGCGCTGGTACCACCCACTGGTACTTTCTTGGTGTTGATCAGGTAATTGATGGCATCTTCAACAGGTGTATCCTTCCAATAGCTGACATAATTCCACTGGTCGCCACCGGCAATGAATAACATTTCCGCGTTGCGGATCTTCTGTGCAACCGATGCATCAAGGGCTTTGGTACGCGTATCAATAATGATGGTCTCAACTGAGTTGAGGGTGCCTAATCCGTACATATAAGCGTTGTAACCATCAGCTCCTGATGACCTGATGACCACAGCATCACCGCCACCACTTTTGCTGATCATCCATTGGATAGCGGCATCAACATCTGTTGAACCTCCCATCAGCATCAGGCCTGCCGAAGTGCTGGTTTGTACATCAGCTGCATCACCGGTAAGGTAGGTAACGATAGAACCCGAGCCTCCGGGGGCTTTGGCATTCAAGCCTGATTCAGGCTGGGCTACAGCCTTAGGGGCAACGCTCTTGCTGCAGGCTGTCAATACGGCAAGGGCGGATAAGGAACCAAAAAGGATCTTTCTCATGGATTGTTGTTTAAGTATGTAGAAAAATACTCATCCTTTTGCTTAAGTGCAAGTGTGCCCGCCCAAGGTAAATGGGGTTTTTGTTCAGGAATACTGCTATTTCCCAGGGAATACTTCTTCGTTGGCGATCTCTTCGCGCATGCTGGTGAGTGCGCCTTTATCATCATAAATAGCGTTGAGCATGAAGGGGCGTCCTTCGAGGAGGTATTTGTAAATGAACCAGTCTGTTGTTGGGGTAGGAACATCCAGCACTTCATCAAATGCAATCCAGTGCAGTTCTCCTTCAGGGCAGGGGGGAGGTGCGATCAGGTCTATTTCAGCGAGGTAAACAAAGCTTGACCAGTTGTAATCATTGGGGGCTGATTCCACCAATACCCCGCAGTAGCGAAAGGCTTCCACATGGATGCCTGTTTCTTCCCTTGTTTCCCGGTATGCTGCAGTATTGGGGTCTTCAAATGGGTCCAGCTTTCCACCAACCGGGGTAAACATGTTTTGATTCGGCTGCTTCAGCCTCTTGAGCAGGAGGAAATGCTTGCCGTTCTTTAAAACACAAAGTACAGCGGTCTTTTTTATGCCAGGGGGTATATTGCCCATGCGGTCTTGGGATTGGTGGTTAGGAAAGGTTGAGGTCAGTCTTCACCTGGCAGGCTTCCAATACGTTGCCATCGGGATCCCGGAACTGGAACCAGCAAACATTTTCATCATCCTCCAGCTCGCCTGCCGATATGCCGCGATCGATCAGGAGGGCGCGGGCCTTCGCGGCATCTTCACACCTGAAGATGGGAAATGCCTTTCCGTTGCCCCCTTCATGGGTTGGTTCACCTGTTTCCCAGATGGTGAGGCTGGTTGAACCTCCCGGGTCCATCACGGCTAGTTTCATCTCAGGATCGTGCCAGGTGCAGGCAAATCCCAACTGGTCACGATACCATTGGAGTGAGCGGTTGATGTCGCTCACTTTAAGGATGATGGTATCAATACCCTGGAAGGGTTGTGGATCTTGATTCATTGCTGAAATTTACCCTTAATATTCGGGATGGTGAAACCACTCTTGTAAATATTTACCTGCTTCAAAGGATCTGGTCGGGGTATTGAACGGATGCAGTTACTTCCGCTTTATTGGTGAGGAACTTGTTGCGTAATGCAGTAAAGGCAGCCAGTATGGCGAGGAAGAAAACAATGGACAGGCCAGCAGCAACAGTATATTCCTCAGCTACCAGGCCTATCATGGAAGGGCCTGCCAGGAAACCGATGAGTCCACCTGTTGCCACAGCAGAGATACCAGTCACGGCATTTACGCCGGGAACCCTGGCTGCGGTACTGAAAAGGATAGGCACGATGCAACTGAATCCTAATCCGATCAGGGTAAAGCCGGCTATGGCAGCATAAATGGAAGGAATGCCTATGGCCAGCAGGAATCCTGCAGCGGCAACCAAACTACCGGTTATGGCCATGCGCTTGCTTCCAACCCTGGGGATCCAGTTGTCTCCATTGAGCCTTCCTAATGCCATGGCCACAGAGAAGCCTGCAAACCCCAAACCAGCCACAGCCTTACTGCTGCCCAGTGATTCTTTCAGGTAGATGGCACTCCAGTCTGCAACACAGCCCTCGCCCATAAAAGTGACGAAGCAGATGAAGGCAAGGCCTATGAGGCTACCGGACGGCAACTGGAAAGAAGAATCGGAAGTGATGATATCGTGATAGGATAATAAGTGATTGCGCATGAGCAGGAGGACCAGCATGATGATGCAGGCAACGATCAGTATCTGGAAGGGGTAGGGGATATGCAGGGAATAGAAGACTGCAGCCAACCCGGCACTCAATCCACCGCCAAGGCTGTACATGCCATGGCTGGTACTCATGATTCGGCGATTATACCTGCTTTCCAGAAGGTCGACCACCGCATTGGTGGAAACGCCATTCAGGAATCCGAGTAATCCTGTGAAATAGAGGGCCACCCAAAACATGAGTGGACTGATGGCCATCACCTGGGCAAGGAATACCAGGCAATAAATGAAATGGCCTATGAACAACCAACGGCCTACTTCCATCCTTTTGAATACCCGGGGGGAGATCACTACCCCTGTCAGTGCCCCTGCCGGTGCCAATAACAGGGATAATCCCAAAGTGGCATCGGTCAGTCCCAGTCTGGCTTTGATCTGCGGGATAGCTGCTACCCAGATGCCGAGCAACAAGCTGCTGACGGCGAAAAGGAAGCCCACAGACCTGCTGGGCCGGTGGCTGAAATAGGCCAGGGTGTTCTGTAACATATGGCTGCAAATCTACAGGCAGTTCCCCAGGTTTTTATTCACATATGGCAAGTCCTACAAAAGAATCTGCCGTGCCATAATAGAGGTGCCATTTGCCCTTGAAATAGACCAGTCCTTCGGCAAAGGTAGTTCCTGCCTTGTATTGCCCGGTGATCTCATGGGGAAGGGAAGGCTGAAGCAAAGGCTGGTCTGACCTGTACAGTAATTTTTTAGGGTCACCGGGATCAAACACCATTAATCCCACTGCATACATGCCTTTTGGAAGGGATTTGCTGGCATTGTCGTTCTCTGCATTCTTGCCGTTGATATACAGGTAAATGCCTTTGTCCGTGATAAGGGCAGGCGGGCCACATTCTGTGAGTTCGCTGTCGAAGTAGCCTTTACGGGTTTCGGCTATGCGTAGCAGTTCGCCCTTTTCATCCAGCAAAGGGTACCAGTCGGCGAGGTTCTCCGACCAGGCAAGGTTCACAAAATGTTCCCCCCAATACATCCAGTACTTGCCATTGATCCTGGCCAATACCTGCTGCCCGTTTTTCATGATGGTCAGCGGGGATCCAGATTTGGACCATTGGTGCAGGAATTTTCCGCCATATGCTTTCGCAAATGCCGGTCCTGTTTTGGCCCAGTTCCTAAGGTCCGCTGAAATGGCCACGGTAAGCCTGGCTACCTGCTGGTCCCAGCTGGTATAGGTCATGATATACTGCCCGTCTTCCGTGGCGGCCACCCTTGGGTCTTCACATCCGCCCGGGTAATCCCATTTGTAACCATTTGATGTATCAGGAAACAATACGGGCTCTGGAAAGGATTTGAAATGCACGCCGTCCTCGCTAACGGCAAGGCCTATCCGCGATGTCCTCCCGCCCAGGTGGGCAGCCGGATTGTCTTCCGCGCGAAAGAGCAGGTAAACTTTATTGTCCTTGATGATCGCTGCCGGGTTGAAGACATCCGCTTTTTGCCAGTGCACACTATCCTTTTTCACCGGGCACCAGAATACCGGCCCTGCATCTGCCCGCATGATGGGATTGACCTGGTGTTTGGTGAATACATTGACTGGCGCTTTCACTGGCACTTGTGCATGGGCAGTAAGCCCGGCCATGATCATGGCTGCTATTGGTAAACCGGCTTGGATCTTCATGTTTATGATGGGCAGTTTTTGTTTATCAGGATTACTGCCTAGCTGTTTTCACTTTCATATCCCTCGTCTACCAGCAGGTCTTTCCCATCTGCTGCAGTCGTGGCTAGTTTGTCGCAGCGGTTATTGTAGGCATTGTCCGCATGACCCTTGACCCATACAAACCTTACGGCATGATCTTCTGCAAGGCGGGCATACCTTAGCCAGAGGTCCTTGTTTTTCTTGCCACCTGCGAAATTGGTACTGATCCATTTTTTCAGCCATCCTTTCTGCACGGCATTCACCACATATTGGCTATCGCTGTAAATGACTATTGGTACGCCTTTTTTGGTAAGGGCTTCAAGACCGGCTATTACGGCCAATAATTCCATCCGGTTATTGGTGGTGAGCCGGTAGCCCTGTGATAGTTCCTTTTCCCGGGTGCCCCATTTCAGGATTACGCCATAACCTCCCGGGCCGGGATTTCCCCTGCTGGCGCCATCTGTGTATATGATCAGTTCGTGATGTGTCATTCAATGAATATTGTTCCCTTTAGGTAGGTGCGGGCCTTTCCTGTCATCAGGACCCTGTCACCTTTAAGGGCGCAAGATAAGGAACCACCACGTTGTGATAGCTGTTTGGCCTGAAGGGAAGTTTTATTCAGTTGTGCGGCCCAGAAGGGAACCATTATGGTGTGCGCTGAACCCGTTACGGGATCTTCATTTATGCCACTCTGGGGATAGAAACACCTGCTCACAAAATCTGCTTCATCCCCCTTTGCCGTGCAGATGATGCCCCTTCCCCCAAATCCGGCCAGGGAGGTGAAATCGGGATCAAGTGCCTCTACTTCCTTTTGGCTTCCTAACAGTACCATGTAGTCGAAACTGGTCTTAAATACCAGCCCTTCGCTGATCCGTAATCCTTCGAAGAGGCCGGCTGGCACCCCGATCATTTCAGGTGGATTGGATGGAAAATCGAGTGTAAGCCCTTCCGCTGAACGTGATACCTTCAATTCGCCACTCTTACTGGTGAATAGCAGGGTGTCGCCTTCAATGCCCAATTCCTCAAATAGGATATGTGAGGCCGCAAGGGTGGCATGGCCGCAAAGATTCACTTCCACACCAGGTGTAAACCAGCGGATGCGGTAGTGTTCCCCTTCCTTCACCAGGTAGGCGGTTTCACTCAAGTTGTTTTCCATGGCGATCTGCTGCATCAGGGGCTCACTCAGCCATTCCCTGAGCAGGATCACTGCCGCCGGGTTGCCACTAAAGGGCTTATCAACAAAAGCATCAGCTACATAGATGTTTAATTCCATTGCCAGGGGAGTTTGGTTTTTTTTCGTTTGATGGTTACCGTTATACCTGGAATACCCCGGTCCTGAATGCCGGGAATTCGGGATTGTTATTAGCTGCATGGATCCCTTCACTGATCACTTTCCGGGTCTGCACAGGATCTATGATATTGTCTACCCATAACCTGGCAGCAGCATAATAGGGTGTGGTCTGCTGATCGTACCTGCCCTTGATCTCATTGAACAGTTTTTGTTCTTCATCCTGCTGCACTTCCTTCCCTTTGGCTTTCATGGCCGCCACCTGGATCTGCATAAGGGTCTTGGCGGCCTGTTCCCCGCCCATCACCGCGATGCGTGCCGAAGGCCAGGCATAAATGAAGCGGGGGTCGTATGCCTTGCCACACATGGCGTAATTGCCTGCCCCATAGGAATTACCGGTGATGATGGTGATCTTGGGTACAACTGAGTTAGCTACCGCGTTGACCAGTTTCGCGCCATCCTTGATGATGCCGGAATGCTCACTCCTGCTGCCTACCATAAATCCGGTAACATCCTGCAGGAAGACCAGCGGTATCTTCTTCTGGTTGCAGTTCAGGATAAACCTCGCGGCCTTATCGGCACTGTCATTATAGATCACGCCGCCCATTTGCATTTCACCCTTCCTGTTCTTTACGATAAGGCGTTGGTTGGCCACAATGCCCACTGCCCAGCCATCTATGCGTGCGTATCCACAAAAGATGGTCTTGCCATAATCGGCCTTGAATTCGTCCAGGCTGCCCGCATCCACGATGCAGTCGATGAGGTCCCGCACATCGTATGGCTTACTGTTGCCTTCCGGGAAAATCTGGTAGAGATCAGTAGCGGGCCTTGCAGGTGACTTGGAACTGATCCTGTCGAATCCTGCCTGTGATTCATGCCCTAGTTTGGACATGATCTGCTTTATTTTATCGAGGCATTCTTTCTCGGTCTTGAATTTATAATCAGCAATGCCGCTTATTTCGGTATGGGTAACTGCCCCACCAAGGGTTTCGGCGTCAATGTCCTCGCCAATGGCTGCTTTTACCAGGTAAGGGCCTGCGAGGAAAATGGAGCCGTTGCCTTCCACCATCAGTGTTTCATCGCTCATGATCGGGAGATAGGCGCCTCCCGCTACACAAGGACCCATCACTGCAGCCAATTGGGTAATGCCCATGGCACTCATGCGTGCATTATTGCGGAAGATGCGGCCAAAATGTTCCTTGTCGGGGAAGATCTCATCCTGCATGGGCAGGAATACCCCTGCGCTATCCACCAGGTAGATGATGGGTATCCTGTTTTCCATGGCGATCTCTTGCAACCTCAGGTTCTTCTTGCCTGTGATGGGGAACCAGGCTCCTGCCTTAACTGTCTGGTCATTGGCAACGATCACACACTGCCGGCCACTCACATATCCTATGCCACCAACGGTGCCGCCTGCAGGGCATCCCCCCTGGTCCTCATACATCCCATAACCGGCAAAGGGGGCGATCTCAATGAAGTTGTCCATGCTGTCTACGAGGTAAGCGATCCTTTCCCTCGGGGTGAGTTTGTTCTTTTCCCTTTGCTTCTCGATGGCCTTCTGGCCACCACCCAATGCGATCTTGTCGAATTTGGTCCGGAGGTCGCTTAATGCCAGTTTCATGGCATCTTCATTGCGGTTTTGTTCTATCGTCATAGCAAGCTTTTCGTTAGTTGCAAATTACTGTGAATACTTGTAACACAAAATGTCCCGGGTTGTTATAGTATGAATGATGTTATTTTTATGCTGACCAATCGTAGTTAGCCTGATGAACCGAAAGTATGCCGGACTATACCTGTTATTGGGATTCGCCTTCCTTATCAAGGTCTTTTCCCTGTTCCCACGCGCGGTTGAGCTGTATTATTCAAGGGGAGCGTATCCTTATATTTCAAGGGTACTGAGGTTCCTTTTTGGCTGGATTCCTTTCAGCGTGGGGGACCTTCTCTATGTGCTGGCTGCCACCTGGTTGATCTTTTATATCGCCAGGCTGATCCGTAAACTGGTGAAGAAGGAAGCCGACCGGTACTTCTGGCTGCGGGCTGGCATGAAAGTGATGACCATCTGGTTATGGATCTATGTGGTCTTCAACCTTTTTTGGGGACTGAACTACAACCGCCAGGGTATCGCCCGTCAGGCCGGCCTGGTATTGTCAGGCTATGAAACCCAGGAACTGGATACACTGGTCAATACCATCATCGACCGGATGAATGCATTGCATCCTGCATCTATGGCCGAAAGGGACCCCCTGCACCATAAGAAGACCCTGTTCCATAAGGCAGCGGATGCCTACAGGCTTCCGCCCCAGGAGGCTGATTTCCTCCGGTATACCGGCTATTCGGTGAAGCCATCGCTGTTCAGTTATGCCGGTAATTACATGGGATTTACGGGTTACTATAATCCATTTACCGGTGAGGCGCAGGTTAATACCACGGTACCGGTATTTGTTCAGCCTTTTACTACCTGCCACGAGATAGGTCACCAGCTGGGCTATGCGAAAGAGAATGAAGCCAACCTTGCCGGTTTCCTTAGTGCCAAGAACAGTGCAAGTGCGGCTTTCCGATATTCCGCGTACTTTGACCTTTACCTCTATGCCATGCGCGACCTCTACCTGCGTGATTCATCGCGCTACAGGGATGTTGAAAAGCGCTTATCCGCCGGCGTGAGGAAGGACCTGGTGGACCTGCGAAAATTCAATTACGAACACATTGGTTTACTGGAACCCCTCATCAGGAGTTTGTATGCGCAATTTCTCAGGGTGAACCAACAGCCCTCCGGATTGTTGAGTTACAACCAGGTGGTGGCAATGGTAGTGTCCTATATGCGGCGTTATGGGAAGGAAAGTATTTAATGACCGGACCTTTGTTGTCAACCTGCCGGTGTGAATTATCAGGCGCCATGGGGAAGCGGTTAGCATAGACTTATGGACCAGATGCTTAGCACATGCGCTTAATTGACCATTTGTTTACCAGGTTGACCAAAAGTGATTCACCCCCATAGAAAGCATCGCTGAGGGGTTGGAATCCTGGTCGACTAAAAATCATCCATAGTGAAGAAATTACTCCTGTCTGTATTGGTTCCATTGATTGTAGGGGCGACTGCCGGTTATTTCACCAGCACTTCAGTCAAGACCTGGTATACCACATTGGAGAAGCCCTGGTTCAATCCCCCTAATTGGCTTTTTGGTCCCGTATGGACCAGCCTTTATATCATGATGGGAATTGCCTGCTGGCTGGTTTGGTCCTCAAATGCAGGCCAGGAACTGAAGCGGAAAGCGCTCCTGTTGTTCGGGGTGCAGCTTATGGCGAATTTCCTCTGGTCCTTCATCTTCTTTTATTTTCACCAGGTTGGCCTCGCTTTTATGGAGATCATTATCCTTTGGCTCCTGATATTGCTTTGCATATTCTCCTTCGCAAGAGTGGATAAGCGGGCTGCCTGGCTGATGGTGCCCTATATCAGTTGGGTCACCTTTGCTGCCATTCTGAACGGTACTATCTGGATGCTGAACAGGTAATGGGCTTCCGATCGGGATAGGAACAAACAGCAGGCCGATCAAGGGCGAAAGAATAAATGGGAAAGGAATAAAAAAGGGCCGGGTAAAACAGATGTGTGAATGATCAAGATAGAAAAAGGTTTCTATCTTATGCATCCATTCTGCTGTTCTATCCGGCCCTTTGCGTAATTAGGTCAGAACTTGTTCTTCCACATCATGCTTTCGATGGGCTTGTCGGGCTGGCCGCTGTACTTGGCATTGGACTTCTGGTTGTACTTTACCTCAATTTCTCCATCAACAGGGAAATAGATCAGTTGCCCGATCGGCATGCCTTTGTAAACTTTCACCGGCTGTTTAACAGAGATCTCCAGCGTCCAGTTTCCACAAAAGCCAACATCACCCTTGCCGGCAGTGGCATGGATATCAATACCCAACCTGCCGGTCGAAGATTTTCCTTCCAGGAAGGGCACATGCGCATGGGTTTCGGTGTATTCGGCTGTTACACCCAGGTAAAAGATATGTGGGTAGAGAACGAAGCCTTCATCGGGGATCTCAAAATATTCGATCTGGTTATGCTTTTTGGCATCCAGGATATGTTCTTTATAGGTAGCCAGCCATTTGCCAAGGTGCACGTCATAGGAATTGCTTCCCAAAGATTCCCGCTGGTATGGCTCGATCTTGATGGTGCCTTTCTCCATTTCTTCCAGGATACGTTTGTCCGACAGGATCATATGCTTCGCTTATTTTATATTTGGTGAACGGTAGCCTTTAAGTGCTGCAATGTTACCTTCAAATTTTCAACCTTGGCTTTATTTTATCAACATAATATCAACGAGCAAACCAGGCTGGCCATATGGCGGATTGAAGAAGAGGAGGCCTTCTTCCTGGAAAAAGTGCCCTTGAAAAAGGAAGTCACCCATCCTTACAAACGCTTGCAACACCTGGCCGGGCGCTACCTTCTTCCCCTGCTCTTCAATGATTTCCCGCTGGAAGAGATCCTGGTGGCAGATACCCGAAAGCCTTTCCTCCCTGAGGAACAATACCATTTTTCCATTTCCCATTGTGGTAATTACGCTGCAGCCATCGCCAGCAGCCGCTACCGGGTAGGTATTGATATTGAGCTTGTCACACCCAGGATCGAAAAGATATCCCACAAGTTCCTGACGGAGAGGGAGAAGGACTTTCTCCAGCAATGGGAACTCTTCGACAGGTTACAACTTGAACTCACTACCGTTCTTTGGAGTGCCAAGGAGGCGGTTTACAAGTGGTATGGCAATGGCCAGGTAGACTTCCGCGAGCATATGCGCCTTAATGGTCCCATCAATTATGCCTCCAACGAATGGATGAATTTCCCATTTGTCTTCGGAAAGGATATGATCAAGGAACTGGACATTCACGCCAGGATCTTCGAGCCGCTGGTACTTGCCTATACCGTTTCCTGACCGGGTAAAAATGCCAGGAATTCCCCTGGTCAGGGTGCCTCCAGCAGGTCGTCATCATTTTCCAGTAAGTTGAGGTCTATGGCATCATTGCCGGAAATGCCTTCTATGCTGCCCTTGATATGGGCTGCATTCAGGAGTACCTTTTCCAGTTGCTTCTCCCTGGCCTTCCAGAGTTTTTCCATGGCATCCCGCTCTTTCTGGATAGAGAGTTTCATGGAAAGGAACCCTTCGCGGATCGCCTTCCATTGCTCCCCAAATTCATTGCTGGTCAGGTAATCATAGAGCATGTGCATTTTATCGCCCTTATTCTCCTGGTTCTTGGTGGCATTATAGACCTTTATGATGGAGTCGCGTAATACATGCGCCAGTGCGCCTACCTCTGCGAAGGTGCAGATCCAGATCCCATTGCGCTCCCCGAACTGGTCCATACCGGATGGCATGGTCTGGGTCACCAGGATGGCGATATCCGCGCCCTGGCTTCGCAGATCGGCCTTCAGTTTTTCAATCCAATCATTGGTGAACCCCTTGGTGCGCTTGCTTTCATAGATGATCTTGCCGCATTCCTGCCCGAACTGGTTGCGTACGGTCTGGATGCAGTCCGCACCACGTACTCCCTTGCCCACTTCCGATACCAGGTCGAAGGGGAAACTGTTCTTCAGCATTTCTTCCAATGCCAGCTCCTGTACTTCCCCCTGCAATTGCATGCTTCCCTGTTCGGCCTTGCGTTTCATTTCTTCCGCCAGCTTTTTCTGGTCTTCCAATTGCTTTTCCATCTCTTTCAGTCGCAACTGGTATTCATTCTCCATCGTCTCGATCTTCTGGGCTTCCAGCTTCCTGATCTCATCGGAAAGCCTGCTTCTTTCCTGCTGCAGTTTTTTCTGCAATACAATCTCCAATTCTTCCTCCTTTGTCTTCAGTTCCTGTTCCTTCTTTAGGAATTCCAGTTCCTTCTGCCTGGCGGCCTTCAGCTTTTCTTCCTTCTCCCGATCCGCCTCCTGCAACATCCTCAACTGGTTCTCGAAGTCGGCATGCAGGCTCTTCCTGATGCTGGCTTCCAGTTGTTCATTCTGCTTCTTCAGCTCCTGGTCCAGTTGCTGGCGGAAGGCAGTCTCCTGCTGCCGTTTGAATTGTTCAAAGGCTTCGTCTTTCTTGCGCAGTTCTTCTTCCTTCTGGTTCCGGTATTCGATCATCTTTTCCCTCAGTTCCTGCTTCTCCTTTTCGATCGCTTCTTTCAATTCGTCGTTCAGCGCAGCTTCCAGTGGGAATTCGTGACCACAATTCGGACAGGTTATATTCGTGAGCATGATGCCGATTTTGTTGGCAATATATTGTTTTTGATCGTAGCAGGATAATGAAGCGACAACCTTGAGTGGGGCAGTTAAAGGTTTAACCGTCTTTGTGCTTTTTTTGATATAAGTTGGCCATCAGGGGAAAATGGACTAATATCAAAAGCCAAAATGATTGCTTCATGAGATCGCGTTTCAGCATTCACCCTTTTATTGGTTTCCTGGTGGTAGCCGTATTGGTTGGTGCCATTGCAGGATTGCCAGCCAGGACAATTGTTGGGTCCGTTGAAAAGGGGATTGGCGACCTTATGGCATCCCTGATGATCTTATTGGTGCTGGGCGCCATGTTCGGGAAGATCGTGGCGGAAACAGGGGCGGCGCAGCGGATTGCGGATGTGATGATGCAGGTGGCCGGCACCAGGCATATCCAGTGGGCCATGGCTGCCATAGGATTCATTATCGGCATCCCCTTGTTTTATGGAGTTGGTTTTGTGTTGTTGGTTCCCCTTGTGTTCTCCGTATGTTACACCTATAAGCTTCCCCCGGTTTTTGTAGGATTGCCCATGCTGGCAGCGCTTTCGGTTACCCACGGTTTCCTTCCGCCCCATCCTTCCCCTTCCGCGTTGGTGGTGCAGTTCGGGGCATCCATGGGGCTGACACTCGTATATGGATTGATCGTAGCCATTCCCTCCATCATCATTGCGGGACCACTGTTGTCCCGTTTCCTTAAAGATATCCAGGCCGAACCCCTGCAGGCATTTGTTGCCAGGCAAAGGCCCGCGGAAGAGCTACCGGGTACTTTTGTTTCGCTATTCACAGCCATGCTGCCGATCCTCATGCTGATGGTCACCACCCTTGTGCCCTTTGTATTGCCCAATGCGACCGGACTCAATAAATTACTGGCTTTTCTTGGAGCCCCATCGATCGTATTGCTGATTGCCTTGTTGGCTGCCTTCCTTTTCCTTGGGCTGCGACAGGGTTTTAGTCCAGCAGAGATCACCGGGTTTTGCGGGGCTGCGGCAAAGGATATCTCGCCGGTATTGTTGATCGTGGCTGGGTCGGGTGCCCTCAAGCAGGTACTAATGGAATCCGGCCTGAGTAACCAGGTGGCCCAACAGCTGCAGGACCTGCCCCTTCATCCCCTGGTGTTGGGCTGGCTGATCGCAGCCATTATCAGGGTATTGATCGGATCGGCTACGGTAGCCGGACTTACCACTGCAGGCATCATCCTTCCCTACCTGCAACAAAGCGGCGTTGACCCTAACCTGATGGTATTGTCAATAGGGGCGGGCAGCCTTACCTTCTCCCATGTGAATGATTCCGGCTTCTGGATGTATAAGGAGTATTTCAACCTGAGCATCAGGGATACCTTAAGGTCCTGGACCATGATGGAGACCCTGGTATCGATCGTTGGGTTGGCTGGTGTATTATTGCTGAATCTATTACTTCATTGATAAATTAGTGAGAACCTATGCAAAGTGCAGATGAACGTTTCGCGCAGACTGGCCTGGTATTGCCGCCGGCGCCCAAGCCACTCGGGGTGTATAAACCCTACCTCATCGATGGTAAGTACCTGTATGTATCCGGCCATGGACCGGTGCAGGAGAACGGGCAACTGATCATTGGTCGGGTAGGCGATACCGTTAGTATGGAAGACGGGAAGCTTGCCGCGCGGCAGGTAGGTCTTACCATCCTGGCCACGCTGAAGGCCAATATCGGCAGCCTGGACAAGATCAAGCGGGTGATCAAGGTATTGGGTATGGTGAATTGCACCACTGATTTTGAAAAGCATCCTTATATCATCAATGGCTGCAGTGAATTGTTCGCGCAGGTTTGGGGGGAAGAGAATGGGATAGGGGTGAGAAGTGCTGTAGGTATGGGCTCCCTGCCAGATAATATTCCTGTAGAGATAGAAGCATTATTTGAATTGCACTAATAAGGCAACTATGGCGAATAACAATGAACAATGGTGGCTGGTCCATTCCGTAGATAAGCTGGATACCCCGGCCCTGGTGATCTATCCTGAACGGGTTAAACATAATGTAGCTGCCGCCATTCAAATGGTAGGTGATCCGTCCAGGTTGCGCCCGCATATCAAGACCAATAAGTCGGCCGAGGCTGTACAGCTAATGCTGGACGCGGGTATCCGGCAATTCAAGTGTTCCACTATTGCTGAAGCAGAACTTTTGGGCAGGCTCCATGCACCTGATGTGCTGCTGGCGTACCAGCCGGTTGGACCCAAGCAGCATCGCCTGTTTGAGTTGATGAAAGCCTACCCTGCAACAAGTTTTTCCTGCCTGGTGGATAATGAAGGGGTGGTTGAACAATTGGCAGCACTAGCCAATGCAGAGGGTAGGGAGTTGGGTGTTTGGCTGGACCTGAATGTAGGAATGAACCGGACGGGTATTGAACCCGGGGCCGCTGCCCTGGCATTGTACAAGCAAATGCTTCATGCCGAAGGCTTGAATGCCCTCGGATTCCATGCCTATGATGGCCATATCCGCGATACGGACCTGTCTGTGAGGCAGGCGAAAGTGGAAGCCGCTTTTGCGCCGGTGATGGAAATGCAGGATGCGGTAGAGAAAAGCGGTTATGCCAGGCCGATAGTTATTGCCGGCGGGTCGCCTAGTTTCCCGGTGCATGCTAGGAGACTTGATGAGGTTTGCAGTCCGGGTACATTTATCTATTGGGACAAGGGGTATGGTGACCGCTTCCCGGAACAGCCCTTCCTTCCTGCAGCATTAGTGGTGACAAGGGTAATATCCCTTCCTGGAGCTGGTCGCATTACTACCGACCTGGGCCACAAATCCATCGCGGCGGAGAACGACCTGGTCAACCGGGTAGGCTTCCTGAATGCGCCGGAACTGGTGCCAGTCGGGCAAAGTGAGGAACACCTGGTATTGGATGCTGGTCAAGGGCATGGCTATAAGGTGGGAGATGTGTTGTATGGTGTGCCTTACCATGTTTGCCCCACCATCGCCTTGTACCAGTCAGCCTATACGATCATAGACCACGAGGTAGCCGGGCAATGGAAGACTGTTGGCCGGGACCGATTCCTAACCGTATAAAGCATTACATGTTTACAATAGATGCCCACCTTGACCTTAGCATGAATGCTTTGGAATGGAACCGCGACCTGACCCTTACCGTGAAGGAGATCAATGCGCGGGAGAAAGGTCAGCATGACAAACCTGACAGGGCCAAGGCAACTGTCTCGCTTCCCGAATTACGGATGGGTGGTATCGGATTGGTGGTGGCCACCCAGATCGCCCGTTATGTTGCACCCGATAATCCTTTGCCCGGCTGGCATTCACCAGCGCAGGCTTGGGCACAGACCCAGGGGCAGCTGGCCTATTATAAGGCTATGGAAGATGCGGGTGAAATGGTGCAGGTGAAGGACCTTTCATCGCTGGAATCACATCTTCGGTTATGGATGGACGGTAGTTCAGCCAGATCACTTCCCATTGGCTATATCCTTAGCCTGGAAGGAGCCGATTCCATCATTGATATCAGTTACCTGGAGAAAGCCTATGCTTATGGCTTACGGGCACTGGGACCTGCGCATTATGGCCCGGGCAGGTATGCCATGGGAACAGATGCTACAGGGGGACTCAGGCCAAAAGGGAAGGAATTATTGAAGGAAATGGAGCGGCTGAACATTATATTAGATGCCACCCATTTGTGTGATGATAGTTTTTGGGAAGCACTCGATTGTTTCAAGGGGCACGTATGGGCCAGTCATAATAACTGCCGGGCCTTGGTGAACCATAACCGCCAATTCAGTGACGACCAGCTCAGGGTATTGATCGAAAGGGGGGCAGTGATCGGGGCTGCGATGGATGCCTGGATGATTGTGCCGGGATGGGTGAGGGGGAAGTCCGATCCGGTGGGCATGGGATGCAACCTGGAAAGGCTGATCGATCATATTGACCATATCTGCCAATTGGCAGGAAACAGCTACCATGTAGGCATTGGTTCCGACCTGGATGGTGCTTTTGGCAGGGAGCAATGTCCATATGATGTGGAGACCATAGCAGATATTGGTAAGTTGCCTTCCCTTCTTGCCAAAAGGGGCTATTCGGAACAGGATATCAGCAACCTGATGCGCGATAACTGGATCAGGTTCCTGATGCGGGCCTGGTCGTGAAAAAGTGTTCATGAATGCCGTTGAGGATTTTGTTCAAGGCAATAACTTTATAGGGTCGAGAAAAGCAGATTATATGTCTAATACTTTTGATGCAATAGTGATCGGTTCGGGAATCAGTGGTGGCTGGGCTGCCAAGGAATTATGTGAGAAGGGTTTGAAAACCCTGGTTTTGGAAAGGGGCAGGAATGTGGAGCACCTGAAGGATTACCCGACTGCAACCAAGCATCCCTGGGAATTCCCCCATCGGGGCGGGGCTTCCCTTCAACTGGAAAAGGAGAACCCGATCGCATCGAGGTGTTATGCGTTCGATGAGACCACTGAGCATTTTTTTGTAAAGGATAAGGAGCATCCGTATATCCAGGAAAAGCCATTTGACTGGATCAGGGGCTACCAGGTGGGAGGAAAATCATTGCTCTGGGCCAGGCAAACACAGCGGTGGAGCCGCTTTGATTTTGAAGGGCCGGCAAGGGACGGCTTTGCTGTCGACTGGCCGATCCGGTACGGCGATATTGCCCCCTGGTATAGTCATGTGGAGCGTTTTGCCGGCATCAGCGGTAATAAGGATGGGCTGGAAACCTTGCCAGACGGGGAATTCCTGCCGCCCTGGGAAATGAACTGCGTTGAAAAGGATATCCGGAAAAGGATCATGGACAATTATAAGGATCGTCACGTGGTGATCGGTCGTTGTGCACACCTTACCCAGCCACAGGAAATACATCTCCAGCAGGGAAGGGGTAAATGCCAGGCCAGGCATTTGTGCCATCGCGGATGTCCGTTCGGGGGCTATTTCAGTTCCAATTCTTCCACCTTGCCATGGGCGGCAAGGACAGGTAACCTGACCCTTCGCCCGGATTCTGTTGTGCATTCCATCATCTATGATGAAAAGAAAGGAAAGGCAACAGGTGTGCGGGTGATAGACGCGCATACGCTCAAGATGACCGAATATTATGCGCGTATCATCTTTGTGAATGCAGCCACCCTTAATACCAACCTGATCCTGCTGAATTCAACTTCTTCGCGCTTTCCCAATGGCCTTGGAAATGACAATGGATTATTGGGTAAGTATATCGCATTCCATAATTACCTGGGTACTATCACTGCAAGCGTGGAGGGGTATGAGCAGGAGTATTATTCAGGCAGGAGACCTTGTGCCGTAATGATGCCGAATTTCAGGAATGTGTACAAGCAGGAAATGGATTTCCAGCGCGGTTACATGGTTTTCTACTCTGCGGGAAGGTCAGGCTGGGGCAGGGCAGTGGAAGGGGAGCAAATAGGCGCAGGTTTCAAGGAATCGCTCACAGAGCCGGGGCCTTGGGGGGTGTTTATGATGATGCAGGGAGAGACCATACCGAAGGAACAGAATCATGTGGCATTGAGCGGTGAGGAGAAGGATAAATGGGGAGTGCCCTTGCTGAAAGTGTCGGTAGGTTATGATGCCAATGATGAAGCAATATTAAAAGACTTCCATACCCAGGGTGCAGAAATGCTGGACCGTGCGGGGTGTAAGGATATCCGTACAGCTTCCAGTAAACAGGCGCCAGGATTGGATATCCATGAAATGGGTGGTGTAAGGATGGGCCATGACCCCAAGACATCCCTTTTGAATAAATGGAACCAGCTGCATGCCTGCCAGAATGTATTTGTTACGGATGGAGCCTGTATGACCTCTACCGGCACGCAGAACCCTTCCCTGACATTCATGGCCCTGACGGCAAGGGCAGCCAATTACGCTGTGGAAGAACTTAAGAAAGGTAACCTCTAAAAGAAAAAGTATGAGCAATATCAGGGTATTGGTAGTGGGCTGTGGCAATATGGGGGCATCCCATGCAATGGCCTATCATACCATCGATGGGTTTGAGATCTGCGGGATCGTGGCCAGGGGCGATAGCAAGAAGGTATTGAATGAACAACTGGGCGGCGGCTACGCATTGTATAACGATTATGCACAAGCGCTGGAAGCAACGGCTCCGGATGCGGTTTGCATATCCACCTATCCCGAGACCCATGAATCCTATGCCATCATGGCCCTCGGGAAGGGTTGCCATGTATTCATTGAAAAGCCCCTTGCCGATACAGTTGAGGGTGCGGAAAGGGTAGTGGCTGCGGCGAAGAAAGCCGGCAAGAAACTGGTGGTGGGGTATATCCTTCGCCATCATCCTTCCTGGCAATATTTTATCCAGGCTGCCCAACAAATGGGTAAGCCGCTGGTGATGCGGATGAACCTTAACCAGCAAAGCCATGGCCGCATGTGGACGGTCCATAAGAACCTGATGCAGAGCCTTAGTCCGATCGTGGATTGTGGTGTGCACTATATTGATGTGATGTGCCAGATGACCCGCTCGAGGCCGGTGCAGGTAAGTGCCATTGGTGCGCGGCTCACGGAAGAAATACCAGCCGGTAATTATAACTATGGCCAGTTACAGATCAGGTTTGAAGATGGGTCTGTTGGCTGGTATGAAGCCGGGTGGGGACCCATGATGAGTGAAACAGCTTTCTTTGTAAAGGATGTGATCGGGCCGAAAGGTTGCGTGTCCATTGTTGCTAAACAAGCGGCTTCCAATGGCTTCTCTGATTCTGTTGCCGTACATACGCAAACGGAATCCATCCGGATCCACCATGCCGACCTGGATAAGGCGGATGAATTTGAAAAGCAGGATGAGTGGGTTGACCTGACCGATGAACCGGACCACCAGGAATTGTGTAACCGGGAGCAATTGTATTTCCTGCGGTCCATCCGTGAAGGACTAGACCTTAGCGACCATATGGATGATGCGGTGAATAGTTTGCGTATTGCCTTTGCGTGCGATGAGTCGGTGAGGACGGGTGAAGTGGTGAGGTTGTAATCGCTTTGCGTCCTTTGCGTCTCCATTGCGTCCTTTGCGTTATAAAAAAGTAACGCAAAGCCCGCCAAGAACCGCTAAGGACGCAAAGAGAAAAGCCGGTATTTATTGCTGCCAAAGCCCCAAGCCTTCTCCTGCGTCGAAGGCTTGACTTTTTCTTTGTGCACCCAACCTTGAGCAAGCTCGCTTGGGTACGCAAAGAAAAAGCTCCAAACCATTTCATTAGTTTGGGGCTTTGTGATCGGAACTATCCTAAGTACGAATTCTTTGGTAAAAGATATCAAGATGATAAATGACCTTTGATCCGCAGTATCGAAATCTAACTTTAAGCGGGATTTGATAAATAATTCAAAAAGTAATGAATTTGATGTCTTTTGTTGGCCTTAGTAATTATTACTTTAGCTTTATTTCAAGCTTGGTATCTCCTTCTTTTACAGTAATAAACTCTTCCAGGCGTTCATACTTTGCCACATTATAATATTGTTTCGAGTAGTAATCAGCGGTGCTGTAAGTGCCATAGGCTGTACCCTGGTACACCTGTCTGCTTTTAGTTTCTGAATAACCCATAATACATTGAATGAAGTACCGGCCCGGCTTCATTTTCTCAAATTTAAATCTACCGTATTCGTCTGTCTTTTCCACAATTCTGTATTTAAATGCATCATTACTCATGTATACATGTGTACGTTTGCTTTCTTTCTCATTTCGTAAATGAAACCATTCTTCTAAGTAAGAGGTAACGGGAAAAAGTACAACGGTAGTATTAGCAGCAAAAATTCGCTTGGATAGAGGAACTTTAGTTCCAATCTGATTTCTTGGTTTAGTATAGGCAATTCCTTCAATAGTTATATTGCCATACGCTAATGCTTTTTTGGCAGCTATGCTATCAAAAGTGGCAGTAGGATAGATAGCGTTGATTTTATTTTTGTTTGCCATTTTATTGGCTTTCTGCATAGGGCTGCATGCAACAAATAAGAAAAGACCAGCGGTGAGCTTTAAATATGTGTTCATAGATTTATCATTTAAAAATATTTATTAAGCAAAGTATGTTCGAAATAACTTTGTTATAGTTAAAGTGGGTAGTCAAATTATTTGTAGTATTAATTATTAAAATGCAGTTGATGGCAATGTGCCACCCACTGAATATAAAGGGAAGATTTCTCGTAATTCTAGGGAAACGGATTAAATCTAAGAACTGCAGGAAAAAAGGGGTAGGTACAGTAATTATGGTGTATTTGTAAGAAAGGATTTACAGTGATATAGTTACAAGAGTTTTCAAAAATAAATTTGGCGGAAGTTTTAATTCCGCCAAACGTCATTTGTGGCAGATGGTC